>JBEBJH010000307.1:0-4550 GCA_040079965.1 Cyclobacteriaceae bacterium
ATAGAATTGTGCCAACTGATCTTTCCAACTCAACTGCCATTTGGTGAGTACATGTTTCTCGAGTGCATGATGGGCCTTAATGATCAACACTGGGGCTGCGGCTTCAAAACCAACCCGACCTTTTATCCCAATGATGGTATCACCTACGTGTATATCACGACCAATCCCGTAAGGACCAGCAATAGATTGCAAGTGATGAATAGCTTCTACCGGATGTGTGAATTTCTTTCCGTTCACGGATTTCAACTCACCCTTTTCGAATCCCAGCCTCACTTCCTCACTCCCTTGCTTGGTCACTTGTGTAGGCCATGCTTCTTCAGGCAATTGCCCCATCGAATTCAGGGTCTCCTTTCCACCTACCGAGGTTCCCCAGATTCCTTTATTAATAGAGTACTTGGCTTTATCGAAGTTGTAGATTACGCCTTTCAACTTCAGGTATTCGATCTCCGCTTCGCGACTCAGTTTTTTATCGCGGATAGGAGTGATGATCTCTGTACCAGGTGCAAGGATCTGGATGATCATGTCAAAGCGCACCTGATCGTTGCCCGCCCCGGTACTTCCGTGAGCAACGGCATCGGCTTGCAGTGCTTTTGCATAGTGTGCCGAAGCCAATGCCTGCGACATACGCTCAGCACTCACGCTCAGGGGGTAGGTTCCATTCTTAAGTACGTTTCCATAAACCAGGTAGCGAATTACTTTTTCGTAATAGGTTTTGGTTTCGTCTACGGTTTTATGTGATGCTACCCCTAAACTAAGAGCCCGCTTTTCGATCTCTTTTGCTTCTTCTGCACTAAACCCACCCGTGTTCACAGTTATCGTATGAACTTCATACCCCAGGTCTTTGGATAAATAAATGGCGCAGTAGGAGGTGTCTAATCCTCCACTGAATGCTAAAACAACTTTCTTCATAACCTCACCCCCGGCCCCTCTCCACCCCGATAGCTATCGGGAGAGAGGGGAGTACAGAGTTTTTAATTTTAGTGATTAAGTATTAATGTCTGGTTACCAGAAAAACAGGAAACTCATGAACGAAGACTTTTTACCTTCTTCGCCTTCCTTTTTCTTCCAGCCCTTGAGCAGGACAAACTGTTTAAATCGCACCCAGCGTTCGAAGAGTTTGAAGTTTCCCTGAAACTCACGCTTGCGGTGATGCTCAAGATCTCCTTCCGGAGTGACTACCGTCTTGACAAGCTCAGCTTTTTTCCTGGCATCTTCAACGGGATCGAAGAGCATAGCGGTACACATACAGTTCTTTCGCTCCTTGCTCACCAGGATGTCAAAGTTTACACAACTGCGACAGCCCTTCCAGAACTCTTCGTCTGTGGTGAGTTCGGAATAGGTTACTGGCTCATAACCCAGGTCTGAGTTGATCTTCATCACGGCAAGGCCGGTGGTTAAACCAAAGATCTTGGCATCTGGATATTTCTTGCGCGAGAGTTCAAAGACCTTGCGCTTGATTTCAGTAGCGACTCCCGACTTGCGGAAAGGAGGCGACACGATAAGGCCGGAGTTGGCAACATACTTGCCATGTTCCCAGGCTTCGATATAGCAAAAGCCAACCCAGGTTCCGTCCTGAGTATGAGCAATCACTGCTTTGCCTTCCTCCATTTTCATTTTCACATAGTCAGGCGAGCGCTTGGCGATGCCCGTGCCCCGTGCCTTAGCAGATTCAGCCATCTCGTTGGTGATGGTCTCTGCATAATGTGTGTCATCAGCCGTAGCTGGTCTGACAATAATATTATTCTCCAATGTTGTAATTCGTTAAGATTAATGATGAAAACAAGAAATGCTTTAAAAGCACTTCAGGCGTAACCTGCCTTGCAGACCCGCCATACGATTGTTAGTAAAAAGGTATCAGATTCTGATTTGCCTTCGAAAGCTTTTGAACCCCGGGCGGGGGAAGCAATCGTTACAAATGAGCATCGTAGCTGGTGTGGCTACGCTGAAGGTGAAGTCAGCAGGCTCAAAAGGTGTTATGGTTGTTTTCAATTCTGTTCTTGCGTTTAAATCGTCAGATAAAAGGCATTCAAAAAAGTTTATACAAAATTAATGCAATTACAAACGATTATTCTAATAGTTGGTTCAATTTTATGAGAGTTTTTTTGGGAGCGGGTTAAACACCAGAGTTGTATGGAAAAATTTTTGGATCAATATGGATACCTGGCGTTGCTCATCGGCACCTTCTTAGAGGGTGAGACAGCCATTCTTGTTGCTTCATCGCTGATCTACCGTGGACTGTTCGAGTTTCCCCTTACGGTGCTGGCAGCGTTCATGGGCTCCTTCATTAGCGATTGGATTTATTACCTCATCGGGCGTCTCAACGGAAAATATTTCCTTGCCAAGCGTCCACACCTGCAAGCTAAGGTGAAGCCGGTCACTAACTTCTTTCATAAGCACCGCCTTCAGATACTCTTTAGCTACCGATTTCTCTATGGATTTCGGGTGATCATTCCACTGATCCTGGGCATGAGTGGCATTCGACCACTGTCTTATCTCTTCTACACCACCGTTACCGGGTTGATGTGGGCCACGCTGGTAAGTACCACAGGCTACTGGGTAGGGCGATTGCTCAACCTGCAGGCAAAGGCCTTTGAAGATAATTTTATCTTCATTGTACTGGGCTTTGCCACCTTCGGGTTGGTAGTGGGTTACACCATCCGCAAGTTTGCGTTAAAGAAGATGGAAGCCGAATAACTTACTCATACCGCAAGGTGGTTGATGGGTTTGTCATTGCTGCCTTAAGCGTTTGGGTACTCACCGTTATCAATGCGAGCATGATGGCACCAATGGCCGCCAACAGATAAATAGCCAGGTTCATGTCGATGTGATAGGCAAACGAGTCGAGCCACTGGTTCATAAAATACCAGGCGAGAGGCCAGGCAATCAGGTTGGCAGCCAAAATCAAAACAACAATTTCGCGCGATAGCAACGTAAGAATGCTCGGAACCGAAGCGCCCAATACTTTGCGGATGCCAATCTCTTTTACACGCTGCAAAGTGTTGAAGGTGGCAAGACCAAATAACCCAAGACAGGCGATAAAGATGGCCAATCCCGAAAACATTGTGAACAATTGGCTTTGCTTCTGTTCTTCTTCATACAACCTGCGATAATCTTCACTCAAAAACTGGTAGCTGAAAGGCCGCTTAGGTAAAAATTCGCGCCACACTTTTTCGATGTGCTCCAGACCTTGCGTAACCTGGTTGCCTGAGATTTTGATCGAGAGATTGTTGTAGTTGCCCTGGTTGGGAAAGAATACCAGCGGAATGATTTCCTGATGGAGCGATTCAAAATGAAAATCCTTTACAATACCAATCAGTTTTCCTTTGGTGCCACCGTAACTAAAATCTTTGTCCAGACCATCCTCCATGTTCTTCCAGCCATAATTTTTAGCGGCTGTTTCGTTTATGATAAAGGCCAGTGAGTCATCGGTGGGGATTGATTTGGAGAAATCGCGACCTGCGGCCATTTCAATACCATAGGTTTTGAAAAACTCAGGATCCGAAACTACAAATTTGGTTGTCACAGTTGAGTTGATAAGACTATCACCTTTCGTGATCAGGGGCGGACCCTGGCTATCAAGCAACCGCCCGGTAGGGATGCGTGAAGAGCGTCCGGCATTTTCAATGGCTGATGATTCAAGCAGCTCATTATAGAATCCTTCATAGTTATCGGCCAACTCATTGTAATAACTAAGCGTTACTACCTGGTCTTTATCATACCCCAGGTTGCGGGTATTCAGGTACTGTAATTGTTGAAAGGTAATGGCAGTGGCAATCAGCAAGACAATGGAGATTGAGAATTGCACGACCACCAACGATCTTCTCACCAACCCCTTTCCTTTTACTGAACCCTGTTGACCCTTTAGCACGAGGGCTGGTTTAAAACTGGACAGCACGAAGGCGGGATATAATCCAGCGATCAAACCTACGATCACAGCAAATCCAATCAAGCCGATAAACAAGGGCCCGTTGATGGTGGGATCAAGCGTTAATGATTTTCCTGTAAAGCTATTCAGCCACGAGATGGCCCCAATAGAAATGACAATCGCCAGCACCAGTGCGAAAAATGAGATCAACACAGATTCGCTTAGGTATTGGTTTACTAACTGACTTTTGAAAGCGCCCACAACTTTTCGTAACCCAACTTCTTTCGCACGTTTGGTAGCGCGGGCGGTGCTTAGATTGATGAAGTTGAAGCAGGCAATCAGAATGATGAACAGGCCGATCACGGCCATCATGCGCACGTTATTGATATTTCCATTTATCTCCAGTTCATCATCAAGGTGCGAACGAAGATGGATGTCAGTAAGCTTTTGAAGAAAAAGTGTTGTCGCTTTGGAGGCTGTGAAATCTGGCGGAGCCCCAAAGTTAGTTTTAGCAAAGTTGGCATAATGACGCTCCATAAAATCGGGCAGGCCTGCTTCTACTTTTTTGGGATCAGCACCTTCTTCCAATAATAGATAAGTACCAAAGGCATTGTTGCCCCAATTGGTTTCGAGACCTTTTCTTCCATAAATGTCATCATTCTCAAGCGTGACGAAAGAGACCAGG
>JBEBJH010000049.1:0-23096 GCA_040079965.1 Cyclobacteriaceae bacterium
CCAATGGCAAGCACCGTTCGCTTTAAATTTCAAGCAAAGGGTTCGCGACCGGCCATTGATTTATGTTGGTATGATGGTGGCATGAGGCCCGCTGTACCTGAAGAATTATACAAGCAAAACAAAACGATGCCGAACGAGGGAATGATGTTTGTGGGCGACCAGGGAAAAATAATGGCCAACTTCCATGGAAAGAACCCGCAGATTATCTCTGGTAAACTAGCAGGGGAAAGCAAAAAGGACACTAATCCTGATGGCGAGGAAGGATATGTTCCTAAAGATTTCATCAATGGATGTTTAACCGGCAAGCAATGCGCTGGAAGTTTGCGCGATGCCTGGCCGCTTACCGAAACTATCAATTTATATGCAGTAGCCTTGCGCACCGGAAAGACACTCTATTACGATGCTGCTACAATGAAAATTACCAACCTCCCTGAGGCTAACAAATATCTGTCTCGGGAATACCGTAAAGGATGGGAACCATCCACAATTTAAGGGCTGGAATGAATTCTCTGAAACAAGTAAAGTAGGTGACATTAAAAACTTCTTTGTGGAAATTGAAATGCCTGTGCTTAAGGACAGTGCAGATTATTTAAAAAAACTTCGATAGAGGAGAGTATTATAAAGAAGCTTGTGGGCGATTGAAGATAGATTAGTAATACTTCATCTTCATCATCACCTCTTTGTCTCCTGTTAAGGTAAACTGAAAATCTGAATAGACAGGTCTTCGGTAGGCTTTATGATAATAGTCTGAAAAGGCGTGTCCTTCTTTCGGAAAGATCCAACCCATGTCGAGCTTCAGGTTGTTGTTCTCGTCATCGAGCAGCGAGATGCCCATCGTTTTAGAAGTGAAGCCGTCATAGGTTGCAGTGAACGTATCGCCCATTATTTCCGACTTTGGAACGACAATCTTCAAAAAGCCTTTATCGTGCGGAAATGGAGCGCTCTTATCATAAAACTTAAAATAAAGCACCCCATTCTTATTGCGAATATCGGTGACCGTAATCGTGATCGAATAAGTAGCTTCATCAGCCAGTGGGCGGGATATGTTTTCGTTTTCCACTAAGATCGAAAACTTATCATTCGGATTTTTAGGGCGAAATGCCCGAGCAAGTACCTCATTCTCCTGGGCCTGTATAAAAGTAATAGACAACACTATAAAAAATAGAATCAGGCAGGTTAGTTTAACTATCACCCTTGTAAGGTACGAAAATTGTTTGAAATGATCAGAAGAGTTTTCCGCACTCAAACCTCACTTTAATGAAATCCTTTTAGGATTTTCATCAATACTTTCTCTTCATGAGTGAATTGAGTTCGGCTGCCAAGTCTTTCCACCGAATTCAATTCTTTCAGATATTTTTCCAGGTTGTTCTCCTCATATAACCGGATCAGCCCAGGATGAACATAATACTTGCGGCACACGGTTCGGGTGTTACCAAGTTTCGCACTTACCTCATCCAATGCCATCAGGATATTTTGTTTACAAGCCGCTTGTGTCAGTGCCTGGCCAATGGAATTGAAGGATCTTAAAATATTTAAGGAGCCCGCCCAAAGCCGAAAATCTTTAGCACTGAAGTCCATCCCCGAAGCGTCTTTGATATATTGATTTACGCTGCCGGAATCTATACTGGTGCGCGACCCATTGGGCTGATAGTATTGAAAGAGTTCCTCACCGGGTATATCGCGGCATTCCTTTACGATGCGAGCGAGTCTCTTATTCTGCAAAGAGATTTTATGATAAATACCTTTCTTGCCCTTGAAGGCAAAATTCATTTCACCGCTACTGATTTTGATGTGCTTGTCTTTTAATGTGGTGAGCCCGTAGGTGCCATTCATCTTTTCGTAGCCCTGGTTACCAACGCGTATGTAGGTCCGTTCCATTAAGAGTATGACCGCGGCCAATACCTTTTGTTTAGACAACTCCTTACGGGCAATATCCTTTTCCAATTGCTTTCGAAGCTGTGGAAGTGAGTGACCAAAGGCATAGAGGCGGTGAAATTTGGTTTCACTTCGCACATTATTCCAAAGAACGTGGTAGCGGTATTGCTTGCGATTTCTATCATCAATGCCGGTTGCTTGCACATGCCCCGAAGGGTTGGGGCAAATCCACACTTTTTTCCAGGCCGGAGGTATAGCAAGCTTCTTTATTCGCTCCAGCGTCTTTTTATCAACGATGGGTTTATTTCTAAAAAAGTAGGTGAATCCCTTCCCTGATGCTTTCCGCGAAATGCCTGGTATGCTATCTTTTACATAAACCAGGTCAACTGCTGCTGCCGTTTTCGCATAATCTTTATCAAGAGAACGAAATTCCTTGTGCGATAAATCAATACCAGCATCTTTCTTCATAGGCTAAACGTGGGAAGGTTGCTGAGTGTGCTGTATTAAAAATACAGCCTTTTTTCGCGGCTTGCAAATGCACTAGTTCTTATCTAACCTGGAGGATGATGAATTTGACAGGTGAATAGTCAAATAAGCAGGATGTGGCGAGGGTAATTGGTTTACTAAATTCACGGTGTTCACTATCTTTACAGACTTATGCCCCCTAAAAGCAACGAACCTACTTCACATCAATGGAGAGATATTATTATCAGTTCCATTATTTCAATTGTGATAACGATCGTATTCGGCTATTACTTTTTATACGTGGGTATTCGTGAACGAAAACCTACTTTTTATGTAGACCCGACCCGCACTACTATTCTGGATAAAGAAAATGCCGCCAATGCACCGCTGATGCTATTAAAATCAAATGGCGACACAATTACCTCTGATGTTACCTCCATTTACTTTTACTTCTTCAACCAGGGCGAGGAAACCATCAAGCAGGAAAATATTTATGCCCCACTAAAAATCGTATTGAGTGACAACGCTGAAATCCTGGATTTCAAAGTTCTGAAAGTAGCGCGGCCTGTTTCAGGTATAGAAGTAATCCGCGATACCCTGAACAATTCATTAAAAATCAATTTGAAAGCGTTGGAAAAAGATGATGGATTGGTGGGACAAATCATATTTGAAGGAAATAAAAATTCGAGTATCCATCTTGAAGGCGGGATTGAAGGTGTTAAACAATTTGAAACCCATCTCCTAAGCATTGATCCCCTCTACTTTTTTGGTGCCGTTGTTATCTTTTTGATAGCCTCTTATGTATTTCTAATCTTAAGCAGACGCAATCCAAAGAATTCACCAAAATTACTCTTCTTTTTTTCAGCCATTCCAATCCTTTATCTATTACTCATGCTATATAAAACAGAGTGGTTTATAACGCGTGACTTGCCTGAAACTCTTCAGCTTGAACAATATCAAGAAGGACAAACCGATTCGCTTTTTGGCATTCAGAGCTGGTTTAAATAGTCTTGCTCTTTGTATCAGGCACCAAAGAGATTTATATCAATAAACTCATTTCTGAATTTTCCGGTAGGGTCATATTGATTTAGCAACCGCTTAAAATCATTCAGCCTCTCGTACCTCGATTGTAGTTCGGCTGGTGGAATCGTAAACAATTTTGCCCAATGCGGCTTTGGATTATAAGGAGCTAGTTTTTCTTCAACCTGTGGGAGCAAGCTCATGACCGTATCCCACTCTTGCTTCCAGGTTGTATGAATTGCTACGCACGCCTTTTTGTAGCACGGACTCATCCACAATGCATCAGCATCTACGGATCGTATTTCTGAGATAAATAAGTGTGGGGTTATTTTCTCATGCAATGTTTCCATCGCCATAATTGCTTCATATGCCTGCTCAATGGGAACAAAATATTCCGCCTGTAACTCCTTGCCCGTACTGGGGGTAAAGCCCATTTTAAAATGCGGCATTCGTTCGTACCATGGACCAGAAACGCCCATTTGCTCCGTACAATTCTCAGCCGATTGATCTTCGACCGGGTGCATGTTTTGTGTGGCCAGCTTGGCTCCATAAAATTCAGGAGCCGGTTCAGTAGGCACACTTCCTTCGTCAATGCGGCTTTTTATCCAGACTTCATTAATATTTTTATTTCTCCAATCGGTAAACAGACTTACACTATACCCACTGGACATGATCGCCATGAAATTCTTTTCCAATTCAGCCATCGGCAAGTTGCGAAATACCACCTGTTGCATATTGAACGTGGGCTGAAGATCGAGGGTAACTTTTGTAACAAAGCCCAACGCACCCAACCCAACCACTGCGCCATAAAATGACTCGCCATCTTTCTTTGACAACGAAACCAGGTCGCCAGCAGCGTTTACAAATTCAATAGCAGAAACACCTGTGGCCAGATTTCCATTTTTAACCCCCGAACCATGTGTAGCCGTGGCTATTGATCCCGCGATAGAAATGTGTGGTAAGGAGGCCAGGTTGTGAAGAGCGTATCCATTCTCATGAAGATACTGACAAAGTTCACCATACTTCATGCCAGCCTCCACAGTCACTGTATTTGCTGCTTTATCCAGCGAGACTATTTTGTTTAATTCCTTTGACGAAATCTGATTTTCAGTACTATCGGCAATTTTGTTAAACGAATGCCGCGAGCCAAGGCCACGGAGCCTCGAGCAACTCCTTACAATCTCCTGAACCTGCTCAACCGTGGTTGGATAATGAACATTGCCTGTACTGTATTCTAAATTACCAGCCCAATTCTTTAATGGCTCCGGCTGTGGTGAGCAGGCAACCAATCTTGATAATACCGAACCTGCCACCAACGCTGTAGATGTTTTCAAGAATGCTCTCTTATCCATGGATAAATTCTTTAGGAGAATAAGGTACCGTTGAAAATCGGGAAACACAAATGCTCCTTCAAAGCTAAATGAACCACTAACATTTGTCGTCAGTACATTTTTTGTAACTTGAGTCGCAAGCCGGTATCCTGATGAGTACTATAACAGAAAATGCAGTTGTTAATTGTGCCGCCTATTGTGGTGGTGTGCGGGTGGCCAATGTTGATATGGATAATATCACTGAAGTACTGCAACAACCTGATAAATTCGTTTGGATTGGACTACACGAGCCCGACAGAGAATTACTATCTAAAATGCAAAAAGAGTTTGGGCTACATGACCTCGCCATTGAAGACGCCCATCGCGCCCATCAACGACCCAAGATTGAAGCTTATGGGGATACCCTCTTCATTGTGTTGCGTACGGTTCAAATGCATGAGAAGAAAATTGATTTGGGTGAGACACACTTCTTTGTGGGAAGAAATTTTATTATCACGGTTCGCCACGGTTCATCGCTCGCCTATACTGATGTTCGCACCCGATGTGAAAGCACTCCGCATCTGCTTCAACGTGGACCCGGGTTTGCTCTCTATGCGGTGATGGATGCAATTGTCGATCAATACTTCCCTGTAGTAGATTCACTCGAAGAAGAACTCGAGGACCTTGAGGAAAGGATCTTTGATGAAAAATTCAGGCGAGAGACCACTGCTCAAATCTATCATCTCAAACACCAGCTGCTGGATGTAAAACGTTCGGTTTCACCGTTAATTGATATCTGCAATCGGCTGATGCGTTTTGATCTTAAACTGATTGAAGAGGAAACCAGGCCCTACTTTCGGGATGTGTATGATCACGCCATTCGCATCAATGAAATGGTTGACAATTCGAGGGATCTCCTATCAACAGCGTTGGAAGCCAACCTATCACTTATCTCCATCTCACAAAATGAAGTTTCAAAACGATTTGCCGGTTGGGCTGCGATCATCGGAATTCCCACCATGGTGGCTGGAATCTATGGGATGAATTTTAAATTTATGCCCGAGTTGGATTGGCCGCTGGGCTATCCACTGATCATGCTCCTTACCTTTGGAACCTGCATTATCCTTTATCTTCACTTTAAGCGATCAGGATGGTTGTAACTAACCTCCGGTCTTACTGACTCATTCATTCTTCAATGTAATTGCCGGATTCACTTTCGCTGCCTTCATGGTTTGCCAGGCTACCGAAAGAAAAGCAATGATGACTACACCCAACCCTGCCAACACAAACAATACCGGACTAATACTGATGCGGTACGGAAACGACTGCAGCCAGTTGTCCATCAGATACCAGGCCACCGGCCATGCAATAAGGTTAGCGATGAGTACCAATTGTACAAATCCTTTCGAGAGTAATAGTATTACTTCGGAAGAAGTAGATCCAAGTGCTTTGCGAATCCCTATTTCTTTGGTCCGCTGCAACGTCATAAAGGAAGCCAGGCCAAACAAACCGAGACAGGCGACAAAAATAATCAGCAGGGTGAAAAGCGCGAAGATCTGGCTAAACTTCCGGTCCTGATCATACTGTCGATTGAAAAACTGATCCAGGAAAAAATAATCCATGGGGTTTCCCGGGAAGAATGTTTCCCATGGCTCTTGCAGGGAAGAAACAATTTGTGAATAATTATCAGATTCAACTTTAAAGGCGAAAAAAGAAGCGAAGTCGGGAGTGTAGCGATAAACCAAGGGAGTCACAACTTCTTTCAACGACATCTGATGATAGTTTTCCAAAACGCCCACGATTTCTATGGTGTCACCGCTATGCCTTACTTTCTCCCCGATCGCAGCTTTCGGATTTTCAAAATCCAGCGCGACAGACATCGCTTCGTTGATGATTACACTTTTCTTCTCATTAGGATGATCCAGATCAAAATTGCGACCGGCTACCACATTCAAATCAAAAGCAGGAACGTAATCATGATCAATGCCAACAGTATAGCCTGAGATTGAATTCTCCGGACCTCCATTAATTCGCTTGATTCCACTCGCCCAAAAAATTTCATCGCCCGGTACATTGGTAGAAGCCGTCATGCTTTTGATTCCGGGAATGCGCAACGCTTCTGCTTTCATTCCTTCCAGATTTTGTTTGAAGAGTGAATCAACCACAACACCCGGACCCTTTAATACCACAGTCTGGTTGATATCAATACCCAGATCCTGACTGCGCATAAACTTCAATTGCTGATAAACAATTACAGAGCCGCTGATAAAGACCACTGAAGCTACAAACTGAAATACCACCAGCGACTTTCGTAAAAAGTTACCATGCACGGTATGCATTATTTTTCCTTTCAATACAGCAACAGGTTTGAAAGAAGAGAGTACCAGTGCCGGATAGAACCCTGATAGAATTGTTCCTACAAAAAATAAGGCACCTAACAACAGCCAGAAGTCAGGTTGCCCCAAATATGCTAACGGAATATTTCTTCCGGACAGATTAGCAAAGAACGGCCAGATGAGCCAAACGGCAACCACCGAAATAATGGCAGCGAACAAATTCACCAACAAGGCTTCCGACAGAAACTGATTCATCAATTGACTTTTCTGTGCTCCCATCACTTTTCGTACACCCACTTCGTTGGCGCGTTCAAATGATTTAGCGGTGGCCAGGTTGATATAATTAACCCAGGCGATAATGAGAATGAAAAGTGCAATAATACTTAGTGCATAAACTGAATCCCCATCACCCCGTTCTTCAGGTTGCGATTCTTGCAAAAGATTTGCATACAAATGAATGTCGAGCAACGGTTCCAGAATGAATTCCTGTTTTGCACTATACTTCTTCCACTCCTCGCCACGATCCTTCAGTAACCACTCATCCCACTTCGACTGTAAGGCCGTTGCATCGGTGCCGGGTTGTAATAAGACATAGGTGTTGAAATCATACCAACCCCAATTGGTTTCTGATTCATTTTTTGTTTCCTGGTTAAGTGTCTCATATGAGAACATGAAATCAAACTTGATGTGTGAATTGTCGGGCAGATTTTCAAAAATACCTGTCACTTCAAACTTGCGGTCACCATCCCATGAAATGGTTTTGCCCATGGGGTCTTCTGCTCCGAAATATTTTTTTGCTGCCCGTGCCGAGATAACGGTCTTATTGGGACCTTTGAGAGAGTTTCCTTTATCTCCTTTCGATAGATTTATGTCAAACACTTCAAAAACGGCTGGGTCAGTGATTTGCATCTTCTCTTCGCGGAAAGCAATCACACCCCGATCCACACTTTCATAACTGGCTACACCACTCACGGGATACAACCGGGTAAAAGCTTTTACTTCGGGAAAATTATTTTTCAACGCAGGACCTACGGCCGGTACAGCGGCAGCACACTCAAAGCGGAGCTTACCACTCTGCCATTGATTGTATTGTATGCGATATATATCCTGTGCCTTGCTATGAAATGTATCGTAACTGCGCTCGTACTTTACATATTGCAGAATGAGCAGACTTGCCACCATGCCGAGTGTCAAGCCGATCACATTAAGAAAGGTAAAAGACTTATGCTTCAGGAAGCTTCTGAGCGCAATCAGGAGGTAATTCTTGATCATGGCCGTAGGGGTTTATTGCCTTTAACGGTTTAAAGAAGGTCTGGTTGTTCTCGGCAGGAGATTTCCAAGAACGGCAAACAGCATAGGCCGGATACCTGATAATGGATTCAGGAGGACAATGGATAATTGAGTATTGAAAATGAAACTATGAATAATGAGGTCTGAATTGGCGATCCTGATCTTTTCAAACCATGATCGGGTATCCAGCGTCTCTTGTTTTCCAATCTATAACCCAGGCGATGATAAATAATGGTAGCCTGATCACCGGGTAAAGTGATAACTATAGTGATACTCTGCAGTGGTTATACCCGTTTGCGTAAACTTCGCCTCGCCCGCGATATTCACTTTGTTTTTTTCATTAATTCTGAAATTGTATGGTATCGCCAGATCATCATTAAAAAATCCAGGCTGACCATTCGGATCTTTATAATAGATAGATAAGTCAAACAATGGTTTAGGGTCGGGCTCTCGTGTTCCAGCCCCGTGTGGCTCCCAGGCCATCGTATCAATTTTTGCTATTCCACTATCTGTGTAGCGGTGAATCAGGTAACCTGAGTTGTTACCCGGGTTTTTGGTATCATCCGGACTTAAAAATTCAAAGGTTCCATAATTCAGGAAAAGCAAATCGGTTACCCCGGATGCGGGTGTAAATTTCCAATGAGACATTGAATCAACTTTCCAGGTTGCTCCGGTAAGTAATTCTACCGTTTGATCCCGATAGGATTTGTTTTCCAGATCTTCAAACAAACTACATGAGGCGAGTCCAATGCATACCAGCAGGAACCCCAATTTGATTTTTGTATTCATCCTCTGATTTTTTTCCAAAAGTGAATAGAATACCCGATGCCGGGAATAGAGGCTGGTGCGTAATTTAACTAGGTAATAGTACCTAGTTCAGAAAGTGATAAGCTGGTACCGAATGGCGAATTTGAAAAGGGCAATCAGGTTTCTACAACCGGTCTTTTCCATGATGTTGGCCCGATGTGTGTCAACCGTGCGTTTACTGATAAATAACTTTTCTGCGATTTCATCACTGGAATATTCTTCAATTATAAGTTTCAGAATTTCCCGTTCCCGTTCGGTAAGCAGAGTTTTTACCTCCTCTTGTCTTCTTTCCGCCTTCTCCTTTTCCAACAAGATGGATAAGACTTCGCGACTATAGTGAGTCTTGTTATTCAAAACATCTTGTATGGCGATGATAATTTCCTGAGCGCTGGAACTCTTCAACACAAAACCTTCAGCCTCTGTATCCATGGCCGCTGTCACAATGTTTCGTTCATTGTGCATAGAAAGTATAAGCACCTTGGTAGCTGCATGGTGCTGTTTGATGCGGGTTGCCAACTCAAGCCCTGTCATTCCAGCCATGGAAATGTCTGTAATAACCAAATGAAAGGTTGGGTTTTCTGTGATTTGTTCCCACGCGCTTTCGCCCGAATGTGCAATCTTAAACTCTACCTTCGGAAAGTTGATGCGTAAAATAGCGATGAGCCCTTCTACAAAGACGCGATGATCATCTACTACCAAAATGGACAATGCATTGCTCATGCTATCGCAAATTGAATGTTGATGTTTGTGCCAGCTCCTGGCTGAGTTTCAACTTCAATGTTTCCGTTGAGCATGGCGATGCGTGAGAAAATATTTTTCCAACCCAATCCTTTGCTCCTCGTAATCATTTCCTTTTCAAACCCAACCCCATTATCGGCAATGGAGAGGCGCAAGGAATTACCGGTTCGTAAAAGGTTGACCTGAATTAAGTCTGCTTTTGAATGCTTTATCATATTGTTGATCACTTCCTGAATTACCCGGTACACGGCAACCTCTACCGTACCCGGTAAACGTGTATCAAGTCCATCCATGCGAAGTTTAATATTCATCAATTTCGAATCATTGATTTTATGAAACATGTCATCCAATGCTGATTTCAATCCCAGTTCGGTAAGCGTTGCCGGCATCAGGTTGTGTGAGATTGACCTAACCTCTTGAGTAGCCTGATCCAATGCATTGATTGAATTGGCTAATAAGTGGGTTTGTGCATCATGCTGAGGAAGCGACACGGCAGTAAGTCCAAGTTTAGCGGTTGATAACAACTGCCCCAAGCCATCGTGCAAGTCTTTGGCCACACGGCTGCGTTCGGTTTCTTCGGCTTCAATCACGGCACTGAATCGCTGGCGTTGTAACTCTTCACGCTCTTGTGCCCGTTCCACGTTTTGTTTGTATTGCTGCCGCTTGTAGTACCAGAATATAACCAAGACCAACAAACCCACCGCACCCACCACACCCCAGATAATAAAGCGGGACTGTTGAATTTCAAGGTCTTTGATCAGGGTTTCGTTTTGTAGCTGCGCAATCTTGCGTTCCTTCTGTTCCGATTGAAAGCGGGATTCCAGTTCATAAATAATTTGAGCTTTATCTTTATTCAAAACAGAATCTTTAATCACCGTATAGGCATTCAGGTATTCAAATGCTTTCCTATAGTTGCCTTCCCTTTGATGGAGTTTATAAGCAAACTCATAACTGTCACGAAGTTTTTCTGAATCATTACTTTTGATTGCATAGTGCAGAGAAGAGTCATTATAGAAATAGGCCATTTTTATATTCCCCAGATCGTAATTTACCTGACTTAGATTACAATAAACGGTGGCTAAATCATACGTCTCGCCCGATGCTGTAATGGCCAGGCTTTGCTGAAAGAATTCTGCGGCTCTTTTCAATTCGCCCTTTTTCTTAAGGGTATTACCAATATTATTCAGCGTGCTGCTTTTATAATAGGGATCTTCAAAACTCAGGTTGCGCTCATGAAAGCGAAGTGCATTGTCCCAGTCTCCGGCATCATCATAGTTGATTGCAATGGTATTAATAGCCCGCCAATACAAAACAGGTTGGCTTGTATGTTGACTTTCGAGTAACCGTAAACCCTTTAGCCCATACTCCAGCCCTTTCTTGTATTCCATTAGGTTATTATGATATAATAATGATAGCGTAACATAATTTTGCGCCATCATTACAGTGTCTTTACTTTTTTCAAAGTACCCGATGGACTCCTGAAGATACCTGATACTCAAGTCGTGTTTGTTGGTTTTTTTCGCCTGAACACCCAATGTCCGTAAGGTATAGCCAATCCAAAGGTTATTTTGTAGTTGTTTATAATTGTAGATCGCTGTATCGCCCCACTGCTGAGCCCGTTCAAAATCACCGGGCGCATTGGCGAAGCAAATCACATAGGCGCTTTCGGCACGTAGTGGAATATTATTACCCGCTTGCTGAAATGCCAGCAACCCAAGCGAATCAGCCAGTGACGGTTTTGCAAAGTTCTTTTTAGCTTCCTCCAAATGAAGACGGGCTTTTACCGTATCTGCTCCAGACTGAATTACATCAAAACCAGAAGCCCGGGAAGCATTGATGAAAAAGATCAGTAACAAACTGGCAGCCAACCTCATACTTGAATAGATACAGACCCACACAAGGTAGTACAATGTTTTAATATGGTGAAATCAGCTCTAAGGGGAATGTTCTATCTTTGCCTTGCGGATTTCCAATTCAATTCTGTTGTGAGGGCGCCCTTCTTTTTCATCCTGTTTGTTTCCATTACCTGCTATGGTCAGTCGCCAGTTTCAATTTCAGCAGGCTTTCAACAATTAACGGTGACCCCGAATGATGCGGACAGCAATTATGTAATGCGTTATTCACGATCCAATGACATCCGGTTTATGTATGGCGGACAGGGAACCAGCCTCGCGTTTGGATCGACCCGCAATGGAAATGAAATTAACACTTCACTTTATAATAATGTAAATGATCTGATCGGTGTGGGTATTACCTATAAAATTATTGATGCCGATATAAGTTATTCATTACCGAAAACAACCCTAATGGAAGAGGATCGGGAAAACCTGGAGCAATTTAGGTTGTCGTTAAGTTACACAGGTCGTCAATGGGCGGTGCGAGGGTTTTACCTGGAAAGTCGAGGTATGATTTCGGCTGATGAACAGGGAGAATTTACATCGCAACCTGACATAGAACTGCAAAGAATCGGGGCTCAGATAACGTATATTTTCAACGAGAAGAAATATTCGTACCGCGCAGCCAACTTCCAAAATGAATTGCAAAAGAAAACGGCAGGTTCATTTTTATTGCGGTTCGAACCTTCTTACCGGTATCTGCAAGCACCAACTGGTCTGGTTCCTGAAAGTCGTGATGTGGCCACCACCTATGGTAATCAGGCTGGATTGCAATCATCGAAAGCGCCTGGGTTATTGGCACTGCCTGGGTATGGAGTTAATGTTGCGTTGGCCAATGGTAAATTCTTTATCTCACCCATTGTGTTGGCAGGTCCCGGCTTTGCCTATAATACTTACCTCGCAGAAAAGGGAGAATTTAATGCTTGGAATTTCGAGTGGAGTGCGCTGATGGTCCTTAATCTAGGGTATAACAGCCCCCGAGCCTATGCCACTATGCGTGTGGCCTACGAAGCTTATTACATTTCCTTAAACCCCTCCTACATCACGACCACCGATCTGAAAATAAGTCTGACGGTTGGCTATCGGTTTAACAATCTGGAAAAACTGATTCCCAGTTTCTGATTTCAAAAAGTAATTCTCTGGAGGAGTTCATTTCATTCTTATCTTTACAAGAACTAATTCAAATCGACCAATGACCACACTTGACATTTGTTTGCTGCAATGGGATACCTACAATCGCAGAATGGAAAAAGCGATAGAATCCATCCAGGACGAAAAGTATTTTCAATCTATTGTACCTGGTGGCAATTCGCCATCATGGCTAATGGGTCATCTTGCCGATACGGATGATGCCTTACTTGAGCTTTTTGGAATCCGGCAAAGAATGTTTCCTGAGTTAGCCAAAATTTATCATCATGAGCGTGGCACCAATCAGTCGGGTCATTTAAGCAAAACAGAACTGTTAACGAAGTGGAAAGCCATCGTAGCAGAACTGGATCGTACGTTTAAGTCAATGAGTGAATCAGATTGGCATGGAAGACACATGGTGGTAACAGAAGAGGATTTCAAAAAAGAACCACATCGTAATAAACTAAATGTTATGCTTAGCCGTGTAACACATAAGGCTTCACACTTGGGCCAAATGGCAATGGAGGCTAAATAGATCTTAAATAACAGCCTAATGAAAATTCTATTTTTCGGGTTTACACTTCTCCTGATTCAGGTCAACATTCCAAACCAAGAACCTTATGTGTGTTTACCGTGTGGATATTCATGCGATGATGAAGAACACGCGGGTCCCGGAACCTGCCACGCCTGTGGAATGCCGTTAGTTAAAAAGTCAACTGTTAAGTTTGCAACTATTGACCTTCAGGATTTTTGCAATAGGCTTGCTGCCAATCCGAATGCTGTGTTGCTGGATGTAAGATCACCCGAGGAGTTTAAAGGTACCCTAAAAGAGAGGCCTAGCTTTGGTCACTTCAAAAGAGCAATCAATGTAAATGTTGAAGAACTGGAAATGCGGCTGGGTGAATTGAAGAAATATAAGAACAAAGAGATTCTTGTTTATTGCAGTCATAATCACCGCAGCCCAAGGGCAAGTTATTTATTGAGTACAAACGGCTTTACGAATGTTAAGAACCTGGTTGGGGGTGTCTCCACCTTTACACCGCAAAACAATGCTGAATGTCTGAAAAAGGAATTTGCATTTCATGCCCAATAGATTTCTTCAAATCACCAACTCTCCTTTTTCAGATTCGTCAGGTATTCGGGATTCAATAATGTTTTAGCGCACGCTTCGGCATGAGGAAGTTCGTAGCGGAAATAGAATTTCGCGGTATGAATGATGCCCTCATAAAAAGATTTTGACTCAAGCTGATAGTTTTCTTTTTGCAATTGCTTGTGCGAAACCACCGACTGCTTTAACCACTGCCAGCCAATTACAGTATAACTGATCATCTCCATAAACACGGTGGCATCGGCCAGGTATCGGTCTATATCTCCTGCTGCTGCATAGCGACCCAGGTGGGTGAGTACTTCGTTGATCCGATTTACTTCATCGTTTAACAATGAAGCCTGTGCGCGAAGTGCTTCCTGCATATTGGCTTTATCAATCGTATCCTTTATCCGGCCTGCAAGTAATCTCAATGCTTTTCCCTTTTCCATCGGCACTTTGCGCCCTAACAAATCGAGGGACTGAATGCCGGTGGTACCTTCATAGAGCGTAAAGATTTTAAGATCGCGATAATGTTGTTGCACCGGAAAGTCCAGGGTATATCCATAGCCACCCAGGGTTTGGATCGCCAGTGAAGCCGAACGATTGGCTTGCTCGGAACCATATGTTTTTATGATCGGTGTTAAAATCTCTAATAACAACCATGCCTCATGTTGTGCGTCTCCGGAAGTTGCGTGGGCAAGATCAAACTGCCGGTTACATTCCATCGCCAGTGAGAGTCCGCCTTCAACGATTGCCTTTTGGGTTAGCAACATCCGCTGCACATCCGGGTGATTAATAATTAACGTGGGCGGCTTTAGTGGATCTTTCTCACTGGCTAATCTTCCCTGCGGTCGCTCACTCGCGTAGTCAAGCGCTGCCTGGTAGGCGGCCATCGCTACGGATGCAGCACCCATGCCCACGCTGATACGCGCTTCGTTCATCATTTGAAACATGTAGTTGAGTCCTTTGTGAGGCTCGCCTACCAGCCATCCTTTGCAAGAATCTTTATCACCAAATACCAAATGTGTGGTAGCATACCCCCGCTGGCCCAGCTTTTGAAAATCACCGGCACAGAATACATCGTTGTCGGTAAGGCTTCCGTTTTCATTGGGCCAGTATTTAGGAATGATAAACAATGAAATTCCTTTTACCCCAGCTGGTGCGCCTTCGATGCGCGCCAGGGTGAGATGAACAAAATTTTGACAAGCCTCATGTTGCCCGCCTGAAATAAAAATCTTTTGTCCTTTGATCTTATAAAATCCATCGGCCATTGGTTTTGCCGATGTGGTAATATCAGATAACGAACTTCCGGCCTGCGGCTCGGTCAGGGCCATCGTACCTTGCCACTCGCCAGCATACATTTTCGGAACAAACTGATCGTGCTGTGCCTGGTTGCCAAAGCTGTTGATTAATGAGGCAGACCCGGCCGTAAGTCCGAGGTAGCCAATGGCGCCATTGTTTGCAGCATTGAAAATATGATGACCTGCATTGAAGACCATCATAGGCAACTGTAACCCCCCGTGCGCTAACGTTGCAGCACCACCTATCCAACCCTGCTCAGCCGAGTTACGAATAATCGTGCGCAATTGAGGATGCGTGGTTACACCACCCTTACCATCATAGCGGGCGGGTTGTTCATCCATACTTTTAAAATATGGAGCCATGTCCCGATCCGCCAGTTGCTTAGCCACTTCAATTATCATCCACGACTGTTCCCAATCAAGGTGATTGAATTTGCTGAGCGAAAATAAATCGCTAAGTGCATGCACTTCCTGTAACAGGAATTTTAGATGCTCCATACTGACATAGCGTGACATAGTGAGGTAGTTAATTGATAAGTAAAGTATCAACAAAACAGGTGGGAAGCAATGAGAACCTACAATTCAAAATTCAAAGTTTAAGATTCACGGTTAAGTTTGTTGATGATGCCTCTATCCGCAGAATCATTTTAAATGGAGTAAAAACTTAGTACCTTGTTTATTCATCCAACTAAATTAACTAATGCGTCTCTCAAAACTCTAACGTTGTCAGGCTGAGCTTGTCGAAGCCTCTCAACTTGATTTTTACCAAAGATGTTTCGATAAGCTCAACATGACATTAAGTTTAGAGATGGTTTAAAATACACATTTATGACTAACCACAACACTTTCTTACTGATCTTAAGTTGTCTCCTGTTTTCGTGTGGGCAAAACATCAGCAAGCCCGAACCTTTGTTTAATGGAAAGGATCTGAGTGGATGGGACACGTATCTAGGACCTGCGTATGATACGCTCTTCAATAATTTTGATACCCTTCAGGTACTTGGATTAAATAAAGATCCGCTTCATGTCTTTAGTGTAGTGCAAGCCGATGGGCAACCTGCCATTCGCATTTCAGGTGAGAATTTTGGTGGACTCTCTACCACTCGTGAATTTAAAAATTATCACCTCACTATAGAGTTTAAGTGGGGCACCCAGCGGTGGAATCCACGCAAAGATAAAAAGCGCGATAGCGGATTGCTTTACCATGCCGTAGGGCCGCACGGTGCCGACTATGGATTCTGGATGCGCTCGCAGGAGTTTCAAATTCAGGAAGGTGATTGTGGCGACTATTGGGGTGTTGCGGGTGGATCATTTCAAATCCCCGCCCGTAAACAAAACGAAGAGTATGTGTATGATCCCACGGGTCAGATATTCACCTTCAACGAAGCCAATAAAGAAGTAGGCAGACGTTGCACTAAAATGCCTGATGCTGAAAAACCTACCGGTGAGTGGAACACGGTGGAAGTGTATGCGCTGGGCGACACAGCGGTTCATGTGGTAAACGGAGTCGTGAATATGATTCTGTATCACTCCAGTCAACTCGAAGGCGGTTCGCTTTCTCCGCTCAAGCAAGGAAAAATCCAACTGCAGTCAGAAGGAGCGGAAGTTTTCTATCGCACCATTTTAATTCAACCGATTCAGGAAATTCCAGCTACTGTTTTGCACTAAACAAATTCCGGATTTCAGAATTGCTACAAGCCTTTACTTGTTAAAAAAGCATTCAACTCGGGCAGATGATCGGTGTTGATCAAATCCACCCCACCGTCTAACAAAACTTTCCATGCCGTTTCAGTATCAGGAATAGCCCACAACCGTAACTTTTTACCTTCGGCATGCACGCGCTGGGCCAGCGCCTTGATGCGTTGAAGATCTTTCTCATCCATCGCATTCTTTCCGTCCCACGCAGACCAGTTTTTAAACGTGTCACTGATTACCGGCATTAGTGTTACCGGATAGTGCTTGCCGAGATCATCGGGCCGACCATCAATACCGATTCCTGCACCTTCTTTTACTATCGTGTTCAAAGGACGTTGACCCGAAAGGAAAATCGTTACCGGACATGCCTGTTCCGTACATAATAATTTTTCATACTTGTTCAACACGTTCTTCAACACTCTAAAGGTTTCCTCGCCATTCGTTTTGAGATCGATCATGAGAAAAAAAGGTTGTTGCGCTCCTGCATAAACAGAACCTTTGTTTGCATTGATAAGACTGTCTAATGGAACGAGATAAAGTTCTTGTAATGTTGGCGACTGATCCGTAGCGAAATTATGGCCTACGCGCAACTCACCCTTGTATAAGTGCACATCAGCCTCTACCGAATTAAATCCATTTTGCAAGGCCTCTTTGAGCGGACGCACATGCTCGTAGTCGTTGTGAGCATGAGCATTGGGATGAACTCTTGTCTGCGAAAAGCATAAACAAGGGTATAGAAAAAATATTCCCAGTAAAAGAGGATGCGCTTTCACATTCGATTTATGACAGGTGCTTTCCATCGGCAACTACCGATTTGAAATCTGGATTATCTTTCAGACAGCGTCCAGATCGGACAATCGACATGATTAACTACATCTTCTGCTATGCTGCCACTCATGAGGTGGTTGATTCCCCTGCGGCCGTGAGTTGACATTGCGATGATCTTATTTTTGAATTTCGCTGAGAAGTTTATGATGCCGCTTTCCTCATCGATATCATTATAAATATGAATAGCGCAGTTCCTGAACTCATGTTGCTTTGCAAATTCGAGCAACCGGCTTTCCGTAGCACGATCCGGATTGAAGTTGGCCGGAACGTTTACATATAAAATATGAAGTTTAGCCTTCAGATATTTTTGCAACGCCTTCACGGTGGTGGCCACGTCTTTATGGGTTGCCTTCAGGTTTGTTGGAAAAACAATATTCGTAAGAGACGAAACATTCACAGCTTTCTTGATTGCAATCACGGGTACTTTGGTGGAGCGTACAATCTTCTCGGTATTTGATCCAATGGTATATTCTTTTATCCCACTCGTTCCGTGAGTTCCCATTACTACCAGGTCTACCCGCTTTCTATCAACATACTTTCTGATTCCTTCCGTCACCGATCCATGTTCTACCGAAAAATGGATCTTGACCTTTTTGCCATACTTCTCCTTTACCTTTTCGAAATTCTTATGCGCTTTTGCTTTTATGTCTTTAAGGAAGGCATTTTCATAGGCATGGATAGGTACCACGAACGAACCATGTATAGTCGGGAATTCGATTACGTTCAGGAGAAATACTTCGCCTTTGCCAACCGAGGCCAATTCGCAGGCAAACTTAAATGCCTGGATGGCGGTGTTTGAAAAATCGCAGGGTACAAGAATCTTTTTCATAAAACATCTTTTTATTAAAGTTACCCTTTACGCAGTAATAAGCCAATTTTTAGAGCCGGATAGCGGTGATGATCACCCCTCTTTTGCCTGCCGCGTTACCAACAGCAATTACAATCTGATTATGATACGCTTCCGTGAACTAACAGTATCGTCTCTTCCCGGCCGTGGGGAATAAAGTACACATCCTTTCTGAGGGAATATGAAACAGCTCTGAATCGAGTGATTTCATAGGTAATCTTAACTGGCACCATTTTTTAGCGCCTGAGGGTAACTAAAATAATCTATATGAAACTAGGAATGACAGGTCGTGGCGGATTGATCTTGCTGCTCATCGTTGGAATACAGCTAATACAAGGATGCAAGGCATCGAACACCGCTAAAGGCACCGCTATTGGTGCAGGGTCTGGTGCCGTAATTGGTGGCGTTATTGGCCATCAGTCGGGGAACACCGCTGTTGGAGCAATTATCGGGGCTGCCGTAGGTGGAAGTGCCGGTGCCTTAATTGGTCATCAGATGGACAAACAAGCAGAAGAGTTACAGAATGATCTCAAAGGTGCAACGGTAGAGCGCGTGGGAGAAGGAATTAAGATCACGTTTGATTCAGGGTTGATGTTCGACCTTGACTCGTACACACTTACTTCCCAAACCAAAGGAAACTTAACAGACTTGTCGAAAACACTGAACAAATACCCGGATACCAATATTCTGATTGAAGGGCATACCGATAAATCAGGTACAGAAACTTATAATATGGACTTATCGAAGAAACGCGGTCAGGCTGTATCAACTTACCTCAAACAAAATAGTGTTGCCAGTAGTAGACTTACCACAACAGGCTATGGAGAAGAGCAACCAGCTTCTACTGTTGATGAAGAAAATAGACGTGTAGAGGTTGCCATCTATGCAAATAAGAAAATGAAGAAGGCAGCAGAAAAAGGACAACTTGGAGAATAGAAGTTAAGAGATTTGAAGTTGGTTGTAAGGTTACCAGGTGGTATCCTTCAACTAACTTCTCCTTTCTGATAAAGCGGCAATGCTGTAACATGAGCAAGCGCTTCTGCACCTAAACGCCCTTCCTTACTGAACGTCCAGACAAAAAGGGATTGAATGGGGTGGTCTTTGCAAATGGCTTCTACGGCACTAAGCGCAAGTTGCCTGGTTATTCCCTTTCTCCTGTATTCTTCCAACACCATAGCCGAACATAAATACAGAGCTTCATAGGAAGTATGGAGTGGCGTTAATTCATATAATTCTCTTTCTGAAATCGTGCCTGCTAAAAACTGATTCATCAAATCTGCTGTCGTGGGGATTACCAACAGCCAGGCCACAGGACCGTCCCCATCATCGTATTCCGAAACGGTGGCAGGGTGGATTTTTCGTAACTGTTCGAGCACGTCTTCATTTACTTCGAGTTGATTCCTGTCGCTCCTTGATGCAAAAACTTCCTCCGCCAGTTGAATCATTCGTTCAAAGTTGCTTAAGGGCATAAGGCAAAGGAAAATAGTAGTTGGTGGAGCAGTTAAATTAATTTAATTCCATCAGGTTGCAGCATAATTTTGCGTTGCTTGTACAAGGTGCCAATCGCTTTTTTATAAGCTTTCTTACTGATCCCGAACTGAGTGTAAATTTCTTCGGGGGTGCTTTTATCGGCTATCGGTAAAAATCCTTTGTGCGTTTTGAGGCTAGTGAGAATCATGTCGCAGTTTGGATCATTAAAGTTTTCGAAGCCAATCGGCTGTAACGAAATATCAAGTTTGTTGTCGTCACGGATTTGTTTCACATACCCTTTTACTTTATCGCCAATATTCAGGGCGCCGAAGATGTCGCTTTCAAAGATTAAGCCTTCGTGTTGCTGATTCACAATCACCGAAAATCCAAGGTCGGTCTTTTTCATCACCAACACATCTACGGCATCACCCTCACTGGCTGTGAGCATTTTATTCTGAAGCTTCTTTTCAATTTTATTAGTAGCATATAACCGATCGGTTTCTTTGTCAAGATCGAGGTACACAATGTACCATCGGCCCTCCTCCATTTTCTGTCGCTGTTCGCGAAAAGGCACTAGTAGTTCTTTCTCCAGGCCCCAATCCATAAAAGCTCCCACATTGCTTACGGAGGTTACGCGCAACAAGGCAAACTGATGCATCAAAATCTTTGGCCTCAGGTTGGTAGCGATTTTCCGTTCTTCATAATCGCGATACACAAAGACGTTGAGCTTTTCTCCGATCGTAAATTTTTCGGGGCAATATTTATTGGGAAGCAATACATCCTCCCCTGATTCATCGCCCAGGTAAAGGCCTACTGAGGTATGACGTAGTATAGTTAAATCCTGATGTTGACCAATGGATATCACTGAGTGTTATTTTTTGTAAAGCTACTCAATAATAGAGTTCGCAGTTAATGGTTAATAATCAATGATTAATGGATAATGGATAATTATTAATGGGCAATGGATAGTGGGGAAGTTTCAGTCCCACCACATGCAAGTTTCGATAAATAAATAATGTGCGTTCTCTCTCCTACTTCGCCAGGGGATCAGGCCTGAGTTGAAACTTAAACACTTTGCTGGTGGTGCCTTTGCCGCCCTCCATGTGAAACGGAGCCCGCGTGCTGATGGTGGCCCACAACCCACGACCTTTCCAGCCTGCATTCACATCATCAATTCTTCCATCTACCCACTTGGTAAAAAAACCGGTCGGATACGGAACGCGCAACACCACCCACTCACCATCCTTCAATGCAAGCAATCCTTCCGATTCGTTGCCCGTGTTAATCGGAATATTTTCACCCAACCCAAACGTGTTGAACTGATCCACCCATGTATAGTAACTCGCCTCCGCACTGCCTGATAATTCCAGACCTTTAAATTGGGGAAGAGGTTCAACATAAAAAGTCCAGCCTTCGGGACAATGTTGACCTGTTGCTGTTGGGCCATTCAGGGTCTTGCATTTACTGCGATCGAAACTCGCCATATGACCGCTGGCTAACGCCACCCACGCGATACCGTTTCTGTCAACGTCCATACCACGGGGAGAAAATCCTTCAATGGGGTCACCTTTATCGTTCACCGGCAATTCGTAATATTCTGCAATCGCTGTCTCCGAAGGATTAGCTCCGGGATTGAGCCGGATGACTGCACCCGGATATCCCAACGAGGATCCCCAGACTGAACCATCGGCTGCAGGTGCAACCGAGTAAATGCCACGGGCAATACGTTTATCTTTTTTTGAATCTACCGGTTCATTGGGCTCTGCGTATTCATCGCGCTTACCATTTCCATTGGTGTCGAGGATCAACGCAGTCCATCCCTGTGAAGCTTGTTCATCGCCAGTCGCTAAATATTTTTTTGTGTCGAGCCAACCTACCGCAGGGCCGCCACCACTGGTCCATAACGTATTGCTCTCATCTTCAGCAAACATGAGGTGATGGGTGCTGAAGCAGGTATTAATAGTTGTGTACGTATCCGTTTTGGGATCATACATACCTAGTTGACGATACGACCGCTCCAATGGAAATTCTATCGCAGACGGATGGTTTGATCCTTCTTTACAAAAGTCAGGGTTCTCGGGTCCGCGTATGGCAGCGGTGATCCACACACGTCCTTCCCCATCGATCATGGGATTGTGCACATTGGTCTTGCTATTCCAAATGGCAGTGTCGCCCCAATAAGGTGAACGGTTCGCCACCTCACCCGAAATCATGGGTGCATTCGGATCGCGCACCGTGAGTGGTACCTGGCTCGCAGTATTTGTTACAGGATCTAACACCGGCAGATAGTCACCACTTAATTCGAGGGCGCCATACATGGGACCATTAGCATTAACCGTTGGATTTCTTCTGTCCGTGGTAACCAAATCATGGAGGTACACTTTGGGGTCGGCCCAATCCCATTGTGTGATGACCACATTTCTCTCTATACCTTTAGGTCGCGGAGGTGCGGGCGGGAGTTCACCATTAGCAATGCGATCTGTCCAGTCGGCCAACATCGAGAGCATTTGTTCGCGGCCCAACTGAACGGTAGACGTGGTCATTTGTGCTCCGGCTTGCCCCGATTGCAGCCTGCGTTCCCATGCCTCCATTGAGTTATTAAATTTTCCTAGGGATGCCTGAAACTCGCGGGTTCCTTTACTTCCCAATTGATGACATGCCAGGCAGGTGCCGGATTTAATGCTCCTGAGAAAATCAGCTTGTACTTTTATGTCTGGAGAGATGCCGTTGCCTTTCGGTCCGGTGCCGGGAAACTTACTCTTATCCGGCATATGCAAAAGGGAGAACCAATAACCGGCCGGATAATATTGTGCAGCTTCTGCTTCGGTTGCTGCCTTCACCGCTTCCAGGTTTAATGTTGTGCCGGGTTTTGCTTCTTTTTTTGGTGAGTCGATAAGCCCGTAGCCACGCACCCACACTTTATAATTAGCCGATGGCAGTTCAGGAATGAGGTATCGGCCGGCATCATCAGTAACAACGATTTTCGCGAAGCGCGTGGGTAGGT
>JBEBJH010000308.1:0-4514 GCA_040079965.1 Cyclobacteriaceae bacterium
CAGACCCAAGGTAAGGTGATTAACCATATTGAATTGAGGTTGGATGAACGCCTGGGCAGCCTGAAAGGAATGATTCCCTTTGGGCTTGCACTTTCACCGGATCAGAAGAGATTGTTCGTAGCAGAAGCGGGGATTAATGCAGTGGGTGTAGTGGATGTTGAAACGCAAAAAGTATTGGGTCACATCCCGACAGGTTGGTTTCCTTCCAAAGTAGAAGTTACACCCGATGGCAAACAGTTGATTGTTGCCAACGCAAAAGGTTTTGGCAGCGGACCGAATGGAGGAAAAGATTTCAAAGCGTCATTCATGGGAAAAGGTTCGGATTTTATCGGATCGCTCATGTTAGGAACAGTTTCGATCATGGACATGCCTACGGATGAAGAACTAAAATCACTCACCGAAAAAGTAATTGCCAACAATTTTGCATTTAAAGAGGTGACGGCATCAGAAAATAAAAATCCTATTCCTGTATTCCCAAAAGAAAAGGAGTCGCCCATTAAGTACATTGTTTTTATCTCAAAAGAGAATCGAACCTACGATGAGGTTTTTGGCCAGATGAAAAATGGAAAAGGAGATTCATCACTGGCTCGCTTTGGAGCCAATGTTACGTTCACCAATCGAAAGAAAACAAAAACTGTTACCAACGCGACTGTTATGCCCAATCACATTACACTAGCAAATCAGTTTACGATTTCCGACAATTTCTATGTGGATGCCGATGTTTCTGCCGATGGTCATCGCTGGCTAACTAACACATACCCGAACGAATGGATGGAAACAACGCACCCGGCAGCTTATGGTGGCGGACAAAGCCAGAGAGAAGTATCCAACGCACCCGGTAAGTTTGGAATTACGGGTGCTTCCGGGGCAATCTATCCGGAAGATTATAATCAGCATGGAAGCATGTGGGAACATATGGAACGGAATGGTATTGAATTTTTTAACTTCGGATTTGGTGTTGAGTTTGATGCCGGAAGTTTTTCTGACTCTACTTTTAAACAAGGCGGTGTACGATATCTCGTAAACTATCCAATCCCTGGACCCTTATATAGTCGTACCTCCAGGGTATTCCCTACCTATAACATGGCTATTCCGGATCAGTACCGAGCGGATATGTTTATCAAAGAGATTGATGAAAAATATATTAATCAAAAGAAAGACCTTCCTTCTGTACTCACCCTGCAACTGCTGAATGATCATGGGGCTGGTGAACGCCCACATGCCGGATTTCCATTTACCGAGAGCTACATGTCCGATAATGATTTAGCCCTTGGACGGGTAGTGGAATACCTCAGTCACCTGCCACAATGGAAGAACATGATGATCATAGTTACTGAAGACGATGCCCAGGGGGGCAATGATCATATTGATGCGCACCGAAGCCTGCTGATGGTAATCTCTCCGTACGCAAAACGAAATTTTAACAGCCATCAGCACTACAGCTTTGGTTCTATCTTTAAATCGTTCTGGAATGTGCTAGGGTTACCGTACCTCAACCAGTATGATTTTGGTGTAAACGATTTAGGCGATTGCTTTACTGCCGAACCAGACTTCACTCCTTATAATGCCGTGACGGTAGATCCTCGAGTGTTTGATCCACAAAAAGCACTCGATCCTTTTGATGAAAAGTTTGATTGGGAAGCATTAAAGGATTCTCCGAAGATGGATGACGCTGAAGAAATCAGAAAGGCAAGAGAAAAAGACAAACGACTGGAAGTGAATCATTGATTACATTTATAGTGTCTAACTCCTAACCTAATGAAAGCTAAATCAAATGCGGGTATAAGTGTGCTTTTTATAGCATGCCTTGCTTTTTCTTGTGGTGAAAAGAAAACGGATCCAAAAGAAATACAATCACTGATTAATCAGTTGAATGAAAGCCGGGTTACACTTCCGAATGGTTGGTCATTGAGCCCGGCAGGCTATACACTACCCTTGGGTGATTTTCCTATGAACCTGGTCGTTTCCCCATCCGGAAAATACATGGCAGTTACCAACAACGGCCAGAGTAGGCAGACGATCACGCTGATTGATCCGGTTTCAGAAAAAATAGTAGACGAGATTACGATCAGTAAATCCTGGTACGGATTGGTGTTTAATAAAGCAGAAAATAAGTTGTATGCTTCGGGAGGAAATGATAACATGATTCTGATCTATGGCATCAATAATTCAAAACTTGAGAAATTGGATTCCATTGTTCTGGGTAAACCCTGGCCTGTAAAAATTTCTCCCACCGGATTGGCCCTGGTTGATGAAAACGGGAAGTTATTCATCGCAACTAAAGAAGACAGCGCTTTGTATGTAGCAGATATTGTATCAAAACAATTTACAAAACTAAATCTTGGTCATGAAGCCTATGCGTGTGTGTTAAACCCTGATTCTAAAAGATTGTATGTATCCCTCTGGGGTGGAGATAAGGTGGCCGTGGTGGATATAGAAAGTAATACACTTCATTCTGAGATTCCGGTGGGCAGCCGACCCAACGATATGACAATCACGAAGAATGGTCGTTATCTTTTTGTTTCACACGGCAATGATAATTCTGTGTCGGTGATCGACACACAGGCAGAAAAAGTCATCGAAGTATTTTCTTCAGCATTATTCCCCAACTCACCGGCAGGGAGTACACCCAACGCGGTCGCTTTATCAGACGATGAAAAATTGCTGTATATCGCCAATGCCGACAACAATTGCTTAGCTGTATTTGATGTAGCAGAACCGGGTGAGAGCAAGAGTCTTGGCTATATTCCAACCGATTGGTATCCAACATCCGTAAAAGTTCTGAATAACAAAATCTGGGTTACCAATGGAAAAGGTGGCCGATCGCTTCCCAATCCCAAGGGCCCGAATCCTTATGAAAGCATAACAGATTCCACTCAATATATAGGCTCACTTTTTAAAGGCACACTTTCCATTATTCCGCGGCCCAGGGTCAAAGAATTGGAGATTTATACGGCACAAACCTATAAGAACAGTCCTTACACTAAGGAAATTGAAAAACTGGCAGCCGGAGAAAACGGAAATCCAATTCCACGAAAGCCGGGTGACCCATCTCCTATAAAGTATGTTTTTTATGTAATCAAGGAAAACAGAACCTACGATCAGGTATTGGGTGATATGTCTGAAGGTAATGGTGATTCTACTTTGTGTTTATTTCCTGAAAAAGTAACTCCTAATCATCATGCCCTTGCGAGAGAGTTTGTCTTGCTCGATAATTGTTATGAGAATGCGGAAGTAAGTGCCGATGGACATAACTGGTCGATGGCTGCCTATGCCAATGATTACGTGGAAAAAACCTGGCCAACCAGTTATGGTTCACGGGGTGGCACCTATGATTATGAAGGATCAAGAGAAATTGCATTTCCAAAGGATGGCTTCATTTGGGACTATTGTCAGCGTGCAGGCGTTAGTTACCGGAGTTATGGTGAGTTTACCGGATTGAAATCATTGGAGAATAAGTTTGATTCCGATTTTCCATCATATAATCTCGAGATACCGGACATGGTCCGCGTTAGTAAATGGAAACAGGATTTTGATTCGTTGGTTAAGATTGATGCGCTTCCCCGCTTAAGTACAATTCGCCTTCCAAACGATCATACCTCGGGAGCAAAAGTTGGAATGCCAACTCCACGCGCGATGGTGGCTGAGAATGATCTTGCGCTGGGGGCTTTTATAGAACATCTCAGCAAAAGTAAAATCTGGAAGGAATCAGCAGTTTTTATTTTGGAAGATGATGCTCAGAATGGACCTGATCATGTAGATGCGCACCGGTCTATTGCATTTGTTGTAAGTCCCTATGCTAAGCGCAATGTCGTAGTTAGCCGTATGTATTCAACCGCTTCTATGCTTCGAACAATAGAATTAATCTTAGGGCTACCGCCCATGAGTCAGTATGATGCCGCTGCAACACCGATGTGGGAATGTTTTACGGCTACTCCTGATCTCGCGGCTTATCAGACCAAAGCAACAACGTATAACATCAATGAAATGAACAAAAAGTTGACAGCCATAGCAAAGCGATCGGCAGCGTTTAATCTGGCCGTCATGGATGCAGCACCGGATCTTGAGTTCAATGATATAATCTGGAAAACGGTCAAGGGCCTGGATAGTAAAATGCCGTCACCGGTGCGCGGAGCATTTATTTTGCATCAGGTTGAAACCGAGGAACAGTAAACATACGCATGAGGTATCCATTCTTCATCTGCTTTCTGTTGTTGTCAGCATTGGTTTCGGGTCAAACCATACATGGGACTATCATTGATCAAAAAACGAACCTTCCCATTCCGGATGTTCATGTTCAATGGGTTAACTCGTTGGGCACCATTTCAAACCCGCAAGGAAAATTTGAATTAAGAAAGGTAAAAGGAATAAACACAATCCGCGTAAGCGCCATAGGATATACAACGCATGAAGAAATTATTGGCGATGATTCCATTAGGATAGCCCTTGAACCTTCTGCGTTGATGTTGAATCAGGGTATTACAATTACGGCCCATCGGCAGGAAGACTTAACC
>JBEBJH010000050.1:0-22870 GCA_040079965.1 Cyclobacteriaceae bacterium
GTGTGCTTCTTCTAAAAGGTTTTTCACCTCCTTCTGAATCTCTTTTCTGAAAAGGTTTCTTGGCAAAACGAGAAGGACCTTCTGATCCTGAACCAAAGGGACCGCTTTTCTTGCGGAAGGGTTTATCAGCTCCGCCTTCACTTCTGCCAAAGGGTTTAGAAAAACTGCGTGGCCTATCTCCAGCATCACCATCACGTTTTCCAAATGCAGGTTTACTACGACCAAACCGGGGTGGCTGAGAATCGTCTTTGCGGGTAAATTTGCTGCCAGCAGACCGTGGACGCTCGGCACCAAACCGGCCTTCAGGTTTTTCCTTTTTTCTGTTGTGGAATGATTTTTCTGCATCCGAGCGTTTACCAAACGAGGTTTTGCCGGACGATGATTTTCTTGGACGTGCCATAATATGTTTTTTAATCAGCCAATTGTGCAATAAGACAAATAGCCAATTGCTAAAGGTCGGGTTTAATTATCAAATGCGGTATAAACAAAATTCCAAATTGGTCAGGCGACTAATTCGGACTATTGATTTTCAGGTGTTTCACCAATGGTATTCACTTCGCTGGTGAAATCTTTAGGTGTGGGTAATTCGCTGATGTCGTTAATGCCAAAGTATTCCATGAATTTAGCGCTGGTTCCGTAAAGCAACGGTCTTCCAATAGTTTCTGCTTTACCCAGTATTTCAATCAAGCCCTTGTCTAAAAGCTTTTGAATGGCATAGTCACAATTTACACCACGAATATTTTCAACTTCTGTTTTAGAGATTGGTTGCTTATAAGCGATAATAGAAAGCGTTTCCATGGCCGAAGTAGACAATCGTTTTTTCGACTGCTGTTTCAGCATAATGCCAATGCTGGTTTGATAAGCAGGCTTTGTTAAAAACTGATAGCCACCACCCGTCTTAAAAAGTTGAAAGGAATATTCATCCGCTTGAAATTTCTCTTCAATTCTCTGTAGCGCCCCTACGATATCTTCTTCAGGAACATCGGCATTGAACATTTCAGATAGACAGGCTTTGATGTCAACCACTTTGGCAGGAGTGGGAGAACAAAAGATCAACGCTTCAATGTGGTTCTGTAAAAAATCCATAGGGGAAGAAGTCCCTCTCAAGAAGAGAGGGATAGATTTGAGTGATTAGTCTTGTTTCATCATTTTCGCTTCAATCGACTGTGTAGTATGCGGCACAGCAATCAGGCGTTCTTTTGGAATCAATTTGCCGGTTACGGAACAAATTCCATACGTACCGTTCTTGATTCTTACCAATGCATTTTCAAGGTTAGTAATATATTTTAACTGACGGGCAGCTAACTGGCTAAGGTTTTCTTTCTCGGCTGTTTCAGCTCCGTCTTCCAATACTTTTGTATTACCACCAGAGGTAGCATCAGTACCCGCATCGTTATTGCGATTTAACGTCTCTTTTAAAATGCGAAACTCTTCTTTGGCTTTATTCAGTTTACCAATAATCAGGGTCTCAAACTCTTTTAGTTCATCATCGCTGTAGCGGGTCTTATCCTCAGACATTGTAGACGGCTTGGCTGGTTTATGAGCAATTGGCCGCTGATTGATGATCGGGAAAATATTTAATTGAGAAGGAGCGAGCTTAATAGGTGGTGCAATTGGTCTGTGTTCCTTTTTAGGAGCTGGTTCAGCTGCTCTTTTTAATACGGGCTTTGCCTCCACTTTTTTAGCGACCTTTTTTGGGGCTGCTTTAGGAGCCACCTTAGAAGCGACCTTTTTAGCGGTCTTTTTAGCAACTACCTTTTTAGGAGCCGCTGCTTTTTTAGCGACCTTTTTTGCCTTGGCGGGAGCTACTTTTTTTGCCTTAGCGGCAGGTTTAGCCTTAGCGGCAGCTTTCTTAGCGGGCTTGGCTGGTTTTTTCTTTGATTTGGCCATAAAAACAGTCCTTTTTTAAAGGTTTTTAAAAGAATGGGCAAAAGTACGGGGTAGTGGCTGAAACAAAAAATGTAAGTGCCCATTAATTAAATCGGCAAGCGGGATGAAACTTTCTGACACAAGAACCTCAATTATCATCCTCCAATCACCACCCTCTTTCTATAGGTTTTAACAGTACCATCAAGGACAAACACCTCAAACCAGACAAAATAGTAGCCTATCCGGGCTTTGCTTCCATCATCGCGGTCGCCATCCCAACGAAAGAATCCTTCATAGCCAAGGGTTTGGTTATTAGCGATCTCTTTAATCAGGCGGCCATGCGGATCAGCAATTTTGATATTAGCGGAGTAACCACTTTGATCAAACCGATAGTTTATCCTCGCAAAATCCTGTCCGGGCACATTCGGAGAAAAAATTTCAGGTTCAATACGAACAGAGTTTTCATCAATAGAATTTTCCGGTCTGGAATTCGAATTTATATAACCAGGGGTAGCAAATCCTACAGAAGCATTGGCAGACTTCCAGTTGCTTGAACTTTGTGTTGGTTCAGTTGTGGAAATACGTTCCAGGGAAACACCTTCCGTGTCTTTAAGAAGTGACGAATGGAAATTGTCTATGTAGTCAAATGCATCTATCAATAAATTATTTTCTGTAACCAGAGCAATTGATCCTTCATCATCATTCATTGATGGCAGGATTGTCTGAAAGAATTTTTCCTCTGCTGAATTTGGGTATTGATTGATCAGCAGATTTTCATCAGGTGTAAATACAAAGTAATCTCCCGGAGGAATAATCAGATCCGAAGATGTAATGATTCGAGCATTGGTGAGAGCACTACCTTCTTGGTTGGCAAGTAACCAGTTTTTCAGATTGATATATTTATCAGAGGAGTTGATGATTTCTACAAAGTCCACACCCCCGGAGCGAGGGTTGAATAAGATTTCGTTGATTAACAAGTCGCCAACTGCAGCCGCTTCCGGAAGGGCAAAGGACAATTCATTAAACTCTTCCTGAATTAAATTGCTGTTACAGTCGCGCAGGTTAGAAACTGTAACAGTATACAATTGGCGTGCTGCCAGATTTTGAATCAGCTTCAGTCTTATTTCCCGTAAGGAAAGCGATGAAAATGAGGCTGTGTTAATGCCAACTGAAGGGGATACCAAAAATGAATTTGTGCTCAGTGATTTTTCTAATTTTTCATTGAATACCAAAAGCAATTCATCAGGCTGAACAACAGAGGCTGAAAGTAATCTTGGACCTGTAGCATCCGGTTTGTTTGTGTTTATTGAGTTTATTTTCCCTGGTGTTCCGCCACTTGGGGCCTCACATGAAGTCCAGTTATCTTCTTCTCCGCAAGGATTGCTTGTATCAATTAATTCCAAAGTCCAACCACCTTCCTTCTTATCATCATCTCTGTACCAACTCTGGGTATAATTCACGGAGTCAACTAAAAGTCCGATTGAGCTCCTCAAGGTAATTGCTTCGCCACCATTGTTAAGAGTCGGAAAATTGGAAACACTTGCTACATCTCCAAACGATGCAAAAGCCGGAACATTCGTACTGCCCGTTATGATCCAATATTGACCTGGCAATACAATCTGAGTTGGGAATATGCCTGTTGAACTACCATCAGAAATCTTCCATCCGGAAAGATTAATGGGATTGCTGCTTCGGTTATAAAGCTCAATAAATTCGGCATCGGGTAAACCAACCTGTGGAGCGGGATCGGCAAAAATTTCTGTAATGATAATATCCTTTGGACTGACCGGAGATGGCTGGAAAAATAGAAACGATTGATTGAATGAGGCGACCATATTGCCTGGTAAGTCTTGTACTCCGGATATAGTAAGCACGTTAGAAATTCCATTCGGGAAATTCTGCGAGTAACTCAGAATAACAGATTTTTCATCTGGCTGCAAGACTGCGGAGACAGGATTACCAAGGTTGTTGGACGCAGAATAATGGCTTAAGTTCTGTGCGGAAGAAATAGCCAGTTTTTCATTGAAGACAAGGGACAATTGATTACTTGAGAGCACCTCGAGTTGTTGTAGTACCGGAGGTTCAGAATCCAGAATAATCTCACCGGCATAAATGTTATCAAATAAATGACGATTGAAGAAACTCGCAGTAGATTGTTGAATTCGAATTCCGAAAAAGGTTGAGGTTACAAAGGTGTTATCGGTTACTGACCCCTCTAAAAAGAAGTTATTTCCTCCAGTTGCATCGCGCCCCAATGTCCACGTGTTATTGGTATCCCGAATTACTTTTATCCGAAGAATATTGTTGGAACTATTTGTGACCCCATCAACCCCATTGATCAGTAAAAAGGCAGTTCCAGTGGTGACTTTGTACAAACTGATTTCATCAGGGGTGCCTCCAACACGAACAAAGTATCCATTGTTGGTAGCGCTTAATAAATTTGATTGGTCTGAAGTCAGATAAACATCTACATAGTTGGCACTGGATGTATTGAACTGAAGGTTTATCCAAAACTCCCATTGTGCATTCAACGCTTTGGCAGAAGGAGTAGTAATGTAGAAGGCAGAATTAGCCGAAGCAGAGTTGGATTGAAGTTGTCCATTCGTCACAACCCAATTAGCTGCCAGATCGGGTGTCCACACAGGACTGTTCGTTAGGTCGCCATCAGAGAAATTTTCTGAAACCTGGCCATCACAAACGAGTGCATAAAAAAGAGAGACAGATATGATGAATATTTTTTTCATCGCGTGCGTTCAAAAAAGTATGTTTGTACTCTTTATAAAAATAAATAAAAAATGAGACTAGCGGTAGTTGGAGCGACTGGCCTGGTAGGTCAGGAAATCCTGAGGGTGCTCGAAGAGCGTCATGTAGAATTTGATGAATTGTATTTAGTCGCCTCTGCCAAATCAGTAGGCCAGAAGATAAAATTTAAGGGTAAGGAATACAGTATTAAGAGCATGGAGGAAGTGGTTGCACTGGCTCCCGAGATTGCTATCTTCTCTGCGGGTGGTGGCACCTCATTGGAATGGGCACCTAAGTTTGCTGAGAAAGGAACGATTGTAATAGACAATTCTTCCGCGTGGAGAATGGACCCAACCAAAAAATTAATTGTACCTGAAATTAATGGACACGTGTTGGGTAGCGATGATTTGATTATTGCCAATCCCAATTGTTCTACCATTCAAATGGTGATGGCGTTAGCCCCTCTTCACAAAAAGTATGGGATTAAACGCATCGTAGTTTCTACCTATCAATCGGTAACCGGCACTGGAAAAGATGCTGTGCAGCAGATGATGGAAGAGCGAAAGGGAATTACTGATGGCATCAAAGTATACCCACATAAAATTGATATGAATGCATTGCCGCACATCGATTCATTCCTCGATAATGGCTATACCAAGGAAGAGATGAAAATGGTGAATGAGACGCGCAAAATACTTGAGGATCAGACCATTGGCATAACTTCTACCACGGTTAGGATTCCCACGATAGGAGGTCACTCAGAGGCTGTGAACGTTGAGTTTTATAAGGACTTCGACTTGAAAGAAGTTCGCCAGATTTTGGAAAACATGCCTGGAGTAATTGTTCAGGATGATGTTAAAAACAATGTATATCCTATGCCAATTAATTCTCACGGACGCGATGAAGTTTTCGTGGGTCGTCTTCGCAGAGATGAGTCGCAACCCAATACAATAAACATGTGGGTAGTGTCTGATAACCTGCGCAAAGGAGCGGCAACGAATGCAGTTCAGATTGCAGAATTTTTAATGGAGAAGAGTTTAGTTTCTTAGATCAAAAATCAAATCGAAAGGAAGAAGTTGTTTACAGCTTCTTCCTTTTTTATTTCAAAGCTTGTTTTGGTCTATGTAAATACGTTAAGTCAAAATCAGGACAGTAGTTTAGTTAAAGAACGATTTACTCTTGCCCTATATCGAAACCGGGTTTTGCGTTTGCCGGAAAGGAGTACCAGTTAATCCGGTCTATACTTATCCCTGTTTAAGCGCCACCTGTCTTGGCAAAACAGATTTCTCTTCCGAACCCGATCTCTCCTTGATTCTGCCATAGCCTAGGATTTAGAATGCTAACGACTGATTGAGTGATTAAAATTGATTTACCTGAGTTTGTTATCGGCCAAAAAGTAGACAAATTTGATGTTTCTTCTGTATTTACTTCGCGGAAGACCATGATAGAATTGCACATAAATACGTAGCTTTGCGACTTAATAAAAACAAAAATATGAGCAAAGGACTAATCACAACCTTGGTAATTGTAGGCGTCATCGTGGTGTTTGTGGGCGGATTTTTCATGTGGGGAACTGGAGTTTATGATAATGCTATACGATCTCAGGAAAATGTAAATGAAGCATTTAGCAATGTTCAGGCAACTTATCAGCGCAGGGCAGATTTGATTCCTAACCTGGTGGCAACAGTAAAAGAGGCTGCCGAAAACGAAAGAGGAATATTGACGGCAGTAACCCAGGCAAGAGCGGGTATTGTTGGAGCAAAAACGCCTGAGGATTTAGAAATTGCCGGCAGAAAGATCAATACCGCTATTAATTTGGCTTTTGAGGCTTATCCACAGATTCGCTCCACTGAAAATTTCCAGGAATTACAGTCCCAATTAGAAGGAACTGAAAACCGGATTAATGTGGCCCGCCAACGTTATAATGAGACCGTTAAAGAATACAATTCGTATGTGAGAGGGTATTTCAAACGAATGGCTTTGAATATGTTTGGAGGTGGTGAAGATTTCAGTGTGAAGAAAGGATTTGAAGCTGCAGCTGGTTCTGAGAATGCACCGAGTGTACAAGACGCTTTCAATAAGTAGCACGAATTAATTTTAATGAGAAGCCTGATCGAACTTTCGGTCAGGCTTTTTTTATGGAAGGAGTGTTGCTAATCTTTAGTTAACTTGGAAGTATAAAATTGCTAGTCATGAAATCAAATCGCAGACAATTTATTCATTCCCTTGCGGGATTTACAGCCTTATCAGTGCTTAACCAAAGTACATCGGCAGGCAATCCTGCCTCTAAATTCCCAATCTCTTGTAATGTGTACAACTGGATTACATTTTATGCGCGTCAAAATAAAAATTGGGGTGAAGACCTCGATGCATGCATAGCCGAGTTTGCCCAAACAGGAATTAAAGCCTTTGAACCTTCTCTCGAAAATGTCGAACAGGCTGTTAAACTAATACCGGTGCTGAAAAAATACCAGATTTCAATGCCGTCCGTCTATGTAAATAGTGTGATGCATCAGAAAGAAGAGGTCGGAAATTCGATCAAAAATGTTCTGGCTATTGCCGATGAAGTTAAAAAGTTTGGGACTAAAATCATGGTGACCAATCCCAGCCCGATACGTTGGGGCGGAGATGAATTGAAAACGGATGATCAACTAATAACGCAAGCTGCAGCAATGGAAAGTTTAGGAGTTGCCTTGCGGAGTAAGGGAATTACATTGGCCTACCATACCCATGCGCCTGAGTTTCTTGCCGGAGCCAGAGAGTTTCATCATGTTATGCTAAATACCAGTCCGGAGAATGTTTCATTCTGCTTTGATGTACATTGGGTATTCCGGGGTTCAGTTGATTCCAACGTGGCTGTGTTTGATGTTTTAAAATTATATGGAAAGAGGGTAGTTGAATTGCATGTTAGACAATCGTTGAATGGAATCTGGGCTGAAACTTTTGGCGAGGGCGATATTGATTACCCCCGTTTGGTAAGAGAACTCAAAACGATGAAGATTTTTCCACATATTGTGATTGAACAATGCGTGGAGGAAAAGACACCCAATACCATGACAGGCCTCGAAGCACACATTAAAGACCGGGTAACCTTTGAAAAAGTATTTGAGCCCTTAATGGGATAACGCATACTGTGATTAGAACCCACATACTCCGTAAACAAAAAACCCGACCATTACTGATCGGGTTTTTATTATTATAACTAATGTTTGATTAAACTTTCTTCACCTCACGGGTTTCGTAGCTTTCAATCACATCGCCCATATTAATGTCGTTGAAGTTCTTGATGCTAATACCGCAATCGAATCCTGACTTCACTTCCGAAGCATCGTCTTTGAAACGCTTGAGGGCCGTCATTTCACCAGAGTAAATTACAATACCTTCGCGAATCAATCGGATCGGGTTGTTACGTTTCACATACCCATCAGTAACCATACAACCAGCAACGGTTCCGATTTTTGAAATCTTGAACACTTCGCGAACTTCTGCATTTCCTACAATCACTTCTTCCATCTCCTTCTCCAGCATACCTTCCATGGCCGCCTTAATCTCATTGATGGCATCGTAAATGATCGAGTACAAACGAATTTCAATCTCTTCATTATCGGCAAGTTTACGGGCCGAAGCCGAAGGTCTAACTTGAAATCCGAGGATAATCGCATCCGATGCTGAGGCAAGCAGCACATCGGATTCAGAAATCTGACCCACTCCTTTATGGATAATGCTAACAGCAACTTTTTCAGTAGAAAGTTTAAGCAAGGAATCGGACAACGCTTCAACCGATCCGTCCACGTCTCCTTTAACAATCACATTCAATTGCTTGAATGAACCAATAGCAAGGCGTCTTCCAATTTCATCAAGCGTAATATGCTTCTTGGTACGGATGCTCTGCTCGCGTAAAATCTGGCTTCGTTTGTTGGCCAACTCTCTTGCCTCGCGATCGCTCTCCATCACCTGGAATTTCTCACCGGCTTGTGGCGCACCGTCCAGGCCAAGCACCTGTACAGGTGTAGAAGGTCCCGCTTCTGCGACCCGATTCCCGGTATCATCAAACATAGCCTTAACACGACCGTGATTTGAACCGGCCACCATGATGTCCCCAACCTTTAAGGTTCCTGCCTGAACCATCAAGGTAGTAACGTAACCACGGCCTTTATCAAGCGAAGCTTCAATGATAGAACCAATCGCAGGTTTATCAGGGTTTGCTTTTAGGTTCAACAACTCAGCTTCTAATAATACTTTCTCCAGCAGTTCATCAATACCCTGGCCAGTTTTGGCAGAAATAGGCTGACTCTGATATTTACCACCCCAGTCTTCTACCAAAATATTAATCTTGGAAAGAGATTCTTTCACTTTATCAATGTTCGCCCCCGGCTTATCTATTTTATTAATGGCAATGATGATGGGCACTCCAGCCACTTGCGCGTGATTGATTGCTTCTTTGGTTTGAGGCATCACATTATCATCGGCAGCCACCACAATAATGGCAATATCTGTAAGCTTGGCACCGCGCGCACGCATGGCAGTAAAGGCTTCGTGACCCGGTGTATCCAGAAAGGCAATCTTATCACCATTCTTAGTGGTTACATCATATGCACCAATGTGCTGTGTAATGCCACCAGCTTCAGAAGCAGTAACTTTTGTTTTGCGGATATAATCAAGCAATGAGGTTTTACCATGATCTACGTGACCCATGATCGTCACGATAGGGGCTCTTTCTTTCAAATCTCCTTCTGCCTCTACTTCCTGTTCTTCAAGCTGTTCTTCTTCTGTAGAAGAAGTGAATTGTACATCGTAACCAAATTCATCGGCAATAACAGTGATCGCCTCTGCATCCAATCGTTGATTGATAGAGACAAACATTCCCAATCCCATACAGGTTGAGATGACATCGTTTACCGAAACGTTCATCATCGAAGCAAGGTCGTTGGCCGAAATAAACTCGGTTACCTTCAATGTTTTGGATGACTCCTGTTCCTGCAATAAACGTTCTTCTTCGGCTTCGGAAATTGCCTGACGTTTTTCTTTTCGGTATTTAGCCCCTGTCTGTTTTTTCTGACCACCACTCAGTTTTGCCAACGTGGCCTTTATCTGATCCTGGATTTCCTTGTCTGTAGGCTCGGCTTTTGGTTGCCGTGGTGGAAAGGGTCTCTGTGGCTGAGATGATCTTTGCTGACCTGCCGGAGCGGTACTTCTTCCGCCTTCATTCGCGTTGGGAAGTCTTTTGCGAGGACGTTTCTGACCAGCCGTTTTGCTTATGTCGGAGGAGGCAACAGGTTGATCTTTTTTCTTTTCTACAGGGAGTTCAATTTTATCGACAACCTTTAACCCTTGCAACCTGCCAGCTTTGGCTTTAATAAGTTCCAGTTCTTGCTCTGCTGGTTTTTCAACTGGTACAATTACTTCTTTTTCTGGTTGTTTCTCTTCTACTTTTTCTTCCTTCTTCTCCTTCTTCTTCTCGAGTTCAATTTTACCAAGCACCTTAATGCCTTCCAGTTTTGGTGTTTCTACCTCAACTTTTTCAAGCTTAGGTTCTTCTTTTGGTTTTACAATATCCTTTGACCCAAGGTTTTTGATAAGCACGCTTTCTTCTTCGTCTTTCTTCTTGCGATGAACTTCGGATTCGGTCTTAACAGGTGTTGTTGGCTCAATATGCTTAACACCGATGGTAAGTCCAGACGCCTCGGCTTTTTCGGAAGCGGATGATGCATACTCCTTTGATAACATGGCAAATTGCTCGGGAGTAAGCTTTGCGTTAGGATTATTCTCTACCGTAAACCCTTTTTTAGCCAAAAAATCCAAAATAGTATTATGGCCCACATTGAGTTTGCGAGATGCCTGCCCAAGCCGTATCAACTTTTCTTCTGCCATGCTCAAATATCGCTATTTAAATTATTTTACGCTGATTTTATTATTGTTAACCCTATTCAAACTCCTTCTTCAAAACATTGAGAACTCCCTCTACGGTTTCTTCTTCAAGGTCTGTTCTACGCACGAGTTCTTCCTTATTTAGGTTTAATACACTTTTCGCTGAATCCAAACCAATGCGCTTTAGTTCATCAATTACCCAGCTCTCAATTTCATCACTGAATTCGTCCAGATCAACATCTTCTTCCTGTACTCCATCGGTCTCTCTGAACACATCAATCTCCATACCCACCAACCGGCTGGCCAACTTAATGTTCAATCCGCCTTTTCCAATGGCTAAAGAAACCTGATCGGGTTTCAGGTACACGGCTACCCGGCTATTTTCCTTGTCAATTTTGATACTCACAATCTTAGCCGGACTTAATGCACGCTGGATATAGAGTTCAAGATTCTCTGTGTAGTTGATAACATCAATGTTTTCATTTTGAAGTTCGCGTACGATGGCATGGATACGGGAGCCTTTCATACCCACACAAGCACCTACCGGATCAATACGATCATCGTAAGACTCTACAGCTACTTTAGCCCGCTCACCTGGCTCACGCACTACTTTTTTGATAGTGATTAATCCATCATAAACCTCAGGCACTTCTTGCTCAAACAAACGCTCGATGAATACCGGAGAGGTGCGTGATAAAATGATTTTAGGACTTCCGTTAACCATCTCTACCTTATGAACTACAGCCCGAACATTTTCGCCTTTGCGGTAGCGATCTTTTGGAATTTGTTCATTGCGAGGAATAGAGATTTCATTTCCCTCGGCATCAATGAGCAATACTTCACGACTTAACACCTGGTATACTTCACCGGTGATAATTTCTCCAACAATGTCTTTATATTTTTGGTAGAGAATATCCTTCTCAAGGTCTTTCACTTTCTGCATCAGGGTCTGGCGTGCAGTGGTTACAGCTCTGCGACCAAAATCTTCCAGGTGAATTTCTTCAGCGACTTCTTCGCCTACTTCAAAATCAGGCTCAATTTTACGGGCATCCGTGAGGCTGATTTTATCATGTTCCCAGATGTCTTCTGAATCATCGTCAACAATTTCGCGGAAACGCCAGATTTCAAGGTCACCCTTGTCGGCATTCACAATAATATCGAAGTTGTCATCTTCCACATATTTCTTACGAATCATGTTCCGGAATACGTCTTCCAGAATCCGAATCATCGTGGGGCGGTCAATGTTTTTTTGTTTGGCGAAATCGGCAAACGATTCAATCAGTGTTGATGTATCCATAGTTGTCACTATTTAAAAGAAACCATTACAATTGCTTTTTCTATTTCACTAAAAGGTATTTCAATACGACTTATTTCAATTTTCTTTTTCCCTTTCACTTTGCTCTCAGCATTCAACGCAATCCCCACTTCGGTTACCTCTGTCAATTGACCCTGTATAGAACTTTTATCTTTGCGAAGAACCCTTAATCCCCGACCTGCATTTTTAAAATATTGCCGTTTCAACTTTAAAGGCTGATCCAATCCGGGTGTTCCCACTTCCAGTGTATAGTTTTCTTTGATCAGATCCAGGTTATCCAGGTCTTCAGATAATGCACGGCTCAGGGTAGAACAATCATCGATGGTTACACCCTGATCGCCATCTACAAATACAGAGACTTTGTAAGGCTTGTGTTTACCAATAGAAACATCCACTACAAAATGGGATGCTTCTGTCAGGTGCGATTCAGCCAATTCTCTTATTTTTTGCGTGATATCCATCAAATTTCTATAAGCAAAGAGGGGACTTTCGGGTCCCCTCTTTTGATTTTTTACCAAGAAGTGGTGCAAAGATAGGTGATTTTTACTTTTTAGCAAGCACCTGTTTTCCAGATAAGATTTTAATTCACTTATCGATTGTAAGTATCAAAACTTTTATGATCGCGTTGATAAAGTACCTCTTGTGGTAGTGACTTGAAATACTCATAAGTAATTCTCAATCCTTCAGACCTTGAAACTTTGGGTTCCCAACCTAAAATCGTTTTTGCTTTGCTGATGTCGGGTTGCCTTTGTTTAGGATCATCCTTAGGAAGATCGTGATAAACAACCTTTTGTTTGGTGCCGGTAAGTTTTATAATCTCTTCCGCAAAATCACGAATGGTTATTTCATTAGGATTACCAATGTTCATCGGCTGGGCATAATCTGACATCAGCAATCTGTAAATTCCTTCTACCAGATCATCAACATAACAGAATGAACGGGTTTGAGAGCCATCACCGAAGATGGTTAGATCTTCCCCACGCAGGGCCTGTCCTATAAATGCAGGGAGTACCCTTCCGTCATTTAGTCGCATCCGAGGGCCATAGGTATTGAAGATTCTAACAATGCGTGTTTCCAAACCATGAAACGTATGGTACGCCATGGTTATCGCTTCCTGAAAACGCTTAGCTTCATCGTACACACCACGAGGACCCACTGTATTTACATTGCCATAATATTCTTCAGTTTGAGGATGCACCGTAGGGTCACCATACACTTCGGAGGTCGAGGCAATAATAATCCTGGCATTTTTAGCTTTTGCCAGACCTAACAGATTGTGAGTTCCAAGGGATCCTACCTTAAGAGTTTGGATTGGAATCTTTAGATAATCAATAGGGCTTGCGGGTGATGCAAAGTGTAAAATGTAGTCAAGTGGCCCTGGAACATGGACAAACTTGGACACATCGTGGTGATAGAATTCAAAATCAGGCTGCTTAAAAAGATGTTCGATGTTTCGCAGATCACCCGTAATCAGGTTATCCATTGCTATAACCGAGAATCCTTCCTTAATAAAACGGTCGCATAGATGGGAGCCAAGAAATCCTGCACCACCTGTAATTAGAACTCTTTTTTTAGCCATAAATGGTTTCTCGTCCAATACTGAAATAGGTGTACCCAAGTTCTTTCATTTGTTCCAAATCATAAAGATTACGGCCATCAAAGATTACTTTGTTCTTTAATGAAGCAGATAGTTTATCGAAATCTGGAGTTCTGAACTCGGGCCATTCAGTAGCAATAAAAATTGCATCCGCGCCTTCTGCCGCCTCATAGAAGCTTTCTGAATATTGAATTCGATCCCCAATGAGTCTCTTTACATTCTCCATGGACTCTGGATCATGAGCTTTGATTTTTGCGCCAGCTTTTAAGAGTTCTTCAATGTTGTATAAGGCAGGAGCTTCGCGGATGTCATCTGTGTGAGGCTTAAAGGAAAGTCCCCACAAAGCAAACATTTTATTCTTCAAATCTCCCCTGAAATAATCTTTGATTCTGGGAATGAGTTTAGTTTTCTGGTCTTCGTTTACCTGCATGACCGCCTCCAGAATTTTGAAGTCATACTTAACGTCAGAAGATGATTTGGCAAGAGCTTGCACATCTTTAGGAAAGCAACTTCCACCGTAACCGATTCCAGGGAATAGAAAACGTTTTCCAATTCTGCTGTCAGTTCCGATTCCTTTTCGTACAGAATCAACATCGGCACCCAGTAATTCACAGAGATTGGCAATCTCATTCATAAAAGAGATTTTTGTTGCCAGGAAGGAATTGGCTGCATATTTAGTAAGCTCTGCAGAACGCTCATCCATAAAAACTAATGGATTACCCTGACGAACAAATGGAGCATAAAGAGTTTCCATAACCTTTCTGGCTCGGGGAGATGAGGTACCAATCACAACGCGTTCGGGTCTCATAAAGTCTTCCACTGCCACTCCTTCGCGTAAGAACTCGGGATTGGAAACTACATCAAAATCTACGGATGTGCCGGCAGCAATTTTTTGTCTTACCCGATCGGCTGTACCTACGGGGACAGTACTCTTATCAACAACAATCGTATAGTGCTTCAATAATGGGCCTAAATCCTGAGCGACTCCTAGAATATATTTCAAATCGGCTGAACCATCCTCACCCGGAGGGGTTGGGAGTGCCAGGAAAATAATTTGTGCATCCTTTATTCCTTCCTTCAGGTTGGTTGTAAACAGAAGCCGTCCCTGCTTTATGTTTCTTTCGAAGAGCAACTCAAGCCCTGGTTCATAAATTGTGATCTTGCCGTTACTGAGTTTTTTTACCTTTTCGGCATCTATATCAATACAGGTTACCGTGTTCCCGGTTTCAGAAAAGCAAGTGCCTGTTACCAATCCTACATACCCTGTTCCAACTACAGCAATTTTCATTTTGTAAAGTTTCGATTTCGGGCACAAAAATAGCCTTTATATTCACTAGTGCCCCAAAACCTGTGATTTTTACAATTCTCTGTGTAGACTAACACTCGTTTGGGTATTGAACGGGTTTAAGGTATTTTTGCATTCTTATAAAATAAACAATGGTGAATATGATGGTAGAAGAGGTTCTGAATTTTGAAGTGTCGGAAAATCAAAGAATGATTGCCCAGATGGTGCGTGATTTTGGAGAGAAGGAAATAAAGCCGCACATGATGGAATGGGACGAAAGCCAGGAGTTTCCAATTTCTTTATTTCATAAAATGGGTGGCCTTGGATTAATGGGCGTTTTAGTACCTCAGGAATACGGAGGCTCAGGTTTTGGATATCACGAATATGTAACGGCTATCGCAGAAGTCGCAAAGATTGATGGAGCTATTGGTTTGTCGATGGCCGCACACAACTCACTCTGTACTGGCCATATCCTCCAGTTTGCCAGCGAAGAACAAAAGCGAACCTACCTGCCAAAGCTTGCCACTGGCGAATGGATTGGAGCGTGGGGCCTTACCGAACCCAATACAGGTTCCGATGCAGGCAATATGAAAACGGTAGCAATCAAGGATGGTGATTATTACATATTAAATGGAGCCAAGAATTTCATAACACATGGCAAATCGGGTAAGATAGCAGTGGTAATAGCTCGTACAGGCAAAGTGGGTGACTCGCATGCTATGACAGCCTTTATTATTGAAAAGGGCACTCCTGGGTTTTCCGCAGGCAAAAAGGAGAATAAGTTAGGTATGCGGGCATCTGAAACTACCGAATTGGTTTTTACAGACTGCCGTGTTCATAAATGCCAGGTAATTGGCCATGAAGGTGAAGGATTTGTGCAATCGCTAAAAGTGCTGGACGGAGGAAGAATTTCAATTGCAGCGCTTAGTTTGGGCATCGCCCAAGGTGCGTTTGAAGCAGCGCTTCGATACTCCAAAGAGCGACATCAATTCAATCAGCCCATTTCAGCCTTCCAGGGGATTTCTTTCAAATTGGCTGAAATGGCAACAAAAATTGAAGCTGCCTCTTTACTTACTTACCGGGCTGCTGATTTAAAAAATAAGGGAAAAAGCGTGAATAGGGAGTCGGCTATGGCCAAATTATATGCCTCTGAAGTAGCCGTTGAAATAGCTAATGACGGGGTCCAGATCTTTGGCGGTTATGGCTATACCAAGGATTATCCAGCTGAAAAGTACTACCGGGATGCAAAGCTGTGTACAATCGGGGAGGGAACCTCAGAGATTCAAAAAATGGTAATTTCAAGGGCTATTTTGAAGTAGGACTTGCGTAATTGAGTGAAAGCAGGTTATATTTGCAGCCCAAATAATAGAAAGATGCTGATTATCAACATTAAAGAAAACGAATCTATCGATAAGGCTCTTAAGCGCTTTAAAAAGAAGTTTGAAAAAACTGGTGTTTTGAGAGCATTACGCGAAAGAACCTCTTTCACTAAGCCTTCTGTTAAAAGAAGAAGTGAAGTCATTCGCGCAGCTTATCGCCAAAAGCTATACGCTTCCGATAACTATTAACATTTAATAGATATTTTATAAACAATCCTCTGTGGGCTTTTTCCCCGGAGGATTTTTTTTTACATTGTACTTACACAGCAGGGCTTGGTGTAGATAATGGTTGATTCATTTCTGAAATATATTCAGTTCGAAAAGAGATACAGCCCCAAGACGGTACAATCCTACCAGACCGATCTTCATCAGTTTGAAAAATTCCTTGATTCAGAATTCTCTGCCACTTCCCCACCGGAGGCTAACTATGGACTGGTCAGGTCATGGGTTGTAAGTTTGGTAGAAGCCAAATTGGACGCTATTTCAATCAATCGCAAAATCGCTTGCCTGCGGTCTTATTATAAGTTTCTGATGCGTCAGGAATTGATCACCAGCGACCCGATGGTGAAAATCAAAATCCTCAAGACTAAAAAGAAACTTCCCCATTTTGTAAATGAACAGGATACCGTAAAGCTTTTAGACAACGTTATATTCCCGGAAGGACATGAGGGTTATAGGGACAAGTTAATTATTGAATTGTTTTATGGCACCGGAATGCGGTTGACGGAATTGATCACGTTAAAAGAAAACTACGTTAATCTGGGAGACCGCACAGTTCGGGTTTTAGGAAAAAGAAATAAAGAAAGAGTCATCCCCTTTTCATCTCATCTCGTTTCAATAATAAAAGAATATCTGCGCGTGAGGAATAAGAAGGTTGATAGAAAAGATCATGGTTACCTGTTGGTAACTGCATCAGGAGAACCGCTATACCCCATGTTAGTGAACCGCACAGTTAAAAAATACATGAAGCTATTTACTTCGGTAGAAAAAAAGAGCCCCCATGTGCTTCGCCATACCTATGCCACTCACCTTCTTAATAAAGGTGCGGAGATCAATGCCGTGAAGGACTTATTAGGTCACAGTAGCCTGGCGGCTACCCAGGTGTACACTCATAATTCGATGGAGAAACTGAAAAAAGTATTTGACCAGGCGCACCCAAAAGCATAGGTTATCGAAATATGATTAATTCAACCGATCCGATAGATCAGATTTTTTATGTTCAACTTTTAAACCTTAATGTTCTTATGAAACTGCAAGTACATTCCATTCATTTTGATGCCGATCAGAAATTAATCGACTTCATTCAAAAAAAAGTAGACAAACTGGAAACGTTTTATGATCGCATGGTAGATGGTGAGGTGTTTCTGAGACTAAATAATGAAGGGATCGAAAATAAGACTGTGGAAATAAAACTGAATGTGCCAGGGCAAAATCTCTTTGCCAAAGAGCAGGCCCGATCCTTTGAAGCTGCCACTGATTTGGCTACGGAAGCACTTCGCGCCCAACTAAAGAAATTCAAAACCAGGGAAAAAGAAGGGCGAGCCTGATTAGAAGAAAGCCATAAATTAAAAGGGCCCCGATTTATCAGGGCCCTTTCTATTTAGTTCAATTTGAAAGCCTTTTTGATAGCCTCTGTATGATCTAGTTTTTCCCAAGGGAACAACTCTACTTTAACCTTCTTCTCATTCTTCTTTCCCTTGTTGAATATCTTTTCAACCACTTTAGACTCACGGCCCATGTGACCATAAGCAGCCGTTTCAGAATAGATTGGGGTGCGAAGTTTGAATCTCTCCTCAATAAAATAAGGGCGCATGTCAAAGATTTTTTCAATCTTCTTTGCAATCTCTCCATCGGTGATTTTCACCTTGGCGGTACCATAAGTATTTACATACAATCCAACAGGCTTAGCAACTCCAATTGCATAAGCCACCTGCACTAATACTTCATCGCAAAGGCCTGCAGCTACCATATTCTTGGCAATGTGACGGGTTGCATAAGCAGCAGAACGATCTACTTTGGAAGGATCCTTTCCTGAAAAGGCACCACCACCGTGGGCCCCCTTTCCACCATAGGTATCTACTATAATTTTTCTTCCGGTAAGGCCAGTGTCACCATGCGGTCCACCAATTACAAACTTACCTGTAGGGTTTACAAAGTATTTGATTTCATTGTTAAACAATTTCTGAACCCGCTTCGGAAGCTTTTTCATGATGCGAGGAACCAGAATATTGATCACATCATCTTTAATCTTCTTCAACATGATTGCATCCTTGGCAAAATCATCGTGTTGAGTCGAAATCACGATTGCATCGATGCGTTGAGGTTTATTGTCATCGCTATATTCAATCGTTACCTGCGACTTGGCATCGGGACGAAGGTAGGTCATCACTTTTCCTTCTCTGCGAATAACGGCCAACTCTCTTAAGAGTAGATGAGCCAGTTCCAATGGCAATGGCATCAGATTGTCCGTCTCATTGGTAGCATAACCAAACATCATTCCCTGGTCGCCAGCACCCTGATCCTCTTTCTTCTTGCGCTCAACACCCTGATTAATATCAGAAGACTGCTCGTGAATAGCTGAGAAAATGCCGCAGCTATTGGCTTCGAACATATATTCACTTCTGGTATATCCAATTTTCTTAATCACTTCGCGGGCAATATCCTGAACATCAAGATAGGCCTCGGATTTTACCTCCCCGGCTAGCACGACCTGACCCGTAGTTACGAGGGTTTCGCAAGCAACTTTGGAATTAGGGTCATACGCTAAGAAATAGTCAATAAGCGCATCAGAAATTTGATCGGCTACTTTGTCTGGGTGACCTTCAGAAACCGACTCGGAAGTGAATAAATAAGGCATAGTTTAATGTTAATTTCAATTAAGGTGGCAAAGATAATAAGTAAGATAATATGACAAGGGATCCGGCTGTTGAATTAAGCCAGAAACAGAAAAACAGCAGGACTTTTAGCCCAAACCTGTTTTTGTTTACTCCAATCCGCAATGCGCATCGTTTGTACAGATTCGTACTGGCCGGTAAGATCCAATGCAATCGTTAGCCTGGTTTCAGAATGAAGATTTTTGAGGAAGTACTCAAATACCGAATTATTTCGATATGGAGTTTCAATGAAAATCTGTGTTTGATTCTTTTGCTTGGATTCCTTCTCCAGTTCCTTAAGGACGTTAGCAGCTTCTTTAGCCTCTATAGGAAGATAGCCATGAAAAGCGAACCGTTGGCCATTTAATCCGGAAGCCATCAAAGCTAATAAAATAGAAGAAGGACCTACAAGGGGCACCACTTGAATATTCTGCTGATGTGCATATTGCACTGCCAAAGCACCCGGATCGGCAACTCCCGGACAACCTGATTCTGAAATCACACCTATGTTAAAACCCTCTTTTAACGGAGACATCAATTCGGATAGCTGCGAAGCAGATGTGTCTTTATTCAGCACTTCAAAGTGTAATGCTTCTATAGACGCATAGATTTTAAGACTACTTAAATACCTACGTGCAGTGCGAATGTCTTCTGCCAGAAAATGTGAGATTAGTGGCAATGCCTCTCGTACCATTGCCGGGATCACCTTTTCCTGAGTTGATTCAGAAATTATATTTGGAATGAGATATAATTTTCCGTTAGAGGACATTACTCTCTTGTTAAGAACGAGATTACGGTTTCTGCAAATTCTTTTGGTCTTTCAGCTTGCACCCAATGGCCGGTGTCTAAGTTGATGATTTCAACTGTGGAAAATATTGAACGAATTAAATTCTTATCACCGGGTTTAAAATAATTAGAACGGGCCCCATTAATAAATAAGGTCGGCCCATTAAAGGTGCCAGGATATTGCATTCCAGCACCTATTTCCTCAATGTGATTGTCTATGGCATGCAGGTTCACGCGCCATTGAAACTTTCCCTCCGAAGTGCGATATAGGTTTTTCAATAAAAATTGCCGCACATCAGGCTCTGGTACATGTTGACTTAGAATTATGTCGGCCTCATTGCGTGAAGTGAGTGCATTTATATCAATCGCATGTAATCCCTCTAAAATATGATCGTGATGTACCGGATATGATTTTGGAGCAATATCAACCACAATCAATTTTTTCAAGTGTTCCGGATATTTCACAGCAAAATTCATAGCCGTTTTGCCGCCCATCGAGTGCCCGATAATGTGTGGCTTATGAAGGTGATGTTCCTGAATGAATAGATGAAGATCCTCTGCCAATAATTGATAATTAAAATCATCACTTTGCGGGGACTGCCCGTGATTTCGCTGATCCACCAGGTAAACAGAAAAATGCTCAGCAAAGACTTTAGCCAACGAAAACCAATTATCGGAAGAACCAAACAAACCATGTAAAATGATCAGAGGATGGCCATGACCTGAATGCCGATAAAACAATTTCATTTCGCGAAGATAGTAACCAAAGCTAAATAAAGTCAGTACAAGGCATGCATCAGTAGATTCCCAACTGATATATTTGAACTTTTATTTTCTATGGAACTTAACAATGGAGTCTATACAATTCAAGGTTTGGATGTAGCGGAGGTCTGCAAGGAATTTGGCACGCCACTTTATGTTTATGATGGTGCGAAAATTATCCATCAATTGAAGAGTCTTAAGAATGCATTTTCTGATACCGATGTTAGGGTGAAGTATGCCGCCAAGGCGCTCACCAATATTTCCATATTAAAACTTTTGAAAAAGCATGGCGCAGGAGTAGACGTTGTATCGATTCAGGAAGCCCACATGGCTTTGGGCGCGGGTTTCTTACCTGAAGAAATTATGTTCACTCCTAATTGTGTTGACTTTGAAGAAATCGTGGCAGGAGTCGATTTAGGTCTTAACATCAACCTCGATAACCTCTCGGTGCTTGAGAAGTTTGGAAAGAAATACGGAAGTACCTATCCGTGTTGTGTGCGACTAAACCCACACATCATGGCTGGAGGTAATTATAAAATTTCTACGGGTCACAGCAATTCAAAGTTTGGCATCTCCGTGTACCAGCTTCCCCAGATCATGGAATTGGCTCAGCAATATAAGATCGTCATTAACGGCTTGCACATTCACACGGGTTCGGAAATAACCGAGACTGATGTATTCATCAAAATGGCCGAGATACTTTTTGGAATAGCCCGCGATTTTCAGGCTCTTAAATTCATCGACTTTGGTGGAGGTTTTAAGGTTGCCTACAAAGAGGGCGATATGATAACGAATGTGTACGATCTTGGGTTGAAATTGAGTAAAACCTTTAAAGAGTTTTATCACAGCTACGGCCGCAAACTGGAATTATGGATTGAGCCTGGTAAGTATCTGGTGAGTGAGGCAGGATACTTATTTGTAACAACCAATGTGGTGAAGCCCACTCCTTCCATCACGTTTGCAGGGGTTAATTCAGGATTGAATCATCTCATTCGCCCTATGATGTATGATGCCTATCATGAAATCGTGAATGTATCTAACCCAGGTGGTTCACAAAAAATCTATACTGTAGTAGGGAACATTTGTGAAACCGATACGTTGGGGGCCGACCGTAAGCTGAATGAAGTAAGGGAAGGGGATCTATTGGCAATTAAAAATACGGGAGCCTATGGCTACTCCATGGCCTCTAACTACAATTCACGGTTGAGACCAGCCGAAGTGTTAATTTATAATGGTGAAGCCAAACTTATTCGTAAGCGTGATACCCTTGATGACCTTTTGCGAGGGCAGGTGGTAATTGATTTGTGAGTGACACACTACCACGATATGACCTGATTGTAATAGGCGGTGGGGCAGCAGGTTTTTTTGGAGCGATCAATGCTATAGAAATAAATTCGAATCTTAAAATTCTAATTCTTGAAAAGTCAGGTAAGCTTTTATCGAAAGTAAAAGTATCTGGTGGCGGCCGGTGCAATGTCACGCATCAATGTTTCAGCCCGGCAGCCTTATCTCAACATTATCCACGCGGACAGCGGCAACTCAAAAATTGGTTTCATCAGTTTCAGGCATCCGATACTGTCGCCTGGTTTGAAAAGCATGGAGTTGAGTTGAAGGCAGAGGAGGATGGACGCATGTTTCCCACTACAAATAATTCTCAAACAATTATTGATTGCTTTTTGCATGCGGCAGAGAATTCAAGGATTGAAATTAAACTCAATTCGGAAGTTCATAGGGTTGAAAGGAATGTAGAGCATTTTATTGTTCATACCAAGCAGACATTCTCCACAAGAAAAATTCTTATTGCCACAGGAGGTTACAATAAACCTGAAAACTATCAGTGGTTGATAGACCTGGGCCATGAAATTGTCAAGCCAATTCCTTCGCTTTTCACTTTTAATGATTCGGAAAAGGAGTTTACCAACTTAATGGGTGTTGCTGTGCCAAATGCAGAGGTAAGAATTGCCGGAACAAAGTTTTCTCAGCAAGGCGCAGTATTAATTACACACTGGGGATTAAGTGGACCAGCCGTGATTAAACTTTCGGCCTGGACAGCAGTTTATCTTCATCAACAGAACTATTCCTTCACCACCTTGGTAAACTGGACGGGTACACCTGAAAAGGAGATACGGGAAACGTTGATGCACCTCAAATTGGGTAGCAAGAAAATGGTTATTGGAAATCAATTATTTGCACTGCCTAAACGACTCTGGGAGTTTCTTTGCATTAAGGCTGGCATTGAAGAGAGAAAAACCTGGGCTGATTTAGCTCACAAACAAATCAATAAGCTGATTGAATTATTATACGCTTGCCCTTTCCATATAAAAGGTAAAACTACTTTTAAAGAAGAGTTTGTTACCTGTGGCGGTGTTGCCCTGACAGAGATTGACCTTCAAT
>JBEBJH010000051.1:0-22810 GCA_040079965.1 Cyclobacteriaceae bacterium
GTCAAAGGTGACAGGCTCAAGATTAATTTCGGGCACGTACCATCCAATTCCAAATCCATCCCCATTCAATGGCTCTTCGATCTCCCTGGCGTTTATACTTTGGTTGATCAATGAATTCTTTGGCTTGTAAAGCAGGTTATCAATTATGATCGGAGTGCCTTTGTAGGCCATCAGTCTGCACATATTTTAAGAATGTTTCTGAAAAGATAATAAAAAAGACCATGGACTAAGTACACGGTCTTTTCTTTGAGTACGTAACGGGTTACTTTTTCGCTGGTTTCTGTTCAAATTTCAGGGAAACAGAGTTAAGGCAATATCTTAACCCTGTTGGTTTTGGGCCATCATTAAAGACATGACCCAAATGGCCACCACACCTGCTGCAGACCACTTCATCTCTTACCATTCCATAACTTGTATCGGTACCCACTGCAACCACTCCTTCGCGCACAGGTTTATAAAAACTTGGCCAGCCGGTACCTGATTCAAATTTAGTTTCAGAGCCAAAGAGTTCCTGATTGCAGGCAGCACAATTGTAAATTCCTTCTTCGTGGTTGTCCCAATACTTTCCGGTAAAGGCAGTTTCAGTTCCCTTTTCACGGATCACAAAATATTGTTCAGGGGTCAACTGCTTCTTCCACTCAGCGTCCTCCTTTTTAAGTGGGAAGGAGTCCGCTTGTTTTTTATTTTTTTGCTGACCGCACGCTACCAATGCAAGCAGTAATAGGATTGATAAAAGTTTCGTGGTTTTCATAAGTTATAATGGCACTGTTACAATTGAACTTAAAGAGTTTGAAACGGTCTGTGTGGATCTGAGTGAGCCAAAAATACAAAGACCCCTTCCGTCTGAAGGGGTCTTTGATACCTAAACCTAAACCTATGAGAAGAATTTATCTGCTCTTTGGTCATTAAAACGGAGGCTAGGGCATAATGTTTCACATAGTATCATAGAATTAATATTTTTCTAATAATTCTTTATTTCTTGAGCTTAGCAGCGTACTGCTTATTAAATTTTTCGATTTTGGGCCTGATCACATACTGGCAATAGCCTTGGTTGGGGTTTAGGGCATAGTAATTCTGATGATAATCTTCTGCAGGATAGAATACTGCAAAAGGGCTTATTTCGGTTACAATAGGATTCTTATAGACTCCGGATTTATCGAGTTGTTTTTTATAGTCCTCAGCTGTCTGCTTTTGCGACTCAGAGTGATAATATACCACTGAGCGGTACTGGGTGCCTTCGTCTGCCCCTTGTTTATTTAGAGTAGTAGGATCATGGGTATTCCAGAAGATTTCAAGTACTTCAGAATAGCTGATTATGGTTGGATCGAACTTTACCTGGATAACCTCAGCATGCCCAGTAAGGCCAGTGGTTACTTCCCGATACGTTGGATTTTTAACTTTTCCACCTGAGTACCCGGAAATAACAGACTCAATACCCTTAACCCTTAAGAAAAAGGCCTCCGTGCACCAAAAGCATCCAGAACCAAGTGTAGCAACTTCAATTTCCTTCATATTCTTTTTTGTTGAGGTCTGAGCGTGGGTTATTATAGTACCCAGGCAGATTAAAAGAGATAGGCTTATTACTTTCATATGATCTTTAACCCCGATATCGTGCAAATAGTTTTGCCTGATTAGGCATTCGTCATGGGCCTGACATTAATAACCCCCGTAAAATGAAGTTAAGGCACTGGCCAACTTATTATCAAGTTCCTTTTTGGTCTGTAAGATCAGGAAATCACGGGCCATATAAGGTTCTTTTGTGCTACATAACTTTTTGATACCAGCTGGAATTGCTCGTTGGTCTCCGGAGCAGGTTGCCCAACGATCAGACCATCGTTCTTCGCTTATCAAATCCGAATTTCTAAGTTCTACATTGGATGCAGCATCTTTTATAAATAGCGTAATAGAACCGCGTGAAGTAATCTGCTTTTCAGAGATTGTACTGGAACCACTCACTTTTTCGTAGATTGGTACTTTCACATTGTTAACAGTTTTTTCACCAACCTTCACGCTGTCTTTGTAGTTCTCTGTACGTTTGGTTATAGAAGGCCTGTTTTCTGAGTATCCGTTAACTACCAATCTCACAAACTGATCAACCTTAGTCAGGCCAGCGTCCTGTGCCTGTCGTGGAGTATAGAATTTCACAAACTGACTGGGGTTTACCCCGAAAACCACGGGTTCGAAATTCCAATCATAATAGTTTTGCATTGAAGGTTCTACTATCACTTTAATGGTTGCGTTGAACTTTGATTGTTCCATCATTTCAATGGATTCGCGATAACCTGGCGATAAGGCATTCGCTTCAACAAAAAGGAAATAAGCACGCTTGGCATCATCTCTCGTATTTTTCAACATGGATTGAATGCCGGCCTCATATGACTCTTCCGCGGCTTTACTTTTTACTTCGGTTAATTCCTTGTATTTATTGATCGGTTGGGGAATGACTTTTAGCGCGCCCGGGGAGGTCCGGATTTGTTCATACAAATAATTAATATTTTCATAATCCTGCACCGCATTTTTCCATTTGAAGTTAGCATTACTTGAAATTTGATTCTGAGCATCTGTCTCCAAATACTCGATGGCCATCTGGTAGCTCGTTCTTAATACCTCTATGGATTTTTTGTGATCCGGGTTTTGCCGCAGTCGGTTGACAGCCTGTAAAACCGCATCATAATAATTGCCTTTCTGCAATGCCTTTTTTCCAGAACTACAGGAACTGAATAAGGCAAATAAAGAAATAATAAGAAGGAGTAATCGTATCTTCATAATATGGATAAGACAAAATCAATGCCTCAATTTAGAAATAACTGACCGCTCAGGCAATTCTCATTAAATCAGAAAGTTAGGATAGCTTTTTATTTTTCAACCGCAAAAAGATCAATCAGGATATCATCAATCAACCTACTCCAGTTTCCCCATGAGTGCCCCTCATTCACCTCCCGGTAATGATACTCGCAACTACTGGTTTCCAACACCCCTTTCATTTTACGACTTTCAGGACTTGTATCGTTGATCACGCCTGAGGTCATGGAGATTTTCATTTGAGGATCGGCCGGATTTGAGCAAAGAGAATAAATCTGAGGTTTTGTATAAAAGGCCGGTGATTGTATACCCGCCAGGCCAAAAATATCAGGTCTTGAAAATGCAAAATAGGTAGCTGTAAGTCCTCCCATAGAGGTGCCGATGATGGCACGGTTCTGCGCATCACTAACTACTGAATAAGTCAGTTCAATATGAGGGATTAACTCTTTTACAAAAAAATCGAGGTACTTAGTATTCATAGCCAGCTCACTCATCCTCCGGTTATTTGCCCGGTTTACCGGCTCCCGATTATCAACAAAGATTCCTATTACGGGTTTAATTTTTTTCTCGTAGATAAGGTTATCTAATATGGTAGTCATCTTTCCCAACTGGGGATGAAGGTATTCGTAGCCATCAGTAACATAAACCACCGGCAACTTTTCCATCTTATCATATTGATAAGGGAGATAGACAGAATAGGTAATCTGGTAGCCTAGAACATAGCTGTAAAAAAGAAAATCGCGCTTCACTATTCCTTTGGGTATATTTTCTTTTTCGATGAGAGCTGGATCTTCGCGCCAGGCAGACATGCGTAGTTCTGAATTGGGGCTTCCACCACCAACCCCTGACCATTGTTGGTGGATGTTTTCAGGATCTAAAATGGAGGTGTTGCCATCGATTAAAATTTTATAGTCAAGGCGTGCATCTTTAGGAAAGGAGCATTTGAGAAACCAGAGATCAGTACCTGGTATTTTCTTTCCTTTATTATCAAAATCTTTCTGATAACCCCATCCGTTGAAGTCACCCATCCATTCTACAGTTTGGGCTTGCCCCCGGTAAAGAAAGTAAACTGAGTCTTCTACTACCAAAGGTATTTGTTGAGCTGATTTTAGTGAGGACCACCAGGCGGTTAGTTCCAGTCTACCGGATGAGTCAGGTTTAATTTTTTTGAGTGCATCCATCCGTTCTCTCAATAAACTGTAATCTTGTCCTATGACAGTTGTACAAAGAATGAACGAGAAGAACCAAAGAATTAATCTCATTTTGATTAACTATGAGTTTTTAATTACTACCTCATCCCGGTCGTCAACACGAAGACTCAATAATGCTGCGATTCCCATCGAGATGCCACCACAAACAATGATGTAAATTGACTGACCATTGAAAAGATGCGTAAGCATAAATCCTAAGATTGTACCTGCAACAATTTGAGGAATCACAATAAAGAAATTGAATACGCCCATATAATAGCCCATCTTTTCTGCAGGAAGTGAACCCGATAACATTGCATACGGAATAGATAGTATACTTGCCCATGCAATTCCTACACCAATAATAGAGAACCATAACCAGAACGGATCTGAAATAAAATAGAAAGAGATCAGCCCTACTCCTCCACACATCAAGGCAATAAAATGAGTCATTCTTCTACTGGTGTACTTTGCAATTATTGGTAAGAAAAGAGCTGCTAATGCAGCGATACCATTATAAATTCCAAATAAACTGCTGACCAAGTCTGCTCCATCATTGTAAGCTTGTGACATTGGATCCGTTGAATTAAAAATATAACTTGTTACCGCGCTGGTTGTATAAATCCACATCGCAAACAAAGCAAACCACGAAAAGAATTGAACGTACGCCAATTGTAACATGGTCTTTGGCATTGAATTAAAGTCTTTCACAATGTGCACGATTCCAAGATAGGCTTTACTTTGCCCAATTAAGTATGCAGCAAGTGCATGTACCACACCAAATATTCCAAGCCCAATCCCCAAAACATAGAGCTCCTTTTCAAGATTCACAAAGTAAACCACTAAGGATATCAATATTCCTAGAAGAAGGAGAATGAATCCGATCTTTTGAAACTTCACTTGGTAGGCGCCTTCATTTTCAATTTTACGGTGCTCTCGATTTCTTAATTTTTCTTCAGCCGCTTCCGTTGGAGGATACTCTTTTGTAGAAAATACCGTCCACATTACGGTAACAAAAAGCATGAACGCCCCAATGTAATAGCTATACCGAATTGAATCCGGAATTGCACCTTCTATATCTGATACATTGGAGATTCCAAACCAGTTTTTGAAAATCGCAGGAAGAAATGAGGCAACGATCGCCCCTATACCTATAAAAAAACTTTGCATTGCAAAACCCGTGGTGCGCTGCGAAGGGGGGAGCATATCACCCACGAAAGCTCTGAAGGGCTCCATACTAATGTTGATCGATGCATCCATAATCCAAAGTACTCCTACCGCCATCCAAAGCGTGGGTGAGTTAGGCATCAGGCAAAGCGCAAAAGAGGCAAGAACTGCGCCTACAGCAAAGAAGGGTCTTCTTCGGCCCCACTTGGCATGCCAGGTACGATCACTGTAATAACCGATTAACGGCTGTACGATTAAGCCGGTGATTGGGGCTGCAAGCCAATACATGGCAAGGTTAGCTGTATCAGCTCCCATCGTTACAAATATTCTACTAGTGTTTGCATTTTGCAGGGCGAAGCCGAATTGAATTCCTAAAAATCCAAAACTCATGTTCCAGATTTGCCAGAAGCTAAGTTGGGGTTTATGTTGACTCATGGTATTAGTGCGAAGTGAGGAATTAAGTTTTTGTTGGTCCCATGTTTACTGTATGTTCTTTTACCAGGCTCCAGAGAAATGTTGATATAGCAAGGCATACTGTGCAGATAATAAAGATAACATTTTTGTTTTCTGCATGCTGTATGTAGCTACCAAAGCCAAGGCTTACTATCAACTGTGGGATAACCACTGAGAGATTGAATATTCCCATGAACAAACCCATTTTAGCTTTGTCAACCTTCTCCGTCATAATAGCAAACGGAAGGCTAACCGTTGCTGCCCAGCCAATACCTGCAACAGCCATAAATACATAAACCAGTGTTATGCTGGATCCAAATAAAGTTATCAGAAAATACCCAACAGCCATTAGGCCAATGGCCGCCACATGAACTTTTACCCGACCGATTTTCTTTGCCAGTGGCTCCAATACGGTAGCTGGTAAGATGAAACCTACTGTGTTCAAAACAAGAAATGAAAGCGATACTACCTGGCCAGCTTCTGCATCCGAGGTGATGCCCATGCTTTCCTTTACATAGAAGAACATGTAAACAAACATGGTTTGTACGCCAAGCCAACAAAATCCATGTGCCAGATAGATGCGATACAATTGGCCTTGTTGTGATTTAGCGTTGGCGTTTTGATTTTCAACGGTATCTGATGAGCTAATCGACTGCGGTTCGGTAATGAAGAAAGGTGGAATAATAGAAAATAAAAAAACCAATAGAATACCAAAGTAGATAAGTGAGTAGTTACCAAAGTAGGCACCGATCGCATAGGCCAATACGCCAAACATACCTGAGATGGTTTGCATCCAGGTATAGCCTTTGGTTCTCTTTTCGCCTTCCGGAGTTACATCTGCAATGATTGATCGGGTAGGGTTAAAGCTAATGTTGATTGATAGATCGAGTGTAAGCGCCACTATAATTGCAATGACTAATAAACTAAGACCTGTAAACTGACTGATTGCTCCCAGTACAGTTAATGCCAGCAAACTGATCGCAGCGATCGATCCGCCAATCAGGATAAATGGTTTTCTTCGCCCGCCCCAAAACCAAACCTTATCGCTAATCAAACCAATCACGACCTGTCCAATGATACCGGCAATGGGTCCGGCAGCCCAAACTATCCCAACTTCATGTATATCTAACTTGTATTGAGTTGAAAGTAGCCAACTCAATGCAGAAATCTGTACGCACAAAGCGAATCCCATGGCAGTGGCCGGAAGACTTAAGATTCCATAAAATGTTGAGCTATATTTTTTTTGTATTTCCAGCATCACCAGGAGATTTCAATTTTCTCATCCGTATAATCAGTAGCAACAACTTTCACATTTTCTTCACCCATCGAGTCCGGCTCGTTAATCGGATCATATTTTTCTAACGGAGAGAAATAGGAGTGAACCTGGTTAGTTAGTGGCATGACAGTACCATTTACTGAAAGGGTATTCGATGTGGCGCCATGCAGAACGAATTTGATTTTCTTAAAATGAGTTTCATAATTCCCTTCGCTGGGTGATAGAATTACTCTGCTTTCTGAACCAATCATCTGAATTAATCGCTTTGAACTTTTTCCTAGCTGATAGTCAAAAGTTTCGCCATCGTCAGCGTAAAGCAAAAAATCACTCGAGTTTTTTCCGCAATAAATATGAAGAATTAATTCCTCTTGTTTAATGCCTGTGTGCGAAGCTGCTGGTTGCATGGGCAACACACTTCCTGCTTTTATAAATACGGGCAGTTTGTGGATTGGAGATTCCACAATTGTCTCCTGATCACCCCGCCAGATTTTTCCGGTATACACATCGTACCAATCACCTTCTGGAAAGAAAATTTTCAGGAGATGTTTGTTGCTTTCTACCGGAGCAACAAGAATGTTGGGACCGAATAAATACTGATTGTGGTACAAACCGTTATACACCCGATGATCGTGGGTGTAGTTTATCGCTAAGGAGCGTTGCACGGGCATACCAGTTTGTGACGCATCGTAAAAGAGAGAATAGATGTAAGGCAATAACTGATATCTGAATTTGATATAGTTTCTTGAAATCGATTCTACTTCTTCTCCGTACGACCACGGTTCACTATCCCGTGTATTAATCATTGTATGAGCTCTGAAAAAAGGAGATAACGAAGCAATTGAAATCCAACGCGCGAAGAGTTTAGTATTTGATTCACCAACAAAACCTCCGGTATCATATCCCGCAAAAGCAATTCCCGTAAGGCCCATACTATTTACTAACCGAACTCCCAGCAACATGTGTTCATCATAGGCAACGTTATCGCCTGTCCATACAGCCGAGTAACGCTGTACCCCAGAGAAGCCTGACCGTGTTAAATTAAAGGGTCTCTTGCCTTTCAGTAACTTTTTGGTTCCTTCATAGGTACTGCGCGCCATTTGAAAGCCATAAACATTTCGGCCCCTCCGCATGGTAGCTTTGTTGCCTTCAAAATCAAATTCCAGATTTTCGGGCAATGCATTTCCCCATGTGGCTATTTCATTCATGTCATTCCAAAATCCGTCCACACCTAGATTTATATAATCCTGAAATTTGGAAGCCCACCACTCACGAGCTACCGGATTTGTGAAGTCGGGAAAGTGACACCATCCCGGCCACACCTGACCTTGATAGTTTTCGCCATCTGGATATTTAAGGAAGATGTTTTTCCTGACCCCATCATCATACGGTTCATAGCCCGGTTCAACTTTTATTCCAGGGTCGCACATGATTACAACATGAAAGCCTTGATCTCTGAGAGTTTTCACCAATCCTTTTGGATCAGTAAAATGTTTTAAGTCCCAGGTAAAGATTTTGTATTTGTCCATGTAATGGATGTCAAATACGATGACATCGGCAGGGATATCTTTTTCCCGAAATGTTTTTGCAATGGTGAATACTTCTTTATCCGGATAGTAGCTATAACGACACTGCTGAAACCCAATACTCCAAAGGGGTGGCATCTCCATACGACCGGTCAAGAAGGTGTATTGTTGTATAATATCTGCCACATTTTTTCCATGTATGAAATAGTAGTTCATCTCACCGGCATCGGCAGAGAAACTGGAGAACCGGTTGTTGGATGCACCGAAGTTGAAAAATGCTTTGTGAGTATTATCAAAGAAAATTCCGTATGTAATCTGATTATGTAATCCGATATAGAAAGGCATTGAACAATACAATGGATCGGAACCTCCATGATAGGCATAAGCATCGGAGTTCCAGTTTTGATAAGCAGCTCCTTTTCTATCTAGCGGCCCGGTCTTTTCACCCAACCCAATAAATCGCTCGCCAGGTTGTAATTTTTTGTAGGTCGAAACCTGATCACCGATCCATGAAGTACCAAACGCATCGTCTTCGTTGACTACTTTTCCATCTAATGTCTGAAAGGAAAATCGAACCGGGGCTCTTGAGATAGACAGTAGGGTAGTGGTTGTTTTTATAATTAATGTGTCCGATGATTCAATCAATTCAAATGAAAGAGCGGTGGGTTTACCAACCACGGAGTATGAAAAGTCTTCAAACTGATCCTGGCAAATGCTGATCCGGAAAATGGATTCATTGTATGGGATAACTCTGAATTTTCCTAAGGTAGTTTCACCAACCAAGCCATCTGTAGTCTTCTTGAAGGTGATTAGATTGCCCAGACTTTTGCTGGTAACGGATTGAAAGGGGCGGGTCATTGACAGGTTAACAGGTTAAGTGGCTAAAGTAAGTTTAAATAGCCTTATCAAACCTAACAATCTGACCTCAAAAAAAGCGAAATCGGTTGCGCTATTTCTTCTTAGTCTGCTTCTTGAGTGAAGAGTTCCTGATTATCAATCTTGTCTTGAGGATTTTAGTTTCTGGCTGAGGGTCAAAATCCTCTTTATCCTTCATTTCAATTTGACGGATTAATAGGCGGGCTGCTTCCTGTCCCATTTCAAAGCCAGGTTGGTCCACAGTTGTTAATGAAGGTTCCATCAATTCTCCGAAGAACCAATTACTGAAACCTACAATGGCAACGTCCTCAGGAATTTTTAACCCTTTTTCCTTAATAGCCATCATAGCGCCCATTGCCATTGGGTCATTATTGGCAAAGATGGCATCAGGAATGATGTTTTGAGAAAGCAACTTGTTTGTAGCACGCTTACCTTCCTCAAATGTTCCAGAAGGGCAATTAACTATAAGATTATCCTTTACCTCCATCTTATTTTCAGTTAGGGCATCGGTATATCCACGGAAGCGGTCAATGCTGATAATAAGATTTGGTGCACCGTTTAAATGGGCAATTCGTTTGCAGCCCTGCTCGATTAGGTGGTTTACCGCATCTTTGGCACCCGCATAGTCATCCACAATCACCTTACTGCTGGTGGGGCTATTATACATCCGGTCGTAAAACACAATAGGAACGCCTTTTGAGATAATTGATTCTATGTGATCAAAATTGGCGGTCTCCCGGGATACGGAAAGCAGCATTCCATCTACCCGGCTATTGAATAAAGCCTTCATATCAGTCATTTCGCGCTGGTAGGACTCATTGGATTGAGCAAGAATAACATTATATCCAGCGGTATATGCAACATCTTCGATACCGCTGATCACGGTGGAGAAGAAAAAGTGAACGATCTCTGGGATAATCACACCAATAGTATTGGTCTTCTTCTGTCGCAGATTGAGCGCAACTATATTGGGCTGATAGTTGAGCTTTTCAGCCAATTCATTCACTGCCTTTTTTGTCTGCACGCTGATGTCAGGATGGTCCTTTAATGCGCGCGAAACTGTAGACGGAGAGATGCCTAGTTCACGTGCAATATCTTTGATGGTTACCTGATTAAATTTCATTAGATAGTGTTAATTTAAGAAAATATCGAAGGTTCAACAAACTCGCAATCGGTTGCGGCTTCGTTTCCGCAAATTTACACGAAGAAATAACGCCTGAGCGCTTGTCAACTGGTGAAAACACGGTATAATTACGCTGCGAAACCACTTTTTAATTGAATGCAATTAACAAATTTGATTTCGAAAGTACTCTTAAAACAACAATTAAAACCCTAAACAATTACGTATGACCAAATTGTATCTGTTTGTTCGCAGGTATCTGACGGTGTTACTGGTGTTTGGAACTCTGGTGAGTTTCGCCCAGCAATCTGTATCAGGTAAAGTGACGGCTGCCGATGACGGCTCCGGAATCCCCGGTGTAAACATCCTCGAAAAAGGCACTTCCAATGGAACTGTGTCGGATGCGGATGGAAATTACCGCATTAACGTTGGTGCAAATGCCACACTTGTATTCTCTTTTGTAGGATACACGTCTCAAGAGGTAAGTGTTGGATCTCAAAGTAGTGTTAATGTTTCTTTGCAATCTGATGTCACAGCCCTCAGTGAGGTTGTCGTGGTCGGATATGGAACACAGGAAAAAAAGGAGATCACCAGTGCGGTGACCAGTGTTAAATCGGAAAGTTTTAACAAGGGTACAGTAAACGACCCAATTCAATTGCTGCAAGGTAAAGTAGCGGGTTTGAACATTACTCGTGCAGGTGGTGACCCTAACGGAAATTTTAACGTTCGTCTAAGAGGCGTAGGTACGATCGGTGCCAATGCTGAACCTTTAGTGGTTATTGATGGTGTTATTGGTGGTTCGTTGAGCACGATTGACCCTAATGACATTTTATCCATCGATGTCTTAAAAGATGGATCTGCAGCTGCGATTTATGGTAGCCGGGGTGGTAGCGGGGTTATTCTCGTAACTACTAAATCGGGTAAGAAAGGTACAACTCAGGTGAGTTATAATGGTTCGTATGCAATTGAAAATGTAAACAATAGCATTGAGGTTATGACAGCCGAAGAGTATCGTCAGGTTCCTGGTCACATCGATCTTGGAGCAAGCACGGATTGGTTAGATGTGATCACCCGTCAAGGTAATGCCATGGTTCATAACCTGGCCTTATCAGGTGGCAGTCAATCAACTACTTACAGAGCATCTGTCAACGTTCGTCAGCAGAATGGTGTAGGTCTTAAATCTGGTTTTGATCAGATTAACGCACGTTTGAATCTTACACAGAAGGCTCTTAATGACAAAGCTACATTCACCATCAATATGTCATCAACGACAAAAGATGCTGAGTTGGGTAATGCGGCATCATTTAACTATGGTATTCTGGCTAATCCCACTATGCCAATTTATGATAACACTACGACCAGCCCTACAGCAGGTGCTGCCTATGGTGGTTATGCAGAGCGCGACATTTTTGACTTTTTCAACCCGCTTTCTCTTGTAGAGCAAAATGTGCGTGATAAGAAAGAAACCAGGCAACTAGCCAGTATTCGTGGTGAGTATGATTTTAGTGATTTGGTGAATGGCCTTAGATTTTCTGCATTCTATTCTGCGCAACGCGAAACTGATTTTTATGGTTCTTATAATGCAAAGACTGCCAAATTTGGTGGTAGAAACGGTTTAGGAACTGCATCACGCTCAACGGATCAGCGTATCAATGAACTTTTCGAAACTACCATTAATTACGATAAAAATTTGGGTGCGGCAGACCTCGCTTTATTGGCCGGATATTCCTACCAGGATTTTTTTAATGATGGATTCGGAATGTCAGGTGGTAATTTCGTTACAGATGCATTTACCTACAATAATATGGGTACAGCGCTAGACTTTAACAATGGACTTGGATCTGTTTATAGCTATGCTAACTCAAATAAACTGGTTGCCTTCTTTGGAAGAGCTAACGTAAATATTAGTGGTAACTACTTTATATCAGCCAGCGCCCGTTATGAAGGATCTTCTCGCTTTGGAGAAAACAACAAATGGGGTTTGTTTCCTGCGGCAAGTGCAGGTGTTACATTAAGCAATTTGATTGACATCCCTGCAGTGAATAGTTTGAAACTGAGAGCTAGTTACGGTATTACCGGTAACCAGCCTGGTCAATCTTACATTTCCCTTCAGAAATTCACAAGAACCGGAAGTTTCTTCTATAATGGTGTATTCGGACCTAGCTATGGACCTCAGAGCAATGCGAACCCCGATCTAAAGTGGGAAACAAAAGCAGAGATTGACTTTGGTTTTGATTTCGCCATGCTCAATAATAAGTTGACAGGTACATTTGACTACTATAACAGAAAGACCACCGACATGATTTTGCCGGTAAACGTTCCACAACCTCCGAACCTCGTTGGGCAAACCCAGGTAAACATTGGTGAGTTGAAAAACTCAGGATTTGAATTGGCACTTAATTATGCGGCCATAACAAAAACTGATTTTAGCTGGACCGTGGGTGGAAATATTGGAACCTACAACACAAAAGTGGTTAGCTTACAGAATGACACCTACAATTTTGCGGAAACTGGAGTACTCTATCGTGCGTCAATGGGTGCACCAGGACAGAGTGCGGTACAGTTAGTACGTGTGAAAGAAGGCGATCCTTTGGGTCAACTTTGGGGCGCTCAATATGACGGAGTAAATGCCAATGGAACCTACAAGTTCATAGACATTAATGGTGATGGCACTATAGACCCTACCAGCGATGATGATCGTACGGTGATTGGAAATGGTCTTCCATCTGCTACGTTTGGATTTAACAACAGCTTTACCTATAAGCACTTTGATATGAATATTTTCTTCAACGGTGCTATTGGTCATCAGTTGTTAAACAGCTATAGAGGTTTCTATGAGAACAATGAAGTAACGACTATCAACAACTGGAATATTGTTAAGACTAAGCATTATGATCCCACGGTGACCAAGGCCAACGTAAACAGCATTCACGTTGAAAAGGCTGACTTTATACGTTTGAACAACATGTCAATTGGTTACAATGTGCCTTTTGCTACTGGCACAGCGGTTAGGAGCCTCAGATTTTTTGTTGCAGGACAAAACTTATTTACGCTAACCAACTATACCGGAGTAGATCCTGAAGTTCGTTATACAGATACTGATCCGGATCCGGATGATGGCTTATCGCCTGGCATTGAAAGAAGGTCAACCTACTTTACTACAAGAACATTTACATTTGGTGTGAATCTTGGATTTTAATAATGATGAATATGAAAAGAACATTTTTAAGAAAAATATGGATGATTGGTTTAGGGACGTCTTTTTTCACGTTCTCTTGTACCAATCTTGATGAAGAGTTGTATGATCAGGTTACCGCTGACAACTTCTTCAAGACCGAGCAGGAATTGATTGCTGGTTTGGGTGCTGCCTATTCTAGTTTTGGCGGTCTTGGAAATCACTCGAATCTTTGGTCTACCAACGAATTGGTTTCTGATGAATTGGTTATCACGACAAAAGGTGGTGACTGGTTTGACGGAGGTGTTTTGCAACAATTACATTTGCACACCTTTACTCCGGACAACGGTTTCTTTAACAATACCTGGGGCATGCTCTACGGTGGTGTTAATACGGCCAACCGTTTGATTTTTCAATTCGAAGAATTGAAGGCTCAGGGAAATCCAGCTGCCGATGCATTTATTGCTGAACTTCGTGGTATCCGGGCTTTGTGGTACTATTGGATTATGGATGGTTTCGGTAGAGGTCCGCTCACGACAGACTTTACAGATACTGAAGTGAAGGCTGCATCTACCCGTTTGGAACTATATAATTTCATTGAATCAGAACTCAATGCAATTATTGACGTACTTCCAACAGCCAAAGATGCTACTACCTACGGCAGGATGACTAAGTGGACTGCTTTAGCAGTTCGTGCAAAGTTGTATTTGAATGCCGGGGTCTACACAGGAACAACACAGTATCCCAAAGCTGCAGCAGATGCCAAGGCGATCATTGATGGAGGCAAGTTCAATTTGGAGGCAACCTATAAGGATAACTTTGCAGTAAATAATTCAGGTTCGAACGAAAACATTTTCGTTTATCCTTATGACAAAGTTTTCAATGGTGGTTTTAACTGGCCTATGATGACGTTGCACTATGCGAGTCAGACGGTTTATAACTTTACGGATCAACCCTGGAATGGATATTCAGTGGTAGAAGAGTTTTACAATTCCTATGCTGATCCGGTTAAGAACCCAGGCCCTCAAGGACCTGTTTGGTTAGGTTTGTCTGTTGATGCAAATAATGATAAAGTGCCAGATACACAGGGTACGCTGGATGACCGTCTCTCGAATTTCGTAGTTGGCCCTCAGTATAAGCCAAACGGTGAAAAAGCAATAGATCCAGCTTTCGAAGGACCTAGTGCTGCTCAACCCGATCCTGATGGAACGAATTTGAATTTCACTCCTAAGTTGAATGAATTAGGACCAAACTCATGGCGGCAGGGTGGAGCACGTATTGGTAAATATGCCTATGAGGTAGGTGGAACGGCCAACATGAGCAATGACTTTGTCGTTTTCCGTTATGCAGATATTCTTTTGATCAGGGCAGAAGCGCTTTATAAAATAAACCCTGCTGATGCTGAAGCATTGACTTTGGTTAATCAGATCAGAACCAGAGCAAAAGTTACTCCGTTCGTTTCACTCACAGATGATAATTTATTGGCAGAGCGTGGCCGTGAAATGTTTGCTGAAATGACTCGCAGACAAGACCTGATTCGCTTTGGTAAATTTGGTCAGCCATGGGGCTTTAAGCCTGCCAAGGATGCTGCCAGTGTTACTAAGTATTCTGTATTCCCAATTCCTAAGCAGCAAATGGATGCGAACAGTAAGTTGACTCAGAATCCTGGTTATTAGTAGTTAGTATTATGAATTTAAAGGCAAGCATTTTATGCTTGCCTTTTTTTTGATCTTTTGTAAATCGGATAGGATTATACTTAGCGTGGAATGTTAAAAACCGGGTAAGGGTTCTTAATTTTGAGTATGGAGTGTTATCACCGGTGAAAGTGAAAACGAGATTCTACATCAGTATTCTTGTCGTAGTGGTTGCTATAATTTTAGCGTCCTGTACTTCCGATCAAAATCAGCCTACCGCTGACCAACTCTTTCAACTGCATCCCGCTTCCACAACTGGTATTACTTTTCAGAATGAGCTTAGTTATACGGAAGAATTAAATCCCTACACATTTCGGAGTTTTTATAATGGAGGAGGCGTAGGTCTTGGTGATTTCAACAATGACGGATTAATCGATATATTTTTTGCGGGCAATCTTGTCTCCAATAAGTTATACCTAAACAGGGGAAATTTTAAGTTTGAAGACATTACTGCTCCCGCGGGATTGCAAACAGAAGGAGTGTGGAGTACAGGGGTGAGTGTGGTTGATATAAACTCGGATGGTTATCTTGATATTTACGTGTGCAAGTCGGGACCCCCGGGAGGAGCGCGTAGGAAGAATGAGTTATTCATTAACCAGGGCGATCTTACTTTTAAAGAACTTGCTGCTGAGTATGGACTTGCCTTTGAGGGACTCTCCATTCATGCGGCATTTTTTGATTTTGATAAAGATGGCGACCTCGATTGTTACTTATTAAACAACTCACTGCGCTCCGTGGGAGGTTTCGATTTACGAAAAGATCAACGAAACATTCCTGACCCGGAGGGCGGCAATCGACTTCTTCGCAACGATCTTGGAAAATACGTTGATGTGAGCCAACAGGCAGGCATTTATTCCAGTAAAATTGGCTTTGGCTTAGGCGTTACCATTGGGGATATTAATAAGGATGGATGGCCCGATATTTTCGTCTCCAATGATTTTTTTGAAAAGGATTACCTGTATATCAATAACCAAAATGGAACCTTCACAGAGTCATTGGAAAACTTGATCCGCGAAATAAGTTTGGGGTCGATGGGTGCCGACCTGGCTGATATCAACAATGATGGCCTGCCGGAACTGTTCGTAACGGAAATGCTTCCTGAGCATGACGATCGATTAAAAACCACATCTCAATTTGAAACTTGGGACAAGTACAACATTGCCTATGAGCAAGGCTACTACCGCCAATTTGGTCGCAATGCCTTGCAATTAAATAACGGAGATGGCACGTTCTCAGAAATTTCCAGGTTGGCAAAAACGGAAGCTACTGACTGGAGTTGGGGCGCGTTGATTTTTGACATGGATAATGACGGCATGAAAGATATTTTTGTAGGCAATGGAATCTACAAAGACCTGATCAACCAGGACTACGTAAACTTTATCGCAAACGCCAATGCCGTTCGCGAAATTCTACAAAAAGAGAAGAAAGTAATTAAGCGTTTGGTGGACTCAATTCCATCTAACCAGCTGGCAAACTATACTTTCCGAAATAATGGTGATTTTACATTTACCAATAAGGCAGAGGATTGGGGGCTGGGAATACTGACACACACAAATGGGTCGGTCTATGGTGATTTAGATAATGATGGTGACCTGGACCTGGTGTTAAATAATGTAAATATGCCGTCCTTTCTTTATGAAAACCGATCCAAACAAATTAATCCAAAAAACAAAACCATTTCATTTTCCCTTCATGGTGATGGTTTGAATGTATTTGCGCTGGGAACAAAAGTCTTTCTCTATGATAGCGGAAGAATTTTCTATCAGGAAGTTTCGCCCATGCGTGGGTTTATGTCTACGGTAGATGCCCGTTTACATTTTGGTGTTGGTTCCACAGGATCTCTTGATTCCATCCAGATAGAGTGGCCGGATGGACGATTAACCGCGCTCACCAACATATCCACCAATCAGTTGATGGATGTCTTTCAGAAGGATGCCACTCTCGTAAGGCAAATACGTAAGGGTGATGGAGCCCCAACTATTTTAACGAAGATAAATAACCTGCCCGGTTTACATTTTAAACATATTGAAAATGAATTTGTGGATTTTGACAGAGATCGGCTCCTCTTCAATATGATTTCAAATGAGGGTCCTTGTCTTTGCGCAGGAGACATTAACCAGGACGGACTGGACGACTTCTATATCGGGGGAGCGAAGAATCAACCCGGGTCTCTTTTTATTCAAAGTAAGAACGGTTTTAAGAATGTTATTTCAGAAGTATTTGAAAAAGACGAGGATTCTGAAGACACCGATTGTTTATTTTTTGATGCCAATGGAGATGGCAAAGATGATCTGTATGTTACCAGCGGTGGAAATGAGTTTTCCTCCAGCTCAGCGGCATTGCTCGACCGTTTGTATATCAATAAGGGTAATGGAAATCTCGAAAAGTCTACTCAACCATTACCGGTAGCAACGTCTTTCGAAAGCACATCTACTGTTTCATCCGCTGATGTGGATGAGGATGGTGACCTTGACCTTTTTGTAGGCGTTCGGGTTATTCCATTTCTGTATGGAATGCCGGGCAATGGTTATATCCTGATAAATGATGGCAAGGGCAATTTTTCAGATGCTACCAGCATCCTTGCTCCACAATTGCAAAAGGCAGGGATGATTACCGATAGTCGATGGGTGGATGTTAACCAGGATAATCATGTTGATTTGGTTATTGTTGGAGAGTGGATGCCTGTGAAGGTATTTCTTCAGGAGGAAGGCAGGTTTATTGACAGAACTCGGGAGCTTGGTCTCGAAAATTCCAATGGGTGGTATCATTCCCTGGAGGTGGCAGATTTTAATAAAGACGGAAAAATGGATTTGGTGGTCGGGAATCATGGACTAAATTCCAGATTCAGGGCGACCCGAAATGAACCGGTTAGTATGCATCTGAGTGATTTTGATCATAATGGAACGATGGAACAAGTTATTAGCCGTTTTGACAATGGCGTTTCATATCCTTTTGTTCTCAGAAATGATTTGGTGGCTCAAATTCCATCCTTAAAGAAAAAATACCTTCATTTTTCTGACTATCGTTCAAAAACGATGGCTGATATTTTTACTCCGGAACAACTCAAGGAATCAATAGTGTTGAATGCCTATTCGTTTGAAACCACAGTATTCCTTAATAAGGGAAATGGCTTTGAGAAAACCACGTTACCGGCTCAGGCACAATTTTCACCCGTTTATTCCATTCTGGCGGATGATTTTAATCACGATGGAAATCTTGACCTATTACTGGGTGGAAATTTGTATCGCGCCAAGCCTGAAACCGGAATTTATGATGGTAGTTATGGATTGTTGCTCACGGGAGATGGAAGCGGTAGATTTGCTGCCGTATTATCGGCTCAATCAGGGTTTTCAATTAAAGGTGAAATCAGGGCAGTGAAACAAATCAATTACCGGAAAAAGAAATTGGTGCTGATAGGAAAGAATAATGATCAATTGGAAACAGTAAGTTATTAACAATCATAAAATGAAAAAGGTAGTAAGTGGCTCGATAGTAATCATAATAGTAATGGTGGCAATGATTGCATGTACCGGAGGCCGCAAAGAAAGTAATGCAAAGTACGATAGTCTATTTCTTGGAATTTCGTTGGGGATGGAATCAAAAGCATTCTATGATCATTGCTGGGAGTATAACAAACAAAAGATATTTACCCATGGTCCCACCAATCGGAATGTTGAATACAGATTGATTGATAATATAAATAGTCCCGTTAGTATGAGATTTTATCCTACTTTTTATAAGAATAAGATTTTTGAGATGCCGGTAACATTCACGTATGAAGCCTGGGCTCCCTGGAACCGCCAATATCATTCTGATTCTCTTCTGGTGAATATGTTGAAAGTTTTTAAGACGTGGTATGGTCCAGACTTCAAAGAATTGAATCATCACACGATGGGAAAAGTATATTATAAAATGGACGGCAAGCGAAGGATTAATTTATTTATAAAAGATGATCAATTTGTACAGGCTGTTTTCACGGATTTGAAAGTTGAGAAGGAGCTAAAGAAATTGTCAGAAGAACAATCAAAACAAGCTAATTAAAAGTATAGGATGGTACGTATATTTTGTGTTGTGTTGTGTGGCGTACTTTTGTTCTCCTGTCAATCAGAAACTTCTGAAAAGACGTTGTTCACTGAGCTAAGTAGTGACCAGACGGGAATCAACTTTACGAATAACCTGACTTTTGATCAGCAATTTAATATCTATACGTATCGGAATTTTTATAATGGTGGAGGCGTAGCACTGGGTGACATAAATAAGGATGGGCTTATTGACATTTACCTAACGGCTAACCAGGGGGCGAATCGTTTATATTTAAACAAAGGGAATTTCACCTTTGAAGATATTACCGAAAAAGCGGGAGTTGCCGGAACAAAAGCCTGGTCGACCGGAGTAAGCATGGCTGATGTAAACGGGGATGGTTGGCTGGATATTTATGTGTGTAATTCTGGAGATGTAAAAGGTGACAACAAAGAAAATGAGTTGTTCATTAATAATGGCGACTTATCATTTTCAGAAAAGGCAAAGGAATATGGTGTTGCTGACCGGGGTTTTACTACCCATGCTGCCTTTTTAGATTACGATAAAGACAATGATCTTGATCTCTATATTCTTAATAATTCATATCAGGCCATCGGCAGTTTCAACCTTCGTAAAAATGAACGCCCCAAACGCGATTCACTGGGAGGCGATAAACTACTTCGCAATGACAACGGACATTTTACGGATGTCAGTGAAGAGGCCGGCATTTATGGAAGCGTAATTGGTTTTGGTCTCGGTGTAACGGTGGGTGATGTTGATAAGGACGGATGGTCCGACATCTACATATCCAATGATTTTTTTGAACGTGATTACCTCTACATCAACAACAGGAATGGGACCTTTAAAGAAACGCTCACGGATCAAATGAAATCCATCAGCGGTGCCTCGATGGGTGCCGACCTGGCGGATATTAATAATGATAGCTATCCCGATATTTTTGTAACAGAAATGTTGCCTGCAGATAACGCCCGTCTTAAGACCGTGACAACTTTTGAAAACTGGGACCGCTATCAATATAATTTGGGAAACGGTTACTTTCACCAGTTTACCCGTAACATGCTTCAATTGAATAACGGGAATAATACCTTCAGTGAGATTGGAAGACTATGCAACGTGGAAGCAACCGATTGGAGTTGGGGCGCCTTGATGTTTGATATGGATAATGATGGGCTCAAGGATATTTTTGTCGCCAATGGAATTTATCAGGACCTTACCAATCAGGATTACTTGCAATATGTATCCAATGAAGAAGTAGTTCGGTCAATCATCACGGAAAAGAATGTAGATTATAAGAAACTGGTCGAGTTAATTCCATCAACACCAGTTTCAAATTTTGCTTTTCATAATGAAGGTAATCTGGGTTTTAAAAACGCGGCCAATGAGTGGGGCTTGGGTAAACCTGGATTTTCAAATGGATCGGCATATGGAGATCTCGATAACGATGGGGATTTAGATCTTGTTATCAACAATGTGAACAACAAGGCTTCTGTCATTCGTAATCAGACCAATATTCAAAGACCGGATAACCACTACTTAAAATTTGAGTTAGAGGGGTTGGGAAACAATTCAGCGGCCTGGGGCACATCAATAACCATTGCACATGGAGATCAGATTTTTTATATCGAACAAATGCCCAACCGCGGCTTTGAGTCTTCGATGGATCCTCGCCCGAATATCGGGTTAGGAAAAATTGATACCGTTGAACTTGTTACGGTTCTGTGGCCTGATGGAAATGAAACTCAGTTAACGAATGTGCCAACGAATCAACTTTTAAAGCTGAAGCAGAAAGATGCAGTTAATCCAATAGAAAGTAAAGTAACGGAGTCCCCGGCAATTTTTGAGACAACAAACACGTTGATACCGGATTATATTCATAAGGAAAGTGAATTTGTGGATTTTGATCGCGACAAACTGATCTTTCATATGTTGAGTACGGAAGGCCCGCGAATGGCGAAGGCGGATGTAAATGGGGATGGCAAGGATGATATTTATATTGGCGGAGCTAAGGATAATTTGGGTAGATTATTTATTCAGTTAAGCAATGGAGCCTTCCAGGAACGTGCGCAACAAGCCTTTGCTAAGGACCAAGCGTCAGAAGATATACAAAGTGTTTTCTTTGATGCCGATAGCGATGGTGATGCCGACTTATATGTTTGCAGTGGAAGCAACGAATTCTCCACCAGTTCAATAGCCCTGTCCGACAGGTTATATATGAATGATGGTAAGGGCAACTTCACCAAATCGGAACAGATATTACCCACATTTAATTTCGAGAGTACTTCAGTAGTGAAACCTTTTGATTACGATAAAGACGGGGATATTGATTTGTTTGTAGGAGTTCGCAGCCACCCGTTTCTGTATGGCATGCCCATGAATGGCTATCTTTTAGACAATAATGGTAAAGGGATATTCACGAATGTAACCGATTCAACCGCACCGGAGTTGATAGGGGTTGGCATGATTACCGATGCAGCCTGGTCCGATATTAATGGAGATAGTTTTGTTGATTTGATTCTTGTTGGAGATTATATGCCCGTAAAAATCTTTATGCAGGAATCGGGCAAGCTGGTTGATAAGACTAAATTGATGAATCTTGATAAGAGCAACGGTTGGTGGAATACCATTGAAGCGGCTGATCTGGATAATGATGGCGATGTGGATTTTGTTTTTGGAAACCACGGCCTCAACTCAAGGTTTAAAGCCTCACTGGATAAGCCGGTGAGTATGTATGTCAATGACTTTGATAAGAACGGCACCGTAGAACAGATTGTCTGCACGTTCAATGGTGACAAAAGTTATCCGCTCGCCCTTCGACACGATCTGATCACGCAGATCCCCGCATTAAAGAAAAAGTATTTGAAATACGATAACTTTAAAGATCAAGTTATCACGGATATTTTTACTCCGGAAGAAATGGATAAGGCGGTGAAGTTAGAAGTATACGAATTGGCATCCAGTTTACTTATGAACGAGGGGGGTGGAAAACTTTCTCTGAAGCGACTCCCTGTAGAGGCCCAGGTATCCGTGGTGTATGCAATTTCTATTGATGATTTTGATGGAGATGGTAATAAGGATATCGTAGTAGGTGGAAATCTATACAATGTGAAACCTGAAGTGGGTAGATACGATGCGAGTTACGGAACTTTCTTAAAGGGCGATGGTAAAGGAAATTTCAAATCAATACGGGCAAGTGAATCGGGTTTGTTTTTAGATGGCGAAATTCGGGACCTGACTACGGTGGAAGTAGCCGGTAAAAAGTACTTACTAGCCGCCCGTAACAGTAATTCATTATTGACACTTAAGGTCAGGTAAGTGGCCACCAAAAAAACCCATGAGTTTGGCTTTTATGTTTGCCTCATTGCGGCCATGCTCGTTTCTTCATGCAGAGAAAGTGAGAACGGGGAAGGTAAATTATTTCAAGAACAATCAGCCAGGCAAACCGGTATTGATTTTGTAAATAAGATTGAGGAATCGGACCAGTTCAATATTATTG
>JBEBJH010000309.1:0-4478 GCA_040079965.1 Cyclobacteriaceae bacterium
GAGGGGGAACGGGTCTCGGAAAATCGATGGGTAAATACATGCTTGAGTTGGGTGCAAACCTGGTGATTACCAGCAGAAAAAAGGACGTGTTAGAAAAGACGGCTACTGAATTGGAGTTTCAAACAGGCGGTAAAGTTCTACCGATTGTTTGTGATGTTCGTAAGTATGAAGAGATCATGAATGTTATTGAGGAAACAGAGAAAAAATTTGGCCAAATAAATGGTGTTTTGAATAATGCAGCCGGAAATTTTATCAGTCCAACAGAAAGGCTCTCTCACCGTGCATTCGACATCATTGTGGATATTGTCTTGAAAGGAACGTATTACATGACACTGGCGATTGGCAAACATTGGATTGCAAAAAAACAACCAGGAACTTTTCTGAATATCGTTACAACCTACGCCTGGACAGGGTCAGGATACGTAGTGCCGTCTGCCTGTAGCAAAGCAGGAGTTTTAGCCCTTACAAGGTCACTGGCCGTTGAATGGGCAAAGTATAAAATCAGGAGCAATGCCATTGCCCCGGGTCCGTTCCCTACGGAAGGAGCATGGAGTAGATTGTTGCCTGGTGAACTTGTCAAGAAATTTGATCCCGCTGAACGCATCCCTTTAAAACGCGTAGGCGAACATCAGGAACTCGCTAATCTGGCAGCCTATCTCATGTCCGATTACTCTGCTTATGTCAATGGCGAAGTAATTACGATTGATGGTGGGGAATGGTTGCGAAATGGAGGCGAGTTCAGTCACCTCGAAGCAATTCCCGACACAATGTGGGATGTGCTCGAGAAAACAAGAGGGAAATAAATTTGATAACAATTTCCGGTCAGAATCTTTGCGAGAATGCAAGCCTTACATAACTATGGCCCGATCCTTTGGCAACTTCCTTTGCAAGATTATTTATACTTAAAGCAAAAGAGCCTCGGTTCCTGGCATACATTATTCCAAAATTTCTACGCAATACCCATGGTGTCGCATCGACTGTAAAAAAACTTTGATTGTTCTTAAACAAACTCCCTTCAAGAAAGATGTTGGAGATCACATAATCAATTCCAATTCCACCAAAAATAAAAACTTCCTCCTTGCCCTGATTTCCTTTAAAGGCAAGCCGATTGTTTGAAAATACAGATTCAGTTACCGGATTAAAATTAATTAGTCTGACAGTAAGGTCTTGCGCAATCTTGTTTGAGCCCGTTCCAACGAAAACTCCAGAAGTACTCACCAAATCAATATATTTCACAATCTTAAAATTCCTTTCATAGCGATAATTCATATTAAACACAACTTCATTGGCTATCTGAGTGTCCCACCCTCTGGGCTCTTCAAGACCTGTCTTAGTGTGCCACCACTGTTGTAATTTCCCCAAGCCAGTAGCCTTTCCAATCAAACCTATTTCAAATTCTAAGCTGGAAACGATCCGTTGGCCCTTTAAACGAGAGATTGAAATGCTTCCATATTCAAATCCTGCGTAAGGACGATCCATATTTATGGGATTTGCAAACTGGGTTCTTTTAGGCGTAAAGATTTTGTTTCCGAGATTAAAGGATACAATCGCCTTTGAAGGCACATTAGTTTGTGTAATCAATTTTGCCAGCGACTGTCGATTACCTAATAACTTACGATAAGAAATTTCGTGTCCAGCGGTATAGTACCAATCGTCAAATAAAAAAATATCATTATCTATGGCTATGGTAATTTCATTCGCAAAGTCTCTTCTTGATTCCGTTTGCGCGAAACAATATCCACAAACAAAAAAAGCCAATATCAAAAAAATGATTCGCAACCAAAATAGAATAAAGTGAATTTAAATTTAAAGAAGATCTAATAGAAATTCAACTCTCAGAAATCAATTCAACTGCGTGGTGGTGACAATCTCATCAGAGAAACTATAGATAAATAGCTTCTTGCTTTTTATATTGTTTCCAAAAACCGGAGCAATTGTGCTCTCCAAAGGTCTATTAATTACAGGATTTCCAATCTGATCATATAGATATGATAATTTCTGTTCGGTGTCATAAAAAGAAAAAATTGATTTCCCCTGGGTCAAAGAAACAACTGAAGGAGTTAGAGTAATTGAACCTGGGTTCTGTCTTTCAAAAACAAGTTGGTTCAATTCATCAAAGACAGCAATTTTATCAGTATCAATTCTGAAAAAGAAAAAATCTGACTTTCCAACTACTCTTTTTAAATAGAATTTTGAACTATTTCCTTTTATCAGATTTTCCTGCGACTTTGATTTGCCGTCAAAGCTCTGCTTGGTTATTACTCCATCCTGAGAAACTGTATATATAAAGCTATTTCCTATGGCCGATCTCGCCTCTATAAAATAATCACCTGCAAAAGGGCTTAGCTTCAACTGAAACCTCTTTTCAAAATCTCCTTTTCGATTAATTAAATGGATCATCTTATCATTTGAGATCACAAGAAAATAATCTTTGTTTCCAATTTTATAATACACGGGACTATATTCTATATCAAACGGCAGGCTATTGGGTGACCATCTATCCAACATAGTTGCATCCTTATTTAAGATGTAAATCTCTCTTGTACCAGAGGATAGCAAGTATCTGTAATTTTTACTTTTATCATAATCAACCACCTCCGAGGATCTCGCATCGAAGGGCAATTTTTTTGGAAACCCTTTTACATCACGTCCCAAGCGATCAATAAGATACAGAGAATTGGGTGTAGTAATTAAATATTGGAGTTTGCCATTCTTAAAGTAATCAATCTGATGAGCAGCAAGAATCATAGCATCCAGTTGATATTGCCAAAGGGTGCCATTATCTGAAGAGAATAGAGAAATCCGAAATGTTGAATCCTGTAAAATCAGTTCACTACCACCCGTGCTATGATTCTTAACCGCAAATCCGGCAGCAATTGAATTTTGCAATCTAAACGAACCTGAAGTTTTGAACTTACCCGATGACTTCTCTCCTTTGGCTGAGGTGGCTAAATTCACACTTGTATAAAAATGATTGTCAAGGGCGCTAAATTGAATGCTTGCCCATGAAATCGGGGATAACCGTAGCGAATCAATAAGAGGTTTCCACTTTTCGTTCACTCCATCAATAGGAATCACTGGGTCACGAAAAAACAATGACACATTACTCTCTTGCAGTCCTCGTTCATAAAATTGTTGAAAAGCCAGGGACTTACCCCAAGTGTCATCCGACTCGATAGCATCAATCAACGATTTAAGTTCGTCAATATCCTTTGAAAGAAAGGCATAGTCGTCCTTTATTGTAAAAAAATCAAAAGTGTCCTTAGGAACTAATTGAGCAAAAGACTTCGAAAGCACACCTCGTTTTAAACTTCTTATCTCATAGCCAGAATAAGATTCATAGTAATTCTCTGAATCAAAATCTGTAATATCTTGATTAGCCAATTTAATGATGATGATGAATTTATTTTGCTCTGGATTTATTGAACATACTGCCAGTTCATCTTGAAAATTTAATTTTACCAAACCGGAATCATTTACTGATCGGGAGAATCTTTTCAAGTCTGAAACACCATAATAAACCACTGACCTGGAGTAATTAGGTATAAGTCGAGCCATACCAAATTTAATTGCCTTTTGATCTTGGAAGGCTGAAAGCCCAAGACCACTACTGGCGCTATCTAAAGTAAATCCGTTCATGGAAATTAATTCAGAATCTACTTTTACATCTAACACGGATGACTCTGCAAGATTTTGCAGAATAGGAACAGATTCCTTTAGTTTAGAATTTGCAAGCATGGAGAGGGATAGTTGGGAAATATTCACAAAGAGATTTCCTGCATCTGATTTAATAGATGCAAATTGAAAAAGTGATTTATTCTTCGTTCTAAAATTAATCCCCTCCTTATTTTCAAAAACACGTATGGAATTTTCAATTAAGATTGCCGATTCACTAATTATAAAAAAACCCTTAATGTAAGCGAAAGCGAGAATGACCTTATTTGTGTTATCTCGTAATTCTTTTATTTCAAAACCGCTATAAAGTCGATTAGCAATCTTATGACCAGATTGTTTTAGAGTACTGCTGTTTAATAAAACAGCATACTCTTTTTCTTGTAGCGCGTATGCATAAACTAAATCATAGTCACTTTTAGATATGCTCTGTAATGCAACCGCAAAGGATGTGGACGATACTTTTAAGAAAGGCAGAATTGACTTTTCCGTAACGGTAGGCGGACGAACCGTTTCAAATACAAGAACCGAGTTTTGATCAATTACATCCCAGTATGTTATTTCCTGACTTGTGTTACAAGAAATAAGGAAGGATGCGAGTATAAAATACAGTTGAAAAAATAAGTAACCGCGATTTCTCACCTGTTTCAAAACTACGAAAATTAAAAGATCAAGGAATAGGATTACTCGCTGTTAGCCATAAAAGCAAAAAGCCTCAGTATTACTACTGAGGCTTTTGAAGAAAAAAGGCAACGACTTACTCTCCCGGGTTTTACCCTAGTACCATCAGCGCGGGTGGACTTAAC
>JBEBJH010000052.1:0-22739 GCA_040079965.1 Cyclobacteriaceae bacterium
GCAGGGGGGCCGCCAGTGTTATTGACTAGGATATGAACAGCATTGGTTTTCGCAAATTTCTGTATAACTGATTTAAGTTGATCCGGATCACTAAAGTCAGCCACCAGGTAACCATGGGTTTGATTTGCTGGTGCTGGTAATTCCCGCAACACGGCCTTTAACGACTCTTCATTCCGCGAAAGCAACGTTACTGTAGCTCCCAAATTAGCCAATTCAATAGCCGATGCCTTCCCAATCCCTTGGGTACTACCGCCCACCACCGCTCTTTTTCCGCGTAAATCCAGATTCATAGATTGATTTTTAGTAAAGATAAAAGAACATTAACTTTCCTTTATAAATGTGAGTGATTTATGGAAACGATCTACAAAAATTGCCAGAGTTGTGGCATGCCCATGAAACGGGACCTGCAACGCGGAGGTACCAAAGCCGATGGCTCCAAATCGACCATGTATTGCAGCCACTGTTACCAACTTGGTAAGTTTACCCAACCTAACCTTTCGGTAGATGAAATGAAAACCCTGGTAAAAGGCAAACTGAAGGAAATGAAAATTCCTGGAATTTTATCCGGCATATTTACCCGCAACATCCCTAAACTTGCCCGCTGGAAATCAGCTTCACATTAAATTGATACCCATTTCAACATTTAACTATGGCTATTCGAAAACCTTTCAATCTTAAAAACTGGATTACTGAAAACCGAAATCTGCTGAAACCACCGGTAGGAAATAAGAACCTCTATACCGATGCCGGTGACTATATTGTTATGATCGTTGGCGGCCCAAACGCCAGAAAGGATTTTCATTACAATGAAACAGAAGAATTGTTTTATCAACTGGAGGGGGACATCAACGTACGCATTCAGGAAGATGGTAAAGCATTGGACATTCCAATTAAAGAAGGAGAAATGTTTTTACTGCCGGCCAATGTACCTCATCGCCCTGAAAGGCCGGCCGGCTCAGTTGGTTTGGTGATTGAATGTAAGCGACCCGAGCAAGATGTGCTGGATGGCCTGCAATGGTATTGCGACACGTGCAATCATAAACTTCATGAGTATCGCTTTCACCTCGATAATATTGAAAAAGATTTTCTTCCCCGCTTTCGCGAATTCTACGGGTCGAAAGAATTACGGACCTGCAAAAACTGCGGCACGGTGATGGAGGCTGATCCACGATTTGTTTAATCCTGGCGTTCGTCACACTACGTTAATGAATGAGCCTGATTTTGATACCTACCACTAATGAAATTTGAAAACTCACTGGCCTTTGCCAGGAAACTCGATAAACAGGATTCATTAAGATCATTTCGACAGCAGTTTCACCTTCCCAAAATAAAAGGCAAGACTGCTATTTATTTCACAGGAAACTCACTTGGTCTACAACCTAAATCCGCAAAGGCTTCTGTCAATCAGGAACTGGAAGACTGGGCCACATTAGGCGTAGAGGGTCATGTGAATGCCAGAAGGCCCTGGCTTTATTATCATAAGTTTAGCAAGAAAGCGTTGGCGCGATTGGTGGGTGCGAAAGCCAGTGAAGTAGTTTCTATGAACCAGCTTACTGTCAATCTGCATTTGATGATGGCTTCGTTTTACAGACCTACTAAAACCCGGTATAAAATTTTAACGGAGGCAGGTGCATTTTCATCCGATCAATACGCTTTCGAATCACAGCTTAGGTTTCACCACATTAATCCAGCAGAAGGGTTGATCGAACTCAAGCCCAGGGCTGGTGAATTTACGTTGCGCACGGAAGATATCATAAAGGCTATTGAAGATCATAAAGAAGAATTGGCACTCGTGATTTTTGGAGCTGTTCAATATTATTCCGGGCAATTCTTCAATACAAAAGAGGTCGCAGCTGCAGCACGTAAAGCAGGGGCGAATGTTGGTTTTGATTTAGCCCATGCCATTGGAAACGTTCCTTTGAAACTGCATGACGATGGAGCTGACTTTGCTGTCTGGTGCAGTTATAAATATCTTAATTCTGGTCCTGGTGGAATAGCCGGGGCTTTTGTTCATGAGAAACATGCTGTCGATTTTAGTTTGCCCCGGCTGTCAGGCTGGTGGGGTCATGATGAGAAGGCACGCTTTAAGATGACGAAGGGATTCATTCCCATGGAAGGAGTAGACGGTTGGCAGCTCTCCAACTTTCCCATATTATCAGGAGCAGCCCACCTTGCCTCGATGGAGATCTTTGAAAAGGCGGGAATAAAAAGACTTCGCACAAAAAGTATTTTACTTACAGGTTATTTAGAATATTTGTTAAAATCCATTCCCTCTTACTCAGATTATTTTACCATCATCACGCCCGGGATATCTGCGGAACGAGGCTGCCAGCTTTCTTTGTTGACAAAAAAGAATGGCAAAAGAGTATTTAATCGACTTACGAAAGCAGGAGTAATTGCCGATTGGCGTGAGCCCGATGTAATCCGTATTGCTCCAGTACCGCTATATAATTCTTTTGAAGATGTGTTTGTGTTCTATGAGTTTTTTAAACGAGAAATGAAGTGAGGGAGACTAAGAGAATAGCCATTGCCGGTGCTGGGCTGGTAGGTTCACTGCTTTCCATCTATCTGGCCAAAAGAGGCTATAAGGTTTCTGTTTTCGAACGCAGAGGCGATATGCGGAGAAGTGGCTACGAAGGCGGTCGATCCATTAATCTCGCATTAAGTAACCGCGGCATTCGTGCGCTTGATGAAGTAGGACTGGCCGAGGAAATAAAGAAAATAGCTATTCCTATGCATCGAAGAGCTATGCATGACCGGCAGGGCAACATGACCTACCAACCTTACGGGAAAGAAGGACAATTCATCAATTCCGTTTCACGGAGTGCCTTGAACATCGTGCTGATGAACAAGGCAGAAGAGTTGGACGTTGAGTTTGTTTTTGAACAGCGAATAACAAAGGTCGATCTTGAGAAAACCACCTTAACAATCAACGGTCCACAGTCAACTGACCACAGTGGACCGTTGACTGTCGACTGTCGACCATTCGATTTAATCCTTGGCGCTGATGGTGCCTTCTCAGCTGTGCGTGGCGCCTTGCAGATTACTGATCGGTTCGATTACTCGCAAGACTATATTGATCACGGCTATAAAGAACTGCACATTCCCGCGGGCGCAGCAGGTGCTTTTCGATTGGAAAAAAACGCATTGCATATCTGGCCGCGCGAAAGTTTTATGATGATAGCTTTGCCCAACCCGGATGGAAGCTTTACCTGCACGCTCTTCTTTCCTTTTGAAGGAACGACCTCCTTCAGTCAACTTAAGACCGATGCCGAAGTAAGTATGTTCTTTGAAAGCACATTTCCGGATGCTGTAGCATTGATGCCTACTTTACTGGAAGATTATAACGCAAATCCAACTTCCTCATTGGTAATAGTGCGATGTTATCCATGGATAAAGAACAACACCTTGCTGATTGGCGATGCTGCACATGCTATTGTGCCCTTCTTTGGGCAAGGTATGAATGCGGGCTTTGAAGATTGCCGATTGCTGAATCAAATGCTTGACGGTTACGATGACGATTGGTCAAAAGTTCTTCCTGAATTTCAACGAACCCGAAAAAAAGATACGGATGCTATAGCTCAACTAGCGCTCGACAACTTCATTGAAATGCGCGACCTGGTTGCTGATGCTGATTTTCTGTTAAGAAAGAAAATAGAAACACGACTACATCAACTTTATCCAACTCGCTGGATACCGCTCTACGCCATGGTAACCTTCTATGATTCGGTTCCTTATTCAACGGCTTACGAAACAGGCCAAAAGCAAAAGAAGATCATGGATGAAGTGATGAATCAACCAGGATTGAAAACAAACTGGGAAAAATTAGACTTTGAGGGAATTGTAAATAAACTCAGGTAGTATAAATCAGGCTTCTATTCGGAGCTTGTATTCATCATAACGTTGCAACACTTCCTTTACATAACGGATCGGCCCATCGCACCGGCAATAACCCACCACTGCAACCGGATCCCGAAAATATTTTGGATTTGATTTCTGCGATAGAAAATACTCTACGTTGTCACTCCATACGGTGGGGTCTTTGCCATATTTACGGGTAAGCTTTTGGGCATCCTTTACGTGCGAAAGGCCTACATTGTAAGAAGCCAAAACGAATTTAATCCGTTCTTCGGGATCTGGTACAGTCTTGGCCCATTGGTTTTCCAGAAATTTCAAAAACTTAATTCCAACTTTAATATTCTGATTAGGATCCCACAGATTGTTTACATGAAAATATTCGCCAGTCTCGGGCATCACTTGCATCAACCCGATTGCACCCGCCCATGATTTCACTTGCGGATCAAAGTTTGATTCCTGATAGGCCACGGAGGCAATCAATCTCCAATCCCACCCGATTTGCTGCGCACCTTGTTTCAATTGATCATCAAATGGAGATAACCGATTACCGGCCAGTGAAGAGTAGTCGCTTGTTATCCGCGCCTGCATTAGTCGGGGACTATTAAAATACTTATTATAGATAACCTTAAATACAGCAGTTCGTTTGACTTCCTTCAACCATCCATTGGTAGCTTTAAGTAATTCCGGAGAATTCGTGCGCACGGCCCAGGCAATCTGTTGGGGTAAACTCAACACTGTACTTATATCCAGGTTTGGATAATAAAAAGAATTCACCATCGCTATAGTTTGATCCGTAACTGTGTATTTGATTTCTCCTGTTGCCACTTTCTTTATGAGCGACTCGGTTTCAGCGGTTGCGCTGTCTTCAATTATCTTTATTTCCCCACCCACTTCGCTTGATAAATTAATCATGCGTTCCTTAAAGGATGAGCCCTGCATTACGTACACCTCTTCACCAATTAGTTTTACAGCGTTGCGGATTAATTTTTTCTCAATTAGTTGAGGAGGTTGCATGCGCCAGTTTGCCGGCTTCTTTTGGACCAAAACCTGGTGTGTGTTGAAGTGCGTATCGGTAAAAGCCAGGTATTGAGTTCTCTCCTGTGTGATAGTCAGTGGAAAAGCGAGTATGTCTCCCTCCCCTTTATTTAGCAAATCAATAGATTGCTCGATGCCTGTTACAAGTTTGATTTTCAGATTAACTTTCAAATTGTCAGTAAGGCGTTTGAGTAACTCATACTCATAGCCCATAGGCCGGCCTTTATAAATGAAATAGCTGATAGAGTTATTGTCGATTAAAGCCACCAGATGGCCGCGCTTACGGATAGCATCCAGATCGAGATCAACCAAGGGTTCCTTGGCAAACTCATCTTCACCAATCAATTTATCACAACCGAAAAGGCAGAAAAGTGAAAAAAGAAGAGAAATAGGTAGTCCACATCTTCTGGCCATAAATTGAAGATACGGTTTCCGGTCTAAATAAAAAAAGGCCCCGAAGGGCCCTTTTATCAAGAAAATCTAACCTATTAATTAAATGTATAACGAAGTGTTAACTGGCCTTGCCATGTGTTACCTAATGTAATGCCACGCACAAAACGATCACGGGCTAATACAACCTCATTGGTTCCATCAGCTTTAGTAACTGTTTGAGTCGCCATTCTGTAAGTAGGCACACCGGCACCACTCGTACTTGCCAAAGTTAAAGGAGTTGTTGTAACAGTGTTGTAGCCTACACCCCATTTATCGTTTAGCAGGTTACCAAAATTGAGGATATCAAATCTTAGCTGGAATGCATTCTTCTTCGCCTTAGGTCCTACTTTAATATAGAAATCCTGGGCGATAGTTAAATCAAAGCGTGTTAACCAGGGAAGTTCCTGACCATTCCTTTCTGCATACTGACCTCTACGGCTCGACAAATACTCATCGCCATTAATAAACTCATTAAAGGCTGCCTGTTGTTCGGCAGCAGTAAATGTTTTACCGCCTGCCGTTAATGAAGTAAAGGTAAGTTCGGTGTTGTCTTTAGGAACATAGATTAGGTCGTTGTTCTGACCATCGGCATTCATATCGTTACTGTAGATATACGATACTTTGAATCCACTGGTCGCTGTTGTTCCAAGTGTAATGGTAGTAGCACCACCGTATTGACCACCATACTCTTTGCGGTAGTTTACAAAACCAATAATGCGATGACGCAAGTCATTATCCGCATAAGAAGTTGACAGGTAGTTCTGACCCACTGTGGTTGGCATGTTAGCCTGAACGGTACTTCCAACTGATTGCATATCGCGTGCATACCCATAGGTATAGGCTAACATTCCACCAAGACCGTTAATTGCAGGTCTCTCCAACTTAGCAGTCAATGTATAAGAGTAACCTTTTGAGGTATTCTTTAATACGAATGTGTTGCTTACCTGGGTATTGATGAAGCGAGGATTGCCTGCCGTATTAAATCTGTCACGGGTATCAGGACCTGAAAAAGTAGCAGCAGGAACATTGAGGTTAGCGTCAATGTAGCGCAATGCCTGTATGTTCTTGTTATGAATACCCTCCACCGTTGCAATAAGACCATATGGCAACTTTTTATCGATAGCAAGGTTAGTCTTTAACACCATTGGGTTCTTGAGTTCAGAATCCGATGCATTAACTGCAAAGCCGGTAGGGGCTGTTGGATTAATAAAACCAGCCGGCAAATCAGCAGGGTTGGTACGGAAAGGAATATTGCTATTGCTTAAGGTAACAACCGCGGTGTTTACACCATTGTTACCTAACTGGTTTGAAATCAATACCTGGGGGATGCGGGAAACAAAAATACCCGAACCTCCACGAATCTGAAGTGTTTGATCTCCCAAAACATCATAGTTAACTCCAACGCGAGGCGATAGTAATAGCTTGGTTGTAGGGAAAGCGCCTGTAGTAACTTTGTAAGGCTGTTGATACTCATCTTTGAAAGTCAACCCTGATACAACTGGGTTTTCATAAGCTTCAGTGGTTTCGTTATTGTAGGCATAAATATCACCACGCAAACCACCGGTTACTTTTAGTTTCTCATTCACCTGAAATTCATCCTGTACATAAAAGCTGTAGGTGGATGTTTTCATAGTCTGCCATGGTTTTTCACCAGCAGGTAACAAAGAAACTCTCAAATTGTAACGGCTTGTCGTAACAGGAGAAGTTGCTGCATTAGGATTTGCTATATAAGAATCGAGCGCAGTATAAAAATCCGCCAATGAACGATACACATACACGCCATTTGAACTGGGAAAAAACAGGTTGTCTGATGTGAAATACTCATAGGCAATACCTGCCGTGATCGTATGCTTATCAGCATAGTAAGTTAAGTTATCAGTAAAGTTAAAGGTGGAGTATCTCAACTTATTATCCGGAGTAAAAGGATCGAATCCTACGGTTGTATACGTTGAAGCCGTACCCGGATCTTGTATCTCTATGGTAGGGAACAAATCCGTTCTGTACTTTCTGTCTTCATTTTGATAGTTGTAAGTAAGAATAGCCTTGTTCGAAAACTTGCTGGCAAAATTGGAGTTTAATTCAAGCGCTACAGATTTTGTATTATCCATAATTTTGTAGCCTGTATTTTCAAGGGAAACAGCTGTACTCAGGTTGTTACGGTTACCAAACCCAGCCGTGTTACTACTGTTACTGTTACTTATAATCGATCCTGATTCAGAATCATGCTGAGAGTAACGCAACGATAATTTGTGATCATTGTTGATGTTATAGTCCAAACGAATAAGCGCTTTCTTGCTGGTTACGTCATTATTGTAATTGTCAATGGTTCCACCACTCCAGCCAAAATTTTGTGCCATATAGGTACTCAGTGCATTCAGATCAGTGGCAGTTGTGCGCGAAACGTTGGTTCCACCTGTACCGCGATCTGCCTGCCAGGAAAGTGCAGGTGTTGAACTATCAAACTGCTCAGCATTCAAAAATATGAAGAGTTTGTTTTTAATAATGGGGGCACCAATACGAAATCCCATTGTTTTCTCATCAATACTGATTCCTGTTAAGTCTTTACCATACACTGTATTACCTGTTAGGCCATTGCTACGGGTGATGTAATAAACCGAACCTGAGATTTCATTTGTACCCGAGCGGGTAACGGCATTTATACCAGCCCCTGCAAATCCTGACTGGCGAACATCAAAAGGCGCAACGTTAAGTTGTATTTCATCAAACGCATCCAATGAAACAGGAGTTGTACCGGTACGACCACCCGCTTGCGAAGAACTACCTAACCCAAAACCATTATTAAACACAGAACCATCAATTGTAAAGTTGTTGAAACGGCTGTCCTGACCAGCAAATGACCGGCCATTTCCGTATGCATTATATTTTACAATATCATCTACGGTTCTTCCGATGGTAGGCAAACTGTTTATGGTCGTTTTACCATAGGAGGCTGCAGCCCCTGTTCTGTCCGAGCTGAAAATATCATTTTTTGCTCCAGAGACAATGACTTCCTGCAATTCTGTGCTCGCATCCTCTAACTTGGCGTTTATGTTTGCAGCCACACCAAGACTCAGGTAAACTTCCTGAACCTCTTGATCTTTATAACCAACAAAACTGATTTTTACCGTATAGGGCCCACCTATACGCATACCTGGAATGGTATATCGGCCATCCGAACGCGAGGCCGCTCCGTACGTAGTTCCTGAAGGTGTGTGGGTAGCTACAACAGTAGCTCCTACTAACACCTCGCCTTTAGAGTCAGTAACGACTCCCGCTAGCGAAGACGTTGTAACCTGTGCATACAGCCCTAAAGAAGCTATAAACGCCAGGCCCATGGTGAGTAAAATTTTCCTCATAATTTATGGTTTTAGTGGTTGAAATTCCGGTGGCAAAAGTATCCTTTTGAGGGGGAAAACTGTAAGGGTCTATTTTAAATCTTTCAAACATTTTATTAACAATTTCATAACCCCCTAAACCACTTATACTTTATCGTTTGCACTTTGAGTGAAAAACCAATTATTTCCCCTTTTTAAATCTTACTACTATCCATGAAAAAGCTTCTTATTCCAGCCATGCTGGTCATTACCTCGATTTTGTCCGTTCGGGCCCAAACTGACCTATTTTACTATCTGCCCCCACAGGTGCAATACGATCCGGCTATTCCAACACCCCGCGCTATTATTGGGCATGAGGTGGGCGAATGGCACGTGACCCATGATAAACTCGTCAATTACATGATGGCCCTCGATAAAGCCTCGGATCGGATTACCCTGGAGCAAACCGGTATTACCCATGAAGCCCGGCCACTGCTTTTACTTATGATTACTGCTCCTAAAAACCATCAAAACATTGAATCAATTCGCCAGCAGCACCTGCAACTGGGTGATGCTTCCAAATCTGGATCGCTGGATGTAAAAGGTATGCCCGCTGTTTTTTACCTCGGCTGTAGTATCCACGGCAATGAAGCCAGTGGCGCCAATGCCGGTTTGTTAATGGCTTATCATCTTGCCGCTGCTCAGGGACCTGAGATTGAAAAATATCTTGAAAACACTGTTATTCTATTCGACCCTAGTTTTAACCCCGATGGGTTGCAACGCTTTTCAGGCTGGGTAAACTCGCGCAAAAGCAAAGTTATTTCTACCGATGCCAATGATACTGAACACAATGAGGCCTGGCCTGGGGGCCGCTTCAACCATTATTGGTTTGATCTTAACCGCGACTGGCTGGTAGCACAAAATCCCGAATCGCAGGCCCGCGCTAAAAAATTTCAGGACTGGAGACCGAATGTACTCACTGATCACCACGAGCAGGGCACCAATGCCACGTTCTTCTTTATGCCCGGTGTGCCTTCACGCGTACATCCACTTACGCCCGAAAAAAATCAGGAGTTGACGCGCAAGATGGGAGAATATCACGCGAAAGCGCTGGATCAAATTGGCTCCCTTTATTTTACACAAGAAGGTTATGATGACTTTTATTATGGCAAGGGCTCTACATTTCCGGATGTACAGGGCTCTATCGGAATTTTATTTGAACAAGCCAGTTCACGCGGTCATGCACAGGAAAGTATAAATGGAGTCTTGCGTTTCCCTTTTACTGTGCGCAATCATTTTGTTACGATGCTGAGTTCGCTCAAGGCAATTAATGAAATGCGCGAAGAGTTGCTCACCTATCAGCGCGACTTTTTTAAAACCGCTGCCGCGGATGCAGCCAAAGACCCCGTGAAGGCTTATATCATCGGATCGAAAGACAAAGCTCGGGTTTTTCATTTTGCCGAAATGGCTTTGCGCCAGAAAGTGGACGTGTACAAGGTTGCTTCCACACAAACCATCCATGGAAAAGTGTTTGATGCCGAGTCGAGCTATATCATTCCGCTTAACCAGACTCAGTACAAGCTCATTCACGGCATGTTCGACAAACAATTGAAATTTAAGGACAGCATTTTCTATGACATCTCCAGTTGGACCTTGCCCCTTGCCTTTGGACTTGACTACGAAGAAATAAAAACCGCCCCCGCGTTGGGCGAAAAAGTTACCGACCTAAAAATGCCGGTGGGCAAAGTTGTTGGCAAAGGTGACTATGCCTATGTGTTTGAACCTTATGGTTATTATACTCCACGCGCTATGTACCGCCTGCTCGATAAGAGTATAAGGATTAAAGTAGCCACCGAGCCATTTTATGCCGAGGGTAAAAAATTTGATCGCGGATCGATTATGATTCCGGTGGATAACCAGGAGCGTTTCCCGGATCAGATCAGTGTGCTAATAAAAGAAATCACAGAAAAAGATGGAGTAGATGTTTATTATGTAAGCACAGGCCTTGACTACCGTGGTGTAAGTTTGGGCAGCAGTTCGTTTTATACGTTGCGTAAACCCGAAATTGCCATGCTGGTTGATGGGGGTGTATCGCCAACCGATGCCGGTGAAATCTGGCATCTGCTTGACACCCGTTTTCAAATTCCGGTTACAATGATTCCGATCAATGTTTTCAATACAGCGGCTATCCAGCGATACAATACGATTATTGTGCCGGAAGGAACTTATACCACCATTAGCGATGCTGCAAAAGAAAAGTTAAAAAACTGGGTACAAGCCGGTGGTGTGGTGATTGGTTTTGAACGCGCATTGAATTTCTTTACCGCTGCAGGCCTTGGAAAGTTTGATGTGAAAAAGGAAGAGGATCTGCCTGCCGGACAGGCAGGGAAAAAAGATCCGGCAAAACCTAAGCCCTATGCCGATATAGATGAGAACACGAGAGCCCAGGAGACTAGCGGAGCAATTTTCGAGGCAGATGCCGATCTTACCAATCCAATTTTATATGGATATACCTCTGCCAAAGTACCCTTGTTTAAATCCAATAACTTATACATTCAAAAAGCAAACGGAGCGTATTCTAATCCATTAGTGTATGGCAATGCCCCATTGCTGAGTGGGTACATCACTAAACCCAATCTCGACAAACTAAAAAACTCTTCAGTGCTGGGTACGTCTGCTTTAGGCAGGGGTCGCGTGATTGGTTTTACCGAAAACATGGCCTTCCGTGCCTTCTGGTTCGGTACCAACAAAATGCTAATGAATGCGATCTTCCTTGGGCCGATGATCAGTTCTGAGGCAAGTCGATAAAACCAATAATATGAAATAAGGGATAAGGCGCTTGACTATCAGGCGCCTTATTCGTTCTAATCCCTCCCGGATTGTGTAACTTTCCAGTAGGATTCTGGGGTTATGCGGTGGGGCGGGCTTTCAATTATAATAACACTTCTGTTTTGCGTGGCTTTTGCCCAGGCACAGGATACAACTCGTTTAAAAACTAATGCCAAGTCTAATGATAAGAAAGTAGCTAATCAGGTGCGGAGTGCGATTACCCGCATACCCCGTGCGGATACACTCATCAACGTAAAAAGTGAAGATTATTTTAAACCTTTCGAAGGAAAAATAATTCGCAAAATCATAATCGACAAACTCGGATTTGATCGCACAGTTCAAGACACAACAAAGAGGTTTAGAACAACTGTTGCTAAGGTTGGAAATTGGCTGCACAATGATACCAAGGCTTGGGTTGTTCGCGATAATATTTTTCTACGCGAAGGCAACCCCTTAAATCCCTATCGGGCTGCAGATAATGAACGCTATCTACGCGACCTTGATTTTATACTTGACTCAAGGATCTTTGTTGTGCCTGTATCAGAAACCAGTGACTCGGTAGATTTACTGGTACTGACGCGTGATGTATTTAGTCTGGGTGCTGCCTTTTATCCACGCAGTGCTACAGAATACCGATTCAAGGTGCAAGAAGCAAACCTGGCGGGCATGGGGCAACGGCTGCAGGTAACGGGCATCTACGATTCCGACAGAATTCCGCATACCGGTAAAGAGATACTATATCAAAAAACAAATCTCTTCGGGAGTTTTGTTAACGCCACTATAGCCTACACAGAAATTAATACAGGACGAAGTGTGGGAGAAGAAAATGAGAGTGCTTACTATTTAAGATTGGACAGACCGCTGTTTCAACCTTTTGCTCGCTGGGCCGGAGCAGCCGAACTTAGTCGTAACTGGTCACGCAATACGTTCAATGAAGAGGATACCTTATTCTCGCATTACGATTACAGCATTAAAGATCTGTGGGCGGGGTATTCATTTGGACACAGTAAACTTCCAAACTCAATTACCGAAAACCGAAATCGTAAATTCATAGCCGTTCGTGTCTTTGAAGAATACTTTCGCGAAACCCCTACAAACTATATTCCAACGCGTAATCAACTTACGTATACCGATCGCACAACCGCGCTGGGTCAGCTTACTTTTTTCAGACAAGACTTTTACAAAACGCGCTTTGTGGCAGGCTTTGGCCGCACGGAGGATATACCGTATGGATATCGAATCTCCTTTACGGGAGGTTGGGAACGACAACTTGGGAAACAAAGACCTTATACCGGGGCTGAGTTGTTGCGGAGTGTTGTAAATAAGAATGGAACATTCTATACCTATGGAATAAAACTTGGCAATTACTGGAGTGACGATCTGATTGAAGATGCGTTAGCGCAACTCTTCTTCAATCGCTACAGCCGGCTTTACTCCTTAGGAAGAAATAAAGTGAGACATGAAGTTGAGGTTGGTTACTCAACACAAATCAATCAGGTGCTTAAAAGACAACTTGATATTCGCGATGGCAATGGCATCAGGGGATTTAGGCCTGATAGTTTGTCTGGTGCGAAACGATTGATGTTTCGTACCGAATCTGTTATTTATACTCCCTGGAAAGTATTGGGTTTTAAACTTGCCCCTGTAGCGCGCGTTGATCTTGCCTATCTGGGAGAAGAGAATCAGCCGTTACTCCGAAAAGGAAATTTCTTCTCTGGTTTTTCCGCAGCCCTTCGGGCACGCAACGAAAACCTGATTTTCAACACGGTGGAAGCCCGCATCTATTATTTTCCAACTACAATAGAATCCATCGACAATATTAGATTTGAGTTTCGGGCTAATTTCAGGATTAAGTATCCTACCAACCTGGTTACAGCACCGGCTACTGTATATGATCCCTGATTAATATTACAAGATTGAAAGCCTGCCCTTTCAACAAAACTGGTGTTGCTACTATAATGGGCAAACAAATTTGGATCACTACTAATAAGACGAGTAATCCCAAACCAATTTACTTTTCCATTCTAGCGTTATATTAAGATACACCGGACTTAGACGAAAAAAATCATGAACATTCAATAGACATTAAGATTGTGAGTTGACATACTATTAGTATTACTTAATAAAGCCTCCAGATTACGCTCCAGCGGAGCGCTCTGTATATAGAAAGTTTGTAATTTAGATAATTGGCCCCAGAGGGGCCTCCTATTAATTATGGCAAATACCTACTCACAAATCTATCTGCAATTTGTTTTTGCAGTAAAAGGCAGGCAGAACCTAATACCCAAACAACATAAAGAAGAACTCCATAAATATATTACTGGATTAGTGAAAAACAGGACTACAAAATTATTAGCAGTCAATTGCATGCCTGATCATGCGCATCTCTTTGTAGGCTTTAGGCCGAATGTTCTTATTTCCGATTTTATAAAAGAAATTAAAGTGGAAAGCAACGAGTTCATCAATTCAAAAAAATGGATTAAAGGCAAATTTGCGTGGCAAGAAGGATATGGTGTCTTCTCCTATTCACATTTGAGTATAAGTACGGTAATCAATTATGTGAACAACCAGGAAAAACATCATCAAAAGAAATCATTCAAAGAAGAGTACATTGAATTCCTAAAAAAATTTGAGATCTCATTTGAAGAAAAATATCTGTTTGATTTTCTAGATTAGACATTTAGGTGGCTCTTATCAGAGCCAAGCAAAATCTATAATGGAAATTCTATAAACAGGGTGCTCCTACGGAGCTTGCTAAAAATTCTCGGCCAGGGATACCGCCTGCCTTTGCCGAAGCGGCTACGGACAGGCAGGTAGCCGGGTTTCGTGGCCATCGATGACTAGGAGTATGACCGCTTTAGCTAATGCTTGGCACCTGTCTGACGCCTTTCCCCAAACCTTGGGAAAAGCTGCCAAAAGAAACAATACATCAATAATATTTTTACCTTTGCAAAACCCTCTGTTCCAGCGTGATCCGTAAATTTTTTCCGCTAGACAAAAATTATCTGCTCGAAGAAGCTCAGCTTACTCTTCAGGATGCCTTGCTCACTCAATTAATTGAGAAGGTAAAAGTCCATTACCAACAAATTCATAACCCGTTGGGACTGGATGATGTATTCAGTCAGCGACTAAAAAACTATCAATCTAAAAACCGAAAACCACTTTACAACTTTTATCAAAACCTGGCGGGCGTGTATCGTTACAAATTTGGCGAGAACCAACTCGGGTTTGTGTGGGATGGACGTGATCATAGCGAGAAATACAAAGAAGATTGGACGCGGGCCTTCTGCCAATGGACTGATAACTTTTGCCGGCATGAATTATTCATACAAGCTGTACTCGACTTAACGGTATTCCTGCCAGACAACCGCCATGCCGATCTGGCCGAGAACCGAATGAATCATTTTATTCTTAAACATTTCGAAGTGCGGATTCACAAGAGCCGCGGTATTGTGGAAATGAAGGTGGCCTGACTTGATTTAACCCATTTCTCATAAGGGTTTGATCCCTCGCCCGAAAATCACTAATTTATCCGACTATTATCTAAACCCATTCCTATGACACCCCGTCAATTGTTTGTCTTTATCTCGGTGACTGTAACACTCCTTTTGCTGATCTGGAGTTATTTCTGGATTGATGTACTGCTGCTCTTTATCCTCGTTGCGCCCGTTATTCTGATGGGCATCCAGGATATAGTTCAATCAAAACAATCTATCCGTAGAAATTTTCCGGTGCTGGGCCGGTTGCGCTACGTTTTTGAAGACTTGCGCCCGAAAATTCAACAATACTTTGTAGAGAATGATACTGATGGTGCGCCTATTAACCGCAATGAACGCTCTGTAATTTATCAGCGTGCCAAAAAACAGGTTGACACCATCCCGTTTGGAACTCAACTGGATGTATATGCCGAAGGCTATGAGTGGATGACACACTCCATCGTGCCGCTGGACTTTCATAAAATGGAACACCACCCGCGTGTACGCTTTGGTGGAAAGGATTGCAAGCAACAATATGACATGAGTGTGCTTAACGTAAGTGCCATGAGTTTTGGATCGCTGAGCCAGAATGCCGTACTCGCTCTGAATGGGGGTGCTAAAATCGGGGGCTTTGCACACAACACAGGCGAAGGCGGTCTGAGTCCTTATCATCTGCAGCCAGGCGGGGACATCATCTGGCAGATTGGTACCGGCTACTTCGGTGCCCGCACCCCCGATGGAAAATTTTCGGATGAAGCATTTCAGAATAATGCTACGAAACCGAATGTGAAGATGATCGAAATCAAACTCTCGCAAGGTGCAAAGCCAGGCCATGGTGGAATTTTACCAGCCAAGAAAAACACTCCCGAGATTGCAGCCATTCGATTAGTAGAACCCGGAACAACAGTATTTTCGCCTCCGTTTCATAGTGCGTTCGGCACCCCAATAGAATTAATGTTGTTTGTAAAACGCCTGCGCGAGCTATCGGGTGGCAAGCCTGTAGGCTTCAAACTTTGCATCGGTCGCAAAAGCGAATTTCTATCCATCTGCAAAGCAATGGTACAACTCAATACCTATCCTGATTTTATTACCATTGATGGTGGCGAGGGCGGAACAGGTGCTGCTCCTCCTGAGTTTAGCAATTATGTAGGTATGCCTATGTTAGATGCTCTCGCTTTTGCGGATAATGCATTGCGTGGTTTTGGTATTCGCAAAGAAATGAAACTGATTGCTTCCGGAAAAATTCTCACGGGCTTTCACCTGGTGCGTGCTATGGCCCTAGGTGCCGATACTTGCAATACAGCCCGTGCTATGATGATGGCCCTCGGTTGTATTCAGGCATTAGAGTGTAATAAGAATACCTGTCCGACTGGAGTTGCAACTCAAGATCCATATTTCATGAAAGGTTTAGTGGTTGAAGATAAGAAAGTTCGCGTGTCAAATTATCACAGGAACACGGTAGAAAGTTTTGTGGAACTGCTGGGCGCTTCGGGGATTGATCACCCGGATAAGATTAATCGCACCCACGTGTACCGCAGGGTGTTTATGAACCTGGTAAAAACGTATGAAGAGATTTACCCTACCGTACCCGATGGTTGCTTGCTGGATGGTGGCGATGTGCCGTTTGACTACGAAGATTATTTGAAGCGTTCATCGGCTGAGAAATTTGAAGTGCCGGCATGATTTATAACTTATGACACTTACTAAGATCGTTACTGTAAAAAAGTTATTCCATCGCAACAATCATTGTCTTGGAATTTTCTTTGACAAGGATTGGGATCTTATTAGGGAAGTAAAGAAAATACCAGAAATAAAATTCAGCGACACGCACAAATGCTGGTATATACCCGACCATCAGGAGGCACTTTCAAAAATTATTGAATCTCTGAAAGGCAAAGTATGGGCTGACTACTCTTCTCTTAAATCAAAGAATGAGATTGTCGCCACAGTAGATAAATCAGAAAAGAAGATAATACAAACGCAAAGTGTATTATCGCAAAACCTGATACCCATGTTACAAGAGTATTTGACCGAGTATAAACCGGGCTTCTGGTTATTCGAAGGTGTGGCCGGTGAGCGATACAGTGCCAGTTTACAAAAGATATTAAAGCAGGCGACTAAAAAGGCTGGAGTTAAGAAGGCAGTAAGGTTGCATATGTTACGTCATTCCTATGCAACCCACTTGCTAGAGTCTGGTACATCAACACGGTATATACAGGTGCTTTTAGGACACGAGTCGCCAAAAACCACTGAAATATATGCGCACGTAAGCAGGTTTGCCTTGGATAAGATTCAGAGTCCTCTGGATCAGATTGCTTTCAAAAAACAGATAAAAGAAGGTGAGGATGAGTGAGGTGCACAAAAAAAATATTGGTCATTTTCTGGGAAATCACACTGCTTTCGCAGGATTTGAAGGGTTTTGACATAAGGGAAATATCAACAATACACATACACAAACGATAACCGAAGCGGTTACCCACTTACCCACAAAAGTTACTACAACTACTACTACTTTTAAAATGATGATTTGAATCTAAAGGTTGTGCACAAGGCAGTAAAAAAAAGATTTCGTCTTCGCGACAAGTGAACGGACTGTCGACAAAGAGTCTTTTCAAAATAAACTGTCGGTTAACAATAGTACAACGAAAATATATATACGCAGACAATATTAATTGTAACATGAGTATTATGAAAAAGAGGATAGCGACTCGGATTTATATTTCATTCATTCTAGGCATCCTATTCCCTGTTACTGATAGTTGTAAAGAAAGTATTGTGCCTGACTCTGTATCTTATACAGCAATAGCTATAGGTCAATTTCATTCACTGGCTATAAAGTCTGACGGCACCCTCTGGGCGTGGGGAGACAATAAATACGGCCAATTAGGTGATGGAGGTGAATTACCTGAAGCTCATATACCCATAAAGATTGGTGTCGGTTACTCAGCGATTGCAGCAAGTGAATTTCATTCCTTAGGCTTGAAAACAGATGGCACCCTCTGGGCATGGGGAGGCAATAATGCAGGACAGTTAGGTGATGGCACATTGGTGGATAAAAACATACCTGTATTGATAGGCTCAGATTATTTAGCGATCGCAGCAGGTGGTCGAAGATCGTTAGCTTTAAAAACAGGTGGAACTCTTTGGGCCTGGGGGGATGATGGTAACGGTGCCCAACTGGGCAGTGGCAAAAATCCTGTTCAAGTAGGCGAGGGCTATGCAAAAATAACTGCAAGCACCACTCATTCCTTTGGTTTGAAAACAGATGGTACGCTATGGGGGTGGGGAGGTAACGGTGATAGACAACTCGGAGATGGCACATATATTCTAAAGAAAATGCCTGTACTCATAGGATCAAATTATGCAATGATCTCTGCCGGTGACAGATACACTCTGGCCTTAAAAACAGACAGAACACTCTGGGCTTGGGGAGATAACGCCTCTGGTAGGTTGGGGGATGGCACTGAAGGGGGTAATAAACCACCAACTTTAATAAGTTCTGATTATTCAACTATTTCTGCTGGTCATGCACACTCCTTAGGTCTAAAAATAGATGGAACATTATATGCATGGGGATATAATTTTTCTGGTCAGTTGGGCGATGGCACAGATGTTTCAAAACATTTACCTACTAATATAGGGACTGATTATTCTGCAATTGCAGCAGGGCACTATCACTCGATGGCACTAAAAGCAGATGGCACTCTATGGACGTGGGGACACAACAGTAATGGCCAACTTGGCAACGGCACACAGGTGGACATGAAAATGCCAGTATTGATAAAATAAGATTGAGCTGGCTTCGGAGCAAATAAATGGTTAAACGCGAATAAGATTCATTTTCAAATCAAGGATCAGCCGTGCAAAAGACAAAGACAAAATTTTATACAGGATTCTCATGTGGATAATTTGGTCACGGTCGGACAAGAGTTCAGTACGCGGAGAAATTTACTGGACAGTTTCAGTCTGGCCTCAGAGTTGAGAACATAGGTTGACTCGTTGGTCGACAAAGATTTGACAGGCGATACAGATGTAAGCATCCCTGTTTTAGTACACCTCAAAAGTAGAATTCCTCTTTAGATTACCTCCTTACCCCTACAAATTAACCCTCGCGCGAAGCACGATTTTTTTAGCGGTTTGGTAAAGGATATTTAGAAAATTCGAGGTTTAAAAAAATTCACAATTCCATTATTTTCTCTTTAAGCTCAGCCTTTCTCAGTTAAAAATTGAGTAAAATTGGCTTCGATGAAAAATGAATTCGAAGGCAATTGGGAAAAGCGATGGCATCCACTCCGCGAGGAATGGGTTGTCTACTCCGCCCACCGAAACAAGCGTCCCTGGCAAGGTGCCGGCCTGATCAAACACAAAGAATCAACCGCTTACAATTCCACCTGCTACCTGTGCCCTGGAAACCCGAGAGTTCATGGTACTGCGAATCCGAACTATCAGGATGTTTTCATTTTTGAAAACGATCACCCGGTGGTAAGCATGAATGCCCCTGTTGTGCCCTTGCCGGCCACCGATAGTATATATAAAAAAGAGCGGGCCTTGGGCATTGCCAAAGTGGTTTGCTACGACCCCCGCCACAACATTACGCTCTCGCAGATGAAGCTTGAAAAGGTGGTGAACGTATTTGCTGCCTTTCAACAACAGATGGTTGAGTTCGAAAAGAATGCAGCTATAAAATCAGTGTTGATTTTTGAGAATAAAGGAGAAGCCGTTGGGGTAAGCAATTCACATCCGCATTGCCAGATTTACGCTACCGATTTTTCATTCAAACTGGTAGAACAACAAATTAAAATTGCCCACAAACATCGGGAATCTTATTCTAAAAATGTTTTTGAGGAAATTATTGGAAATGAAAAACGAGATGGGCTTCGGGTACTCGCAGAGGATGAAAATGCCATCGCCTTCATTCCCTTCTTTGCCCGCTATGCGTATGAGGTCATGATCTTTCCTAAAAAACATCATCAATCCCTGATCTCACTTTCTCCGCAAGAACTCAGCGATCTTACAAGTGTGTTTCACCAGGTGGTGCGCAGGATGGACATGAACTTTCAGATGGATTTTCCGTATGTGATGTCTATCATGCAAGCGCCTGTGGATGGGACAGCGTATCCGGAATTCAGAATGCATCTTTGGTTGCAACCACCTTACCGCCAACCCGGTCTGATTAAGTATTTAGCCGGACCAGAAATTGGAGCGGGAAATTTTATGGCCGATACTATGCCTGAGGATAAGGCGGCAGAGTTACTAAAAGTAAATCTCAGCGAATATGCCTTTGAGCGCTGAAGAAGCATCAACAAAATTTATAAAGGCTTCGGCACCGGGCCGTTTGGATGTAATGGGCGGAATTGCTGATTATTCAGGCTCCCTTGTATTGCAGATGCCCATTGCGCATCGAACGCATATTAAATTGCGATTGCGCGATGATTATCAATGTCATATAAAAAGTCAGTTAAACTCTGGCGAAACCCTGACCGCCCACGTTGATTACCGCGACTATCTCAATAACAATCAGGTTGACTATCTATTCGCACAAAATAAATGTAAACAGAATCCGAGCCAAGCGTGGATTGCCTATGTGTTGGGTTGTGCTCTTGTGCTTCAAAAAGAAAAAAGCATAAATTTTAAAGGTGCTGATTTTGATCTTCACTCTACTGTTCCATTGGGAAAAGGTGTAAGTTCATCAGCCTCCATTGAAGTAGCCTGTATGAAAGCTCTTGCTAAAGCATTTCATCTTGAGTTACCCGGCACGTTGCTTCCAATTCTTGCACAGCGGGTGGAGAACCTGGTGGTTGGCGCGCCCTGCGGACTCATGGATCAATTGGCTTGTTACCTGGGCGAATCCAAAAAACTCTTACCCATTCTTTGCCAGCCCGATAAAATCGATACTCTCATTTCAATACCGGATGAGATTTCCTTTATTGGAATAGACAGCGGTGTAAGACATTCAGTGGCCGGAGCCTCTTACAGCGAAGTACGGGCTGCTGCTTTTATGGGCTACTCTATCATCGCCCATTCGCTGGGCATTTCCTCTAACGAAATTCATTCTGCCAAAGCGACAAATAATTTCTCATCACTTCCTTATCAGGGATTTCTTTGCAACATTCCGATAAAAGAATTTAAAAAATCATTTGAAGCTGTTCTGCCTTCATCTTTAACCGGAAAAGAATTTCTTAATAAATACGAGACCATTGATTCAATAACTACGATCGGTGAGCAAACAAACTATCAGGTGCTTCAATGCACTTCGCACCCCGTGCTCGAACACGATCGGGTTCTTCAATTCAAAAACTATCTTACACGTTTGCAGGATATTAAATCCATCGATCAAAGGACTGACATTTTAAAAAGCATGGGCAACCTCATGTATCAGTCGCACGAAAGTTACTCGCGATGCGGCCTCGGTTCTCCCCGAACGGATGAGATTGTGGCCCTCACTAAAAACACCCCCGGAATCTATGGCGCGAAAATTACTGGCGGTGGAAATGGAGGTACAGTTTGCCTGTTGGTTGACCAGGAGGGAAAAAAAGAAGCACTGAAATTACATCAGATTCTTTGCGAAAAACACAATCAGGAACTGGTTCTCTTTGAATGATTAAGTTAAGGCAAACTCCTACCTAACCTTATTATTTTAAATGCCGACTTTGATTAAATTTACAATGAACCCAAATACCCTCCTGATTCAATGAACCGATACCTTTCCATTCTGAACACCCGGACTGCGTTCGCCCTGGGCATTTCGCTGCTGGTTTCTTATATCACCCTTCATCACGAATTTCAGTACAATTATGACCTGGCATTGATAAGCATTGCGATTATCTTTCCACTTGTATTTACAATCCGTAGTGCGTTTAGAAGGAGAGAAAAGGCTCTTGAATTTTTATCGCTTTTTAAATCTGGTCTGATCACCGTTGATTGCTGCTTTCAGGAAAACAAGAAACTGGAGGATTCTAAAAAGCAGGAAATTCAAAATCAGATCAAATTAATTTCTAATCGGCTGGTCGATTACCTGGGGCCCAAAACCTGCACCAAAGAAAGTCTTTACGCGGAAATAAGTAAGGTTGCCCTCTTCATAAAGAATAATTCGGAGCCAATCGGAAATGGCACCGCGCTAAAAATATTCCGCTTCATGAAGGATGTGCATCGGGGCACAGAGAACCTTATCGCCATTAATCAACACCGCACCCCGATTGCCATTCGTGCTTATTGTTTGATTTTCATCTATATCTATCCAGTCATCTATACCCCCTCGTTATACAACAAATTGCATGATGGGATCTCGGTGAATGATTCCTGGATTTTATATGCCCTGTCGGCTGTCTCAACCTTTATACTGATTTCACTTTATAATGTTCAGGATCAAATGGAAAACCCGTTTGACCAACGAGGATTGGATGATATCCAGTTAAACGATTTCAGAATAAGCTAAAGACTAAGCTCAGTGGTGATCGATTGGTACGCTTGAAGGTTAAGCCGTTACCTCATCAAACACCTTAACAAAGGCTTTCATTTCATCGGCAGTACCAATACTCACGCGGCACCATTCCTTTTGCTGATAATCCCACACGCGAATCAGGAATCCTTTTTCATCGAGCTTCGACAAAATTGTTTTTCCATCCATTGGTGCCGGGAAAAGCACTACGTTGGTTTGTGATTTTCCGTAGAAGATATTTTTCTTATCGAGATAGTCGGTGAGCACTTTACGGGCTACAGCATTCTTCTCGCGGGTCATCTTCATGAAATCTTCATCACCAAGAACCGCCTTCGCTGCTGCTAATGCCGTCTGGCT
>JBEBJH010000053.1:0-22654 GCA_040079965.1 Cyclobacteriaceae bacterium
GGTAGATCGACAGGAGAAAATGGCCATGGCAGAACGTTACCTGATAAACTCCAAAAAACTTCAAAAAATGTTAACCCTTTTAGTATTTCATGGTATATAGGTCTGTAATAAATTCAACCGCTTTGGTGGATAGATGATAAGCATTGAAACTCCTTCTTTGTAGTACAGTAAAAACTTCTTTTCAGAAGTAGGTATGCAACGCAGCCGACTAAACAGTCCCTCCAGGAGGGACTGTTTTTTTAGTAAGAACAATCGTTATAACGCTGTTAATGAATCATGGAACTAAGTCAGGTTCTATCACCCAGTAGACATCATGGAAATCCAAGCCGGCATACCTCCGTTCATTTCATAGTGAATTTGATTGATCCAAAAAATTCAATCGGCACGCATTAACTAACTGCAACACTTCATAGCGAACCCTCAGAGAAAGAGAGTGTAGGAGATTACTAAATTTCGAAGCTTGTTATTTTGCAAATGGATGACCTCTTGTATTTTTTTACTCGGGTGTCCTTTTCTTTTCTTACTTTTAAACAGAATTTTAATAAATGACGGACCACCGTACACCCAAGCCGGAACCAAAAATTCCTACCGATCAAGTCATTTCATCCATCCGGCAAATTCGAGACACTCTCCTGACATCCCTGCTTTCAGAAGCAACGTTGCTTTTCTTTGCCGAAGAACATTTTGGTACCATCGCCCTGAGTCCAATCAAGATAGAATTTCTTAAACGGGATTTTACCGAACTTCGAAAGCATTCCTTAGACCTGGTCTTCTATGCCACTCTCATAAAGGAAAGTGGTTCTGGGGTTCCAATCCCTTCAGATCATCCCCTGATAATCAAAGAGGTCCATGCAATTTTCAAAAAGTATGGTCTGGTTCCGTCCAACTAAAGAATATTGATTCGTTTGTATTCTGTCGATGGGTGAGACCGTGATCGGTATTATTTTTAAGTTATCTATAGAATTCCAAACCTGGAATGCTTATAGGACAAATTCCTATTCCCAGTTATTTCTAATCTGAATAAGTTGCAAATGATTTCTGGCTTCAAAAAAGGACCAATGAAAAAATTAATTAACGTTCACAAGCTCGACAAACCACTCCCCACTATTGATGCGCAAATAAAATTCATGCGCACAACCTGGAAAAAATTGGGAAACAATCAGCAAGTTATCCTCACCAGCAAAGACTTTTATAAGATTGAAGCTGTCCTTGGAACGCTGTGTGTTGCTAAGCTCGTAATTAAATAGAGCTGTCAGGTTTGGCCTCAGGTAGGATTAATTAAGGACCTACCCAATGCCATTCTTGTAGATATACTCAACAAGTTCTGCGGTGTTCCGGACATTTGTTTTCGCTATTAACTGTTGCCGATAAGTCTCAACAGTCCTCACACTTATTTTCAACTCCTCGGCAATCTCTTTATTAATTAGTCCTTTAGATACTTTAAAACAAACCTGAAGCTCCCGGGGTGTGAAGGAAATCGCAGGCACATTTTTCGCCATGCCCATTTGAAACCAATGAAGTAATTCTTCTTCATTATCTGAATGAAAATATATATCACCTTGTGCTACTGTATTGATAGCCTTGATGATGTGCTCTACCTCACTTCCTTTGGATAAAAAACCCTTCCCGCCAATGCGAAGAAAATTCATGGCAATCGGAATCGAGTCAAACATGGTCAGCAAAATAATTCTGGCAGTACTATTTACCTGCAAAATTTCTTTCGCGGCCTCGTAGCCCGTCAGGGTCGGCATCCTATAATCAAGAATAAGAAGATCCGGGTTAAAAGTTGGATAGGCTGCTATTACTTCATTACCATCGCGGGCTTCAAAAACTTCCACCTGTGGCCATTCGCCTTTTAATAAGGTTACCAAACCCTTTCGGGCCATAGGATGATCGTCTGCAATAAGTATTTTTTTCAAATTCAATTTGTCGAATGTAAGATATACTCTGGGATTGCAAAATAACTGTTTGGAACGATATGATAATAAATGACTTAAGTTGACATACCCGTAGAAATACGGTACGAAATTCAGTGTATGATTTGCACTTGGATACTACTTTTTAAATTAAGCTTTACCCATACATTTATTAAACCACTACCAACACACTGCTCATTTTACAAATCGCCCGGTTATGTTAAAAAACGCAATACTTTTACTTGCCCTTTATTCCGGTTTTATAGCAACAGCACAAAATGCAACCAAGGAAACTATCCAATGGAATGCTACTGGCTTTAAGGATCTGGATGCCAACGCTGATTTTGCGAACAGTTGCCAGTTTATTACCTATGGCACCCAAAAAATCAAATGGGTTCAGGATACCGGTAAATCTGTTGTTGAATTAACTGTTACTAATACAATAGGCACCTGGGCCGATGTTAATAAGAGCGGAAGTATTACGTATAAAATTACAGATGGTACGGCTAAGGGAGACCTGATTCTTAAAAAGAGTGTGGATGGCTGGCTGATTGACCTGACCTTGCTGGGTGGAACCAGTGACATTCGGCTTAGATACACAGTTTCATCCATTCAAAAACTTTAGGTCATGAAGATAGCTCTTATAACCTCCACATTACTTCTCACAGTTACTGTGTGCATGGGCCAGATCAGCGGATCCACCAACGTAAATCCCGGCCAAACTATTCAGTATACCTATTATGGTAGCGCTGTGTATTCTTATTATTCGTGGAGTATTTCACCTGCAAATGGGTATGTGGTTTCCTCTAGCAGGAGCGGCACTATTTATTATGCCTCCATTAGCTGGACTAGCGCGGGTACCAGCACAATAGGTTTTAGTGCTTATGGGCAAGCACCAATGGCTACCCTGAATGTTACCATCTCATGCCCGACAGCAGCCACACCTTCTACAACATTCTCCTATTCAAGTAATGTGTGCGGACCCCAAACAATTTCTTACTCCGGTGGTCCTCCGGCTGGCGTCACCTGGTACTGGCAGACCTCTTCAGGAGGAATAGACCAAACCTATTCATCAAGCTCCTACACGATTTCAGCATCAGGTAATTACTACCTGCGGGCAAAACCCAATTGCAGTTCAACATGGAGTTCTGCGTTGACAACAGCTTACAGAACATATTATGCAGTACCCAGCACACCTTCTCCTACTATGAGCACTACTTCAATTTGCGGTACTGGGTCTGTGACTTTGTATGGAAGTGGGGGTGGTGCTTACGATCAAATTCGCTGGTACAATGTTGCCTCTGGCGGATCCCCGATCTCAACCTATCAGCCTAATATTAGTTCAACCACAATTTTTTATGCAGCTCTCTATAACACCCAATCAGGTTGTGAAGGAGCGAGGGCGGCAGCGACAGTAACTGTTAATCCACTTCCAGGTACCCCAACCATTACATCTCCTTCCGGCAACGTAAGCCAATGTAATGGAGCTGCAATAATTAATCTAACTAGCGATACACCCGCCAATACCTCCTATTTTCAGTGGTTTAAAGATGGTAATGCAATTAGTGGGGCAACTTCTTCTGGGTACACTATTTTTTTAGGCGACCAGTTACCTTATGCAGGCAGTTATACAGTGGCGGCCATAGGAACAGGGGGCTTGTGTTCTTCTTCACAGTCGGCAGCAAGAATTATTACGATTAATGCGCTACCCCAGAATGTTGCTGTTTCTCCGGGGTCAGTGTCAGTATGCAGCGGAGCAACTACAAATATTACTGTAACGGGCAGTGAAGCGGGAGTAAATTACCAATTGTTTATAGGTGCAAGTCCGGTGAGCGGAGTGGTTGCCGGTGGTGGTACAATAAATATCACCAGCTACTCATTGACATCAGGAGGTACCATTACAGTCAGAGCCACTAATGCCTCATCCGGGTGTACGCAAGTATTAAGCGCTACTACTACGTTAACAGTTAATCCTTTGCCGGGGGTAGCTGGCGGAAGTGCGAGCCCTGCTACGTTTTGTGGATCGGGCACTACCACACTTACAGGCTCTGGTGCAGTAGCAAACGAGGAGTATCGTTGGTATGATGTTTCTTCGGGAGGTTCACCAATACCTACTTCCCAACCTGTAACCTCTACTAAAACGTTTTATGTTTCAAAGTACAATACTGTTACCACATGTGAAGGAAGCAGAACATCGGTAGTTGTTACCGTTTATACAATACCCACAGCCGGAGTTTCAAGCTCTGCTCAAACAATTTGTTCAGGACAAACATTTAGTACTGTTACGTTGAGCAATCTAAATAGTGTGCCGGGTACTACTTTTAGCTGGACAGTATCCGCCCCTAATATTACCGGAGCAGCTTCAGGTACTGGCACTTCGATTGGACAAACTTTAACAAACAGTACTAATACTAATCAAACAGCTACGTATTCAATTACTGCCACAGCAAATGGATGCCCAGGTCCGGTTGTGACGCATACTGTAACGGTTAAGCCTAAACCGACTGTTGCTGTATCAATTGCATCTCAAACGATCTGTAGTGCACAGTCCATGACAACCATTACGATCACAAATCCAAATTTGGTAGCTGGGACTACCTATAGCTGGACAGTTTCTGCTCCAAACATCAGCGGGGCAAGTTCAGGATCGGGGAATTCTATCTCACAGACATTAACAAATGCAACGGCAACTAATCAAATAGCCACCTATACAATAACACCAACTGCCAATGGATGCAATGGAACAGCGATAGTTTCAACTGTTACTGTTAAACCTAAACCTACAGCTTCAGCATCCAACCAATCAATTTGTACCGGGAGCGCAACGGCAATAGTCATTACAAATCCTAATGGTGTATCAGGTACCACGTTTAGCTGGACTGCCAGTGCTTCCGGTGTTACAGGAGCAAGTTCAGGCAGTGGATCAACGATTGCACAAACATTAACAAGCGCAACCGGTGGCACAGTTACCTATACAATAACGCCAACAGCCAATGCATGTTCAGGTACACCAGTTATTGCTATTGCCACCGTGGTGGCGGTCACAACTGCACCAACAATTACTGGTAACTCTCGCTTCGGAACCGGAACGTTGACTTTAGTTGCCAGCGGCACGCCAGTTGGTGGAACATATAAATGGTATAACTCTTCTAATGTATATCAGCCGCCAACCTCATTAACTGTCACCACGGCCTCAGTAAGTGCAAGTGCTTCCAATTATATGTATGTGCGTTCTGTAAGTTCGGGTGGCTGCGAAGGCCCACAGGCTGCCATCAACATCAATGTATATGCAAATCCGGTTGTGAGTGCACCACAAAATTATGTAACTAAAGAGGTTCCGGTTACTCTTACAGTTACCTCCGGAAATGAGACCTACATATGGCGAAACTCAGCCAACGCAATTGTACAATCAAGCACTTCTACAACTTATAATGCGACCCTACCAGATACCTATACGGTTACTGCATTAAAAACTGGTGCTACAAGTTCTGCCATACCTTATACCTTAAACGGACCTCTGGTTGGTGTGAATATGAACTATGTAGTAAGCAATAATGTGCTAATATCTAATATCACAGACCCCGTACAAGTCCCCAACCTGGCATCTGAAAAGGTAACTCAATCCATCGCTTACTTTGATGGCCTGGGCCGACCCTTACAAAATGTAGCTACTCAAGCTTCACTCTTAAAAGGTGACATTGTTACCCCTGTTAAGTATGATCAATATGGTCGACAGGTGAAGGAGTATCTTCCTTATGTAGCAGAAAATAATGGTCGTTATAAAAGTAATGATCTTACCGGGCAGGCTGCGTTTTATAGCACGGCCACCACCTACCTGAATAAAGTGAAGACGGACGGATCCCCGTGGGCTGAAACTGTTTTCGAGCCCTCACCCCTTAACCGTCTCTCACAAAAAGGTGCCCCGGGTGCTGTCTGGCAACCCAATCTCGCAACTCCTGATAATGGTAAAGCTGTGAAGATGCAATATCTTGTTAATGCAGATGGTAACACGTTAGCAGGTCAAGAGCAAATCAAAATGTGGACATTGACTCCCGTTACCCTTGCAAGTGGACCCGAATTTATACTCAGTAGCTCCGCTAATTATCCTTCTAACAAGTTGTATGTAACCGTAACCAAGGATGAGGAGAGCCGCCAGGTGCGGGAATACACTGACAAACTTGGAAAGGTAATTTTGAAAAAGGTGCAAGAGGCCGCTGGGGTGAATCCACTTACCTACGACAATAATAATTGGACCCTTACTTATTACATCTATGATGACTTCGAGCGCCTCCGCTTTGTGTTGCAGCCAAAGTTTATTTATCGCAATAGCGCTTACGATATTTTGGGAACCAACCAGCTAAAGAAGAATATGCTCGACTCCCTTTCGTTCGAATACCGCTATGACGAACGTGGTCGAATGATTTACAAGCGTGTGCCCGGAGCGAAACAAGTAGACATGGTGTATGATCAATGGGATCGACTTGTTCTAAGTCAGGACGGTAACCAGAAAGCGGGAGGCAAATGGAGTTTTACCAAGTATGATGTATTAAACCGACCTATCATTACCGGAGAAATTGCAAGCACAAACACGCGCGATGCAATGGTGACAGCAGTTAATGCCATCTCTACCCGAAACGAAAATACAGCGAGTGGTAATGGAGTAGGGTATACGCTCAACTTCACATACCCCACAACCGCTACGATCAATGATATTTACACGATCACTTATTACGATGATTACACCTTTAAAACTAACCTGGCACTAGCTGGCTATGATGCAGCCATCCCTTCTGGATTTACTGGTATTGTAAACCCGAGAGTAAAGAATTTAGTGACTGGCTCTAAAATCAGAGTTCTACAAAGTTCACCAATACAATGGTTGGTAACCGCCAGTTATTATGACGACCGATACCGGTTAATTCAATCAATAGGAGATGACCACCTGAATAATAATAACAAAATCACCAACGAATATTACGGCCTCACACCTTGGATTACAAAGAGCCAGCTCAATCATGGCACAGCACTTACCAGTCTTACTGAAACATTTTACGACCACATGGGCCGGGTAAAAGAAGTGTGGCAAACCATGGATAACCTGCCCGCAACCCGCACCTTGCTGGCCTCCCATAAATACAACGAACTGGGCGAGTTGGTCGAAAAAAATATTCACTCGACTAACAGCGGCACAACCTTTCTGCAGTATAATGACTATCGGTACAACATTCGCGGCTGGCTTACACACATAAACAACAGTACACTTACCTCTGATGCCTTGATAAACGACAACGACCCAACCAGTGATTTATTTGGGATGGAGTTGAGATATAATGACATCGTTAGTATCAATGGCGTAAACACAAAAGAACAATACAACGGCAATATTTCGGCCATTCAATGGAAGACCAACAATTTAGTAGATGCGGCTACAGAAAAGATCTATGGTTTTAAGTACGATCAACTCAACCGCCTGTTGGATGCTACCTATGCAACCAAAAATGCAACAACGTGGACAGCCAACGTAAATCTGTTCAACGAGAACCTGACCTACGATAAAAACGGTAACATCCGCACCTTGAAACGCAGATCGTTATTTAATAACACGGATAATGTAATGGTGGATGACCTGCGGTATTTTTATAAAGGAAACCAATTGGATGCCGTGGGCGACTATGCTTCACCTACCTACAAGCCCTATGGGTTTAACGAAACAACAACATTTACAACAGGCGAATATACGTACGATGCCAACGGCAGCATGGAAGTAGACCAGAACAAGGGCCTGGTAGGGCCAACAGAGCCCGACCCCAAAGGAGTTTTGTACAACCACCTCAACCTTCCCCGCGAAGTGCGGTTTGGAAATAAAAAGATTATGTACACCTACGATGCGGCCGGTACCAAGTTGCGCGAGGTTGCTTATGATAATAGCGGAACCCTAATCTCCCGCACCGAGTATGTAGGCGGTATCCAGTATGAAAGTGTACAGCCGCTTGCAAGCCCACCCTTAGCAGCTGATCTAAAATTTATGATGACCTCCGAAGGCCGTGCTGTGAAGAATGCCGGAGTGTGGCAGTATGAATATTTTCATAAGGATCACCTGGGTAACACGCGTGTTGTGTATGGCTACCAGAAACAGGTAGACGAATACAAGGCCACGATGGAAAGCCCGCTGGCTACCAAGGAACAAGGCCAGTTTTACAACATACCCACTACACGGGTAACAGCCTTTAACCATACCCCGGCAAGCATTGATGTAGTATTGCCCGATAAGAGTGCTGAGACCAATGGCAACCTGGCAGGTAAAGCAATAGGTCCCGCAAAAATGTTGCAGGTAACGGCAGGCGATAGAGTTCAATTGGAAGTGTTTGCTCGATACGCAACGGGCACAGGCAGTAACAGCACATTGATCTCAAACCTGGCAAGTGCAGTTACGGGTTCCTTTATGCTCACAGCCGGAGAGACTGCACATACTGCATTAACAAACAGCGTGCCTACGCAGGCAGCAACCATTGGCCAAACCACCGGAGTGCCCAAGGCTTACCTGTTTTACATTTTATTTAACAGCAGCTATGTGTACCAGCAGTTTGGCTATGTAGCAGTAAACAGTACAGCTGTGGTGGGCCATCAGCAGATGTACCTGGACATAACCATTCCTACAGGTGGTTATCTTTATGCTTATGTAGCAAATGAAAGCAATGTAAGCTCAGCCACGAGTGTGTACTTCGATGATTTTAATATTATCCATACGCGCAACACTTCCACCTTACAGGTAGTGCAAACAACCGACTACTACCCCTTTGGGTTAGCAATAGCCGCGCAGAGTTACCAGAAGCAAAGTTCATTTGACAATGATTATCTTTATAATGGTAAGGAGTTGCAGGATGAACACAGCTTAGGCTGGATGGATTATGGGGCAAGGATGTATATGCCTGAGATTGGTAGGTGGGGAGTGATTGATCCTTTATCTGAGGAATACATTTCACTTAGTCCATATAATTATGCGGCTAATAGTCCAGCAGTTTTCATTGATCCAGACGGAAAGCGGCTTTATTTTTCCGCAGGCGCTGGACACGATCCAGATAATACTGGATATATTAAAAAGATGTTAGAAGCATTTTCGGTTCATGGGAACATCCAGTTTTCAAAAGATATTGATGCACATGCAAGACCATTGTTAGGAGTACCTAGGGATGCCCTTTGGTCAATCGGAGAATACAGCCAAAAACCATATTATGATTTGAGCAACGTGACTTCAACGATGGGAGGAGATGGCATTGTTTCAAATGTAGATGAGGGTAATGTTAATTGGAGGATTAAGAGTACAGTAGACCAAATCAACAAAGATTTAGAAACTAGTCCATTGTCAGAGAATGAACAGTTCAATCTTTCTGGATATAGTACTGGTGCGGTAATAATGGCTCAATCCGCATTGATGCTTGCTAAACAAGGCAAAATGATTGACAATTTAGTGTTGATTGGGGCAACATTTGACACAAAATCTGATTTATATAAATCCTTGACTTCCAACAAGAATATTAAAAATATTATTCGCATCGATATACCTGAAGACAATGTAATCGAAGGAATTGGAGCATTACAAAGCTTCATCGAAAAGGGTGATAATCATCCTCACTTTACTTATGCCTTTGGAAACAATGCTGATGAGAATAGAAAAGCTCTTGCTATGATTTTAAGAACATTAGGAGTTGGGGATTACAAAAAGTGATCTATGAAATTAAAAATAAAGCAGTATTTAATAAAGTATTATCCGCTCATAATCTTATTAATATCCCTTATTGTATCATATATCTGTGTCTCCTATCGAAAGAGAGACTGGGTGACAGGTGGTCTGTTATTTCAGGTAATTATATTGCCAATACTTTCACTACAATTGATTTCAATCTTAGGTTATTACCTTCAAGATAAATTATGGCTTAAGAGATTATTCTTGATTGTTGAAATACTTGCAGCTTTAGGATTATTAATTTTTACTTTAATCTATATCATTAAATACAATTAGCCTTTATGTTTGTTAGGTATTACAAACTCATCCACCTTTTTAATAAATGAAAAGTGCCAGTTTATTCTTGACTATATTTTGTGTGTTTGTAAATATTATATCAAAGGGGCAGTTAGTAGAAAAAAAAGAAACTTACGATAGTAAGATGTTTATTCCGGATTCTATATTGATGGGATATGCCTTACAACCCAAAAAATTAACAGCATCAGCCGTTGCTATTGCCAATATAAAAAACCTCAATGCTCTTCCTTTTAGAAATTTAAGCAACCTCTTACAAGGGAGATTAGCTGGTGTTAATGTCATTAACTCTGGTGCTCCCGGCTCGGCTTCTAGAGTTCGAATTCGCGGGATAAGTTCTCTGAATGGCAATGAACCACTTTACATTGTGGATGGTGTACCCATGTATGATATCCAGTCCCTTAACCCGATCGATATAGAATCTCTGACTGTATTAAAAGATGCAGCGGCTGCTTCGTTATATGGTTCACGATCATCAGGCGGGGTAGTGGTTGTCACCACTAAAAAGGGTAATCCAGGTTTACACATAACGTATAGTATATATGCTGGTCTTCAAGGCACAGGTAAGGCACCCGCTAATCTGTTAAATACACAAGAGTATGCCGATCTGCAATGGCTGGTGTATAAAAATGATGGAACAACAGAAACACACCCAATCTATGGCCCTTCGTCTAATCCCACGCCAACACTTCCATCCTGGGCTGCCAATACCAACTGGTATAACGAGGTAACAAAACCAGCACCCATCACAAATCATAACCTATCACTCACCGGTGGCAATACCAATTCAAACATTTTGGTTAGTCTCGATTATTTTAATCAGGAAGGAGTAATTCTAAATACGAATAATAAGTGGTTTACCGCCCGTTTCAACTCAAACTTTAAGATAAAAAGACACATAACGATTGGAGAAAATTTGCAGATAACCCATCGATCGGGCTTAACGTTTTTAAATCTTAGTCCGGATAATGCTATTGGTAGTGTTTATCGTTCGCAGTCGATTATCCCTGCTATTATGAATCAATCAGTTGCAGGAATCAGTCATAGCTTCATTCCGGGCGAATGGGGTGGTACCGGCTTGGCTCCTCGTTTGGGTAACGCGCGAAACGCGGTAGCAGACTTAACAAGAAATGCCGATGATCTGAACTCAGATGTTCGCGTATTCGGTAATTTATATATTGCGGCCAATATTATTAAGGGTCTTGATTTTAAAAGTTCATTTGGGGGGTCTTACCAAAACGGATATTTTTCAGACTATACTTTTGCAACCTATGAAAATGTAGTAAACAATCCGTTCTCTTCCCTGCGCGAAGGTGCATCATATCAAGGTGATTGGGTCTGGTCTAATACATTACACTATCAACGAAATTTTGAACAACATTATATTGATGCGTTGGTTGGTATAGAATCCCTGCAGTTAGGCACTGGAAGAGGGGTATCGGGCGGAAGAGCTGGTTATTTCTCCGATGCCGTTTCCTTTCGCACCCTTAGTAACGGGGCTACGATTACAGAAGCAAACTCCTACTTCAACGATGGTCAGAAAATGTACTCTTCGTTCCTGAAAATTGATTATAGATATAAGAATAGATACCTGTTAGGGGCATCCTTTCGCAGAGATGGTGATTCTTCGGTTTTTGGCAACAATGTGTTTGGAAATTACCATGCTTTGAGCGCGGGTTGGCGAATAAGTGAGGAGTCTTTCTTAGCGGAGAGTAATTTTATTTCAGACTTGAAAATTCGGGGAAGCTATGGTCTTATGGGCAATGTGATTTTTGCCAATCAGACTTCAGCAAATTCGAATCAATCATTTACTCAAACGAATCTGGGTGTTGATGTTGGCCTATTGAAAAACAAAATTGAAATCCTGTTGGATGTTTATAAAAAACGTGGCTCCATACAAAATACCGGTCTGGATGTTGAATTAAAATATGCAGACCAGATAACCAATGACTTTAGCTTTGGGGCCAGTCTTGTGATAACATCCTATAAGAACGAAATTATTGATTTAGGTGAAGGCATTGATTTTGTCAGCTCTGGAAATTCAACACTTGGAAATTTAACCCGAAATCAATTGGGCCATTCGCTGTCACAGTTCTATGGCTATCAGGTCCAAGGGCTTTTTCAATCCACCACCGAGGTAAGCAGTGCCCCCGCACAGCCGGGTGCCGAGCCGGGTTTTTTCCGCTATCGGGATGTAGACAAAAATGGAATAATCGATGTGAATGATCGCAGCTTTATAGGCGACCCCAATCCAACCTTTACATTTGGACTAAATCTATCGGCAACCTACAAAAGTTTTGACTTTACCATCTTTCTAAATGGGTCAAGGGGTAACGACATTTTTAATTATTTGAAATGGTATACCGATTTCTGGCCATCTTTTCAGGGACAAAAGAGTACAAACTTGTTAAATAATAGCTGGACGGGTACCCGTATCAATGCTGCCGTTCCTAAAGCTTCAGTAAAATCAAATTTTTCCACCAACACAGTAGTTTCGGATTATTATATCGAAGATGGCTCATTCACAAGGTTAAGAAATATTCAGGTAGGCTATACATTTCCGGGAACCTTAATAAATAAATCAGGTATCAAGAATCTGAGAGTTTACCTGCAAGGTGTTAATCTGATAACCTTAACGAAATACTCGGGCCTTGATCCGGAACTTGATGGACGCGATTTTGCCTTTGGAATTGATTATGGTAACCACCCCAATACACCACAATATCTGATTGGAGCCACTATCGAATTTTAAAATATTAACTAAGTATTGAAGTTTTTATAAAAAATATGAGTTATGTATACCCAAACTAGATTAGCACTTTTATTAATGACCTTATGTGGATCATTATCTTGTCTTGCACAGGCATCAAAGGGCAATCCATCTCTAACAAAAACAATCCCACCGTCACCAAATGCAGCATCATTAGGTAAGTTTGGAGAATTGCCGGTAAGTAATTACACCGGAGTGCCACAAATCAACATACCACTTTACGAAGCAAGTAGCGGAGATATTTCGATTCCCATCTCACTCAGTTATCATGCCGGAGGTATTAGAGTGGAGGAGATTGCATCATGGGTTGGGTTGGGCTGGAGTTTGAATGGCGGAGGAGTAATTACACGCACCATCCGTGGCGTTGCAGATGATTTTGGGACCGGAACTGGCAACTATAAAGATAACATTGTCTTTTTGAAGGATCCCGCCAATTCTACAGCGGCCCGATATGAGCGCTATAATGAAGTTCGACAGGGCCGGGCTGACACCGAACCAGATATTTATTTTTTTAATTTTGGAAATTATAGCGGTAAATTTTTTGTGGGTGAAGATGGTGTAACATTTTACACTATTCCACAACAGAAAATGCTGATCAATTCAATTAGGGAGGTAGTGGGTGGTCCCATTGTAAGATTTGTCATAACAACTGCGGATGGAGTTAAGTATGAGTTTGGTAAATCCAGTGATAATGTACGCGATGGTATTGAAAAAAATGGGACATACTCAGTTTGCCATAATGGTAATTACCAATTATCCACTGAGTTAGAGGAAACAATTACTTCCTCCTGGTACCTTGTTCATATAATTTCGCCTCGTGGCTATGCGATTACGTTTGACTATGACCAGAATGATTACAGTTTCAGAACTTTTGGCAGCGAAACGAATTACTATAAACATATCACTATGTCTGATACGGATAGTGAGTGTGATAATCGGTTTACGTATTGTTATGTAAGAAACCATATTTATGGCAAACGGTTACGAAGAATCAATTTCTTGCATGGTAAAGTTGAATTTGATACTAAAACTACTTATCGTGCAGATTTAACACAGGATAAGGCATTAGAATTTGTGAAGATCTATAAGACAGGAGACCCGGCCCCTATTAAGTCTTATGGACTAAATTATGCTTATTTTAAAAGACCCTCTGACCCTGTTCCAACAGAATCTGCAAACGCAGGTCTTGTAGATATTGGTGTTGAGTATAGACTCAAACTTCTATCGGTTACCGAGTATGCAGCTAACAATTCAACACCGAAGCCTCCCTTCACATTTGAATATAATGAAAGCCAGCACCTGCCTCCTCGGTTGGACATGTCAACAGGAACCACATTTCTTTCTGAATCTTATGCTCAGGATCACTGGGGCTATTATAATGGAGTTGCTAACAATAGAAGAGGAGGAGGTACTACAGCTTTGCCAACATTGATTCCCACTTTCTTTGCTGATCTCTGGGGTGCTGGTGCAGAGACACCGTATGTAGGTGCTGAGAGGACTGCCAATGAAACTTTTGCTGGGGCTTACACGATTAAAAAAATTGTTTACCCAACCAAAGGGTGGACTGAATTTGAGTTCGAATCCAACAAAGTTTCGTCAGATCAGTTTCCATCTTACTATTTTCAGACATCTTCTAATAAAAGCAGACGGACACCGAACGCACCTTGGGCAACCTCAAGTGCAAATGCGAACGCATCAATTAACGGAGAGAATTTTATTGTAACTTCTGATCTTAAGAATCAAGGAATAAAAGGAGCTTTTGTCAAGGTTTCACTTACAGAAATACAGGACACCCGTCCGTCCCCTTGCCCAGTTATTACCGAAACAACGCCTGCAGCTAACATAGCTATCATGGTGGATATTTATAATAGTAACAATACAATTTTTATTCAAGGGGTTCAGCATAACAGCGAATATTTCATTCCCAATGGAACTTATTATGTAAAATTAACCCGAAAGGTAGGCTATACGTGTAATTCATATTTTATGTCCAATCTGTCTTGGACTGAATACACTCTTGGATCATCTGTTACCAATGTTACCATAGGTGGCCTTCGTATTAAAACGATAAAAGATCATGATGGTATTGATCCGCTAAATGACAATATCAAATCTTTCAAATACAATAAATTTTCGAATACAAGTTTGTCGAGCGGTTACGCCCTCTATTTTCCACTCTATAGCTGGGGCTACTATGCTGAAGACTATATAAAATGTGTTGTTTCAGGCAGTGGTCAGTATAACAAAAGTCTGTTCTGTGCTTTTCTTATCATGCAATCCTATTCAAATTACCCCTTATCCACAACACAGGGTGGAATTGTAGGGTATCAAAATGTAACGGTGGAGCATGGAACAGGAGGATCGAATGGCAAAACTGAATATACCTATACGGCTCCAAATCTTTACCCGGATGAATTTCAAGCTGTTTTTCCATTTCCCTCAGCCTGTAGTTTTGATTGGAAACGAGGGCTGATTGAATCAGAAATTACTTACAAAAACACCTCAGGAGTTTTTACTAAGGTTCTTGAAAAAGTGCACACATACAAACGCTATGATAACACGACTGACCCTCTTTATGTTAATGTCCAAGGATTAAAAATTGGTTTTAAGAGGGCTTCCTTTGATAACTCCTGTGCTGGAGGAGTAGGCCCCGTATATACGTTTGAAGAAAAATTTTATAATACCCGAACGGAATGGCTTACACCTGAAAGCATAGAAACGAAAATGTATGATATAAATGATCAGAACAAAGTATTTGTTACTCGGGAAGAGTTTAACTATTTACCATCACATCAACAAGTATCATTAAAAACAACTACCCTGAGTGATGATGCAAAAATGATTGATCATTTTTTATATCCACTTAGCTACACGGTTGCGACTAATGCGACAGGTCCAGCGCAAGGAATAAGGATGCTTCAGGATCAACACATTGTTACTCCCATAATAGAAAGTTTTACTAGACATGTTTATACACCGACGACAAATGAGAAAGTAATCAAAGGTTCAGTTACTACGTTTAAGAAAAATGAAGTTAATAATTCGATTGTTGTTCCTGATGAGACTTATACATTAGAAACAACTGATCCAATTCAATACCAGGGTGGACCCACACCGTTTTATTTTTCAAGCGTTTCTGGGGAGACTACTTTCAATAAGGATGCTAGGTACAAAGCAAGCACAAAAAGTTTCTATGATAATTATGGAAATTTAAAGGAAATCAAGCAGGTCAATTCTGCCACGGGAAATTTACCGGTTGCTTATCAATGGGGATATAGCAATACGCTACCGGTGGCTGAAGTTCAGAATGCTCAAAATAATCACTATTCAACGACAAACAATACTACCACTAGCTCACAAATTACTATTGGTGGTGCTCCAGGGGTCTCCCTCCAAAGGGCAATTACTGTAGATTATACCGGCACAGTTACCTTAAAACTAAGTGTATCTGGCAACCCAACATACACAACCAACTTAAGTTATAGTGGTATTTCTTCTGGAAGTGTTACTCTGCTTAAAGGAGGTTGTGGATTAACTATTGTTTCATTTAATAATGTTGCTCCGGGAAGTTATAATCTTACATTAACGTTGACTACTCCTGATAGTGGGGTATCTGGTTTAGGCGCTTGCGGAGAGGTTATATATCCTAAAACAATAACCAACCTGATTACCGTAGTAGAGTTTGTTTATGAAGGTTTTGAAGAAATCGGAAATAGCTCAGCTACTCCACATACCGGTAAAAAATATTTACTTGGCGATTATACATGTACCTTCACCAAACCAAATGCTAGAAGTTATCTAGTTGAGTATTGGCACCTGAACCTGAGTAGTGGTCTTTGGAACTATGTGACTACAACCTATAGTAATGGAATGTCGCTCACCGATGGTGATGCTATTGACGATGTGCGAATTTATCCAGCTGATGCCCGTATGAAGAGCTATACCTATGAACCAACATTGGGCATTAGTTCAGTGATCGATGAAAATGGCACGGTATTAAACTATATCTATGATTCCTTTGGGCGATTGTGGCAGGTAAAAAATGAAAAGGGCGGTATTGAAAAGCAATACACCTACAATTATAAAAACTGATCATTTATATCCTATGAAGTTGGGACTTTGCCTGATGCTTGTATTCGGTTGCCTTACAGGGATTGTTGGGCAACCCCTATTACAACTCTCCGAAAAGCATCTTGAAAAAGTAATGGGTCAGGATAATCCGGTTAAGAAGCGTAAAACCTACCTGAAGTTTTATCACAAAGACAGCCTTCGATACGTAAAAGCAGTAGATCGCTACTGGAAAGCAAAATTTGATAGTTCGTCTGCGTTTGTTTCAAATAAAAGAAATTCATTAAAACGGAAAGTCGAACAAGTAGCGAGTCAGGCCAAAGACCCCCTTAAACGCCTCGAAGCTGCTGTCCAAATTCATGATGAAATGTTCAGATTTCCGCCAGCATTGGAAGCTAAGTATTCCAAACGGCAACTAGACTTCATCTATTCATCGGTCCGGTACTATTTGGTGGAAGTGTCAAAAGACACAGCGGGCGTGTTAACCCAAATGTTCAGGACAGACCTTATGCCAATTCCTGAGCTCAATCAGCTAAACAAGTCCGGGATCAGGATGCCAAACTTAGGCGAAAAAGTTACCGGACTAAATCAAAACCTGAAAGGAAAAATAAACGAAAAACTTGGCAAGAATAACTATCTCAGCAAAGCCCAGGAACTAAAAGGCGATGCCAGCAAGCATCTGGTTGAGTTTAAACAATATGAACAGTATGCCAACATGACCCCGGATTCCCTGATGCAGGCGGGAATGGGTAAACTGGAGCAGGAGGCCGAAAGCAAACTGCTGAATTATGCCGGGGCTTCCGGCCTTCAAAAACAAATGTCGGAGTTCAATCAATTACAAAATCAATACAAAGGACAATTGAACAGCCTCCAGGATTCGGCAGCAAGAATAGAAATGGCCAAGAAGAAAGCCGAAGAACTGGCCATGCAATACATTACCGACAATCCTGGCGTGATGAAAGATGTGCAGGAAAAGGTGAATCTCCTTATGAAAAAATATTCGTCCGTAATTAATTCCAATGACTTAAGTACGGCTGTAAAACGCACTTCACTGGAAGGACGAACATTCAAAGAACGTCTGGTAATAGCTGCTAATTTTCAATTGCTAACCATCGACCCGGTCTCCATTGATTTCTCACCACAGTTAGGCTACCGGTTCAATAGCCAGTTTACAATAGGTTTCGGGGGTACTTACCGCCAGACTTTTAATGACTCTATTCCAGCTTTGTCTCCGGATGTGTTTGGATACAAAGGATTTCTAAGCTACGAGATAGCCAAATCATTTTTTGCTTATGGAGAGTATGCACAAAATTCACCAGGTGTGCAGATGCAGGAAGGGATTTCCAAGCGACTTTGGACTCCGGCTGCTTTTCTGGGCGTAGGAAGAAAATTTGCAGTCCATAAGAAGGTGGACATGACGGTGGTGGCCATGTACAACTTTATGCATAAAACTGGGGATCCGATTTACCCACGACCCTTCGTAGTTAGATTTGGTTTTCAATTGAGTGAGATTGCTTTCTTAAAAAAGAAACCTGATATAAAGATCTTTTGAAGCAAGTTAGACTTTGGTCCATTACGGGCAGGATTGTAAAATAATACTTTAAGACACCAATTAAACTGTTGTTAAATAGTTGAATTCACCTAAATTAACATCGATGCCAATGCGCTTTTGCCTAGGGTTTTGTCTTCTCTTGGCCTTTGAATCCTGTACTAAGGTTGAAGATATTTCCACCACACTGGAAATATTAAGAATTGATAACAGAAGTGAAAATGTGCTGGATTCCCTGACTGTCAGATCAGCAGCGGGTCTTGATTATAGAGATATAATTAAAGGCAGATTGGATTCTTCGGGCAGGTTTACTACTAACCTTGATGTGATTGATCCTAATAAGTATTTTGTGCAAGTTGGAGAATCTTATTTTGCTGTATTTCTTCGACCTGGAGATCATGTGTCAGTAACACTGACTGTTGACACCTCGAAAGTTTCTAAACACTTTGCTTGTAGTGATCCCAACAATAATATTGGCCATATCAACAACTACCTCCATCAGACTCAGGAAATCTTTGGACGCGTAAGAAATTTAGTGCCTGCGAAAACAATACCTGATTTTCTTACAACATTTGACTCCTTAACATTGAGCATACAAAAGACTCGCGAGGATTTTCTCGATAGCGTCTCTTTAGCCCATGAAGAGATTGATATGCTTGAAAAACTGAATAGCCTGCAACTGTTGGATGTTAAACTCTGGTATACCTTTAGAATCCATAACGACTTTCTTGTTGAGCAAATTTATGCGTTGCAGGAGGGCAAGAAAGCATCGAAGTATAAAACGCCAGAAGGTTTATTGGGTATTTTGAATGAAGTTCCGTTAGAAGAAGAACTCCTGGTATCTCCTTTTTATCAGGATTTATATCAAACAGTGTTGTGGGAATTCGCTGAAGAAAAATATAAAAACCCATACTTTAATCCTGCTCGGTGGGATAAACCTGATCCCAATCAACTGAGATTATTTTGGAATGCCATTAAAGCAGAGCGTTTTCCGAATAATCTGACGGAATACATACTAGCCTCAGACCTCAATAACCACATGTTAACATTAGGGGTCTCACCGTTAGCTGACAGCGTGTACCAGGATTTTCAAAGAGAGTTTAACAATTCAAAGTACGCGGCATCCCTTACACGTACCTACGATCAACAAACAAAAATTCTTCCTGGTACTGATGCGCATGACATAACGGGTACGAAAGTTGATGGTTCGATCATTAAGTTGTCAAATTTTAAAAATAAGATTGTCTATGTGGATGTTTGGGCTACCTGGTGCGGACCCTGCGTTGCTGAAATCCCCTTTGCTAAACAGGTTCATCAAAAGTTTGAGAAGAACGAGGAGGTTGTTTTCCTTAATATTTCCGTTGACAGAGATGTTGAGGCCTGGAAAAAGAAGGTAGCTGGCGATCCTGAATGGAAAGGCATTCATATCAACTTGAGTCCCAATGAAACGGATTCCCTTTATACCAATTATCGCATCGTGGGGATTCCAAAATATTTCCTCATTGATCGGGCAGGAAAGATTGCTAATGCAAGGGCTCCAAGGCCTTCATCGAATGAAGTAATCATACATGAGATCGAAAAATTTCTGGATGCTTATTGATTTTTCATATGAATGTTTCTTTCAAAATTGCTTTATGAAGACATTTTTTTTCGGAAAGGTGAATGAGTCATAAATCTGAATGCAATCATGTACACTCTTCAAACCGCTATTAGCATTGTACATGCATATGCAAAGGATTGTCAGACCTCCGGCTTTCCAATCAGTCGGGCTTTTATCTGTCATTTTGATTTTAAAGTTGGAGGCACTTACGGTATTGAAATCCTGCTGGTCTCAACTCAGTTTGGCAACGACATTTTTGAAAACTTAAAATTGCTCAAATCTTTAAATGAAAAATACTCAATGGTGGAGATTTTGCCTTATTCTGAATCTACATTTTCGCATAACGATGCGTTTATTGATGGCGTATTAAAATGGGGATTGGAGAGTAAAGTCTGTTGAGAGTAAGTCTAAGCAGTACAATCATTAACAAGTTGTTTTAGCCTGTGCTTTTTAACTATAGGTTCTTACTCGCAAAAGCTGGAAAGGCAATTCTTGTCTCCGAACCACCAATGGCCTCATTGCAAGTTCATAGGTGATAGCAGGGGAGAAAGACAATAAAATTTTGACACCTGATAGTAGTAATTACCTCTCATCTTATTAAAACCTAACCTTATAATTTTAAAGAAGGGCGTAATCAATTCAAGATCCTCAAACTGTCAAGGATTCTCCATTCTGAATATTCTATTTTAAGTTCATTTCACCCCACCTTCGCCACAACGTGTGAATAACACCTTTTTTCAAAGCCAACCTTTGACTCCCAACATCGGAAGTCATGCCGGAATCTGAAAAAACTACCAGAGAAAATAAACTCCACCAGCACCAACTGATCACCGCAGGGGTACATGCCGCCGCCAGAAAAAAATAGAACAACCCACATATTTCCTTTCACCATGTCCTGACCTTATCACCCAATTCCTGCAGCTCCACAATCAAACTCCCTACCATGAATAAAATCGTCACCTACCTCCAAAGCAAAGAAGCAATCTTTCATGGTGCTCTCATCCTCATTATCCTCTACATGCCCCATGCCGGCAACCTTTTTATGCAACTCGAACACCTTGATATGACCTTATCCGGATACTCCGTCCTCAACTGGTTCTATGGTGTAGCACTGGCCGGAGCCATCGAATTCCTCATCCTGGTTTTTATTATCAATGGCTACAAACAAACCGGAAAATTTTATGCCGTGGTTAGCTTCTTCCTCAATGCCTTCTATTACAATTACTGGTTCATTGCCCTCCAACATCCTACAGCAGATAACCTCAAGTCCACCATCATCAGTCTTTTTGTTTGCCTCACACATTCGCTGTCGGTATGGCAGCTTAGCGAACTCTTTTATAAACGCCTGCAAGAAGAAAAATTGCCCGTACAGGAATTCCATTGTTCTCTTTGCGATAGCGGACCTTTTCCTAACAAACGCTCCCTGGATGGTCATATCTCCAAAGCCCATAAGTCCAAAAAGCTACAGGACCTTAATTCAGTTTTATGATCAAAGGGTGGGGCAGAAGCACAAAGTTCCCAGACTTCCGAAACGTCCAGCGCGAGGGAGCAAGCCATGTTTCCGCTACGCTCCAACCGGCTTGCCCTACAAGATCACTGCGTTCTTAGTAATGAATAAATATGGCAAGACCCCGAAAAGACGATCGTGCAAAAAGACTGGTGCAAGTCAACATCCGGCTCACCACCGAAGAGTCGCTCAGGATTGAAGACTTTGCAAAAGCCAGCGGCCTCAGCCCCGCCAACTGGATCCGCCAAAAAGTCTTCACCGGAAAATTTCCAACAATCAAACAATCTCCACTTGATATCTCCATCTACCAACAACTCCGAAAGATTGGCGTCAATCTCAACCAAGCTACTCACCAACTCAACCGCGGTGAATTCCCCAAAGACTACCGGATGCTCCAACTCGAACTGGTCACCTTACTAAATAAGACAATCAAAAATCTTCTCAATGACGGGAATCCAGATTAAAGGGAAAGGCTTCCGCGGTGCACTCCGCTACAACCTTGCCAAGGTCAGCAACAACCTTGCTGAGGTACTCGATCATTCCTTTGCCGAAGTCTCCGAGAAATCCATCATGCGGGAAGTACAACTGATCCGCAGTCTCAGACCGAACCTCCTAAAATACTTCTACCATACCTCCATCAACTTTCCGCCTCAGGAAAATCTCTCCAACGCCCTAATGAAACAAATCGGACTGGACTACCTGCACGCCAACGGCTTCACCGAACATCAGTACATTCTCTTCCGCCATTATGATGCGAGTCACCCGCACCTGCACATCCTGGTTAACCGCATCAACTATGAGGGTAAGGTCCTATCCGATAGCAATGACTATGCAAGAAGTGAAAAGGTCCTGCGTGACCTTGAGAAGAAATACAAACTCTCCGAAGTGACCTCCAGTCGGCAAGCTCAAGAACGCGCTGCCACCAAAGACGAACTGGAAATGATGAAACGGACCAACGAGTCCTCCAACAAAAGGAAACTGCAGGATATTATCAAATCTGTTCTCAACGGGAATCACCGTAGGACAACCGGAGAGTTTATCGCTATCCTGCGATCAAATGGGGTCAATGTAAAGTTCAATCAGGCAACCACCGGATTTGTCAGCGGTATTTCCTACGATTATAAGGGCCTGATCTGCAAAGGCGCCAAACTTGGAAATCAATTCAAGTGGACCACAATCAAAAACCAGATCGACTACGATCAGGAT
>JBEBJH010000310.1:0-4442 GCA_040079965.1 Cyclobacteriaceae bacterium
GGATAGATTGCCCCGCCATAATTTCCTCCTGCTTTGGCATAACCAGTACCACCTTCTACTGCTCTCGTATAATGTGTTTCGATTTTAACTTTTACCGGTGTGGAGTAATATGGTCCCACGGGACTTAGAATAATCATGAAAGTAAAATCGAGCGAAGGCCGGATGCCAATGTACTCATCGGCTGAAAACATAAATGGCCTGATATAAAGTGAACTGCCTTCTGTTTCAGGAATCCACGCACGATCTAAATCAATAAGCGCAGACAGGCTTTCCATAAAAAGCTCTTCAGGGATTGCCGGCATGCACATACGTTCGGCCGAAATATTCATCCGCTTCCAATTATCCAGCGGCCTGAAAACCAAAGCCTCCTTACCTTTTTCTGATGGATACGCTTTCATTCCTTCAAAAATAGATTGGCCATAATGCAATGCCGGTGTGGCCGGGCTGATTGGCATATAGCCGTAGGGCAGAATTCTTAAATTCTTCCATTCACCGTCCCTATAATCGGCCATGAACATATGATCTGTATAAACCTTGCCGAAGGGAATATTGGCCAAGTCAACTTTAGCAAGACGTGATTCGGCTACTCGGCTTGTTGAAATCTTTAGCGTATCAACCATGATAGAGACGGTTAAAATTAGGTCCGCAAATTACAATTAATCCTTAATCAGCTAACAGGTGTTAGCTTAAAAAATGATTATAAAAATCAAAATTACATTCTGGATTTCCAGGGAGTTTCTTCAGCCTTCAGTTCATGAGCCATTGTGCGGCAAAGCATGAATAGATAGTCGGAGAGTCGGTTCATATATTTTATTACCAACGGGTCGACCTTTTCGGTCTGATCCAAGGCTATAACCAGGCGCTCGGCCCTACGACAAACTGTGCGCGTTACATGACCAAAAGAAACTGATGTATGTCCACCAGGCAGTACGAAGAAGCGCATAGGGGGAAGTGCGGCATCCATCTCATCCATTTTATTTTCAAGTAGTTCGATGTCGCTTTCTGCCAATGAAGGAATCTTCACTTTTGTGTTTTCAGGTTCCGTGGCAAGAATGGATCCGATTGTAAAAAGGCGATCCTGAATTTCAACAAGAATTTCTTTTCGTGATTGATTTATCGACTGATCTCTCAAAACTCCGATCCACGAATTCAATTCATCCACGGTTCCATACGTATCAATGCGCAAGTCAGCTTTGGATACACGCTTTCCTCCAAAAAGTGAAGTAGAACCCTGATCACCAGTTTTGGTATAAATCTTCATACCTCTAAATTCAAGATTTATAATTCAAAATTCAAAACTGAGGCCTGAAGGATCAGGAATTTAAACAGCAGCAACAGCTACTGCTCGGGTAATATTCTCGTTCTTTCTATCCCACTCGATAAGTCCGTCTTTCAGACGAATGATCCGGTGTGAATAATGAGCAATATCATCTTCGTGCGTTACCATAATAATGGTATTTCCTTTGTCATGAAGCTCATGAAATAAGCTCATGATATCATAAGAAGTTTTGGAGTCCAGGTTACCTGTTGGCTCATCTGCGAGAATAATTGATGGCCTGTTTACCAACGCCCTGGCAATAGCCACACGCTGACGCTGGCCACCCGAAAGTTCATTGGGCCTATGATGATGGCGATCGCCCAGGCTTACATTTTCAAGGGCTGCCATAGCCATTTCTTCGCGTTCGGATTTGCTATAGCCGGCATAGATCAGAGGCAAAGCCACGTTTTCAAGTGCTGTTGCCCGAGGCAAAAGGTTGAATGTTTGAAAAACAAATCCGATTTCCTTGTTGCGCACCTCAGCCAATTCATTCTCCGTCATATCGCTCACCAACTGATTATTAAGCCAATATTCTCCTGAAGTAGGGGTATCAAGGCAACCTACAATGTTCATGAGGGTCGACTTTCCAGAGCCTGATGGCCCCATAAAGGCCACATATTCGCCCTTTTCAATTGAAATTGAGATATCCTGTAGTGCATTTACGATGTTGTTACCCATTTTGTAAACCTTGGAAATATGGGTAGTCTTAATAATGTTGGGCATAGGCTCAGTTTATTTCTAATGTGATGCTCTTCTATGTTGAAAAGTTTCTCTTGACTTCAACTTAAGATCTGACTTTAGGTTTCAAAAACGGTGCAAATTGATGAAAATATGTGTAAAAAGGTTAAAATAGTTATCCAATGGCAATTTATAACAGCCAGACGTTCAAAATCACATTAAGGTTACACTCTGATTTTGCCGGTCACAAAATCTACACAGGCAGCAATCACCTTCTCGTCCTTTAAGATTCTGTTATGACCCAACCCCTTTGTGGCCAGAAGTCGGGCTGAAGGGAATACCTTAATCAGTTCATGTACGTGAATTATCTCTACTTCTTTATCCTCGTCATCATGCACCAACATCAGATTTAAATCTGAAGGCACCTGACGAATTAAGAAGAGGGCTGTAAATTCCTCAAAGGATTTTCCATGCCTGCGTTTAATCAATGCTTTAAAATTCTCAGCAGTCTTCCATGAACCTCCAATGGCTTTCAGATAAGATTGAATGATCCTATCTGCAATGGTTGGTGAGGCAATGTTGATTAGCTTCTTTACCGGAAACCCTTTAGCAATTGCAAATAAAGAAGCACCTCCTCCAAAAGAATGGGCAATAATCGCTTCAGGATAGCCCTTACTAGTTGCTATCGCTTTCATTACTTCTTCAAACTCAGCAATCGAAGTTCGTTTGCCTTCCGACTTGCCATGAGCTGGCCCATCAAACCCAATGATGCGATAGTCTGCCTCATTGAATTGCGGAATAAACTTGCGGAATTGTGTGGAGCGCCCTGCCCATCCATGCACTACCAGCACGTAAGGCTTTGAATCTTCACCCCATTGATAGCACTGTACTTTTTTGTCGGCAGCTATTACTGAGAATAACTTAGCGGTTGCTTCTGCTTCCAATTCTTTCTCAGGAGTCTTGTATCGAAAAGGAGTAAAAAATATTTTTTCAAAATACCAGCCGGACAATCGCGTGGAAATCTTTTCCAGTTTAGGAAACCCCCAACGGATCATTCTGAAAGCCAGTGGTATTTTTATTGGTTTTACTTTAGTCATTAGAAATAGTGAACTGAAACCTGTTTGTCTTGTGGGCAAAGGTATCAAGATCATACACTCTTTCAGAAAACAAAACCTGATTGTCGTGTGAAACTAAAATAACCGTTGAGCAACGTGTGCCATAACCATTGGTTTTGATGAACATGGAAGAAAGTGCGCGCTCACGATCAAGCCCAATACCTGTATTCGGTAATAATTGATCTTCTGCCCGCTGTTCATCATAGAGCAATTCAAACAGAGTATCTGGCTCGATAACTGAATAACCGATAGCACTTCCAAATTTTTCTTTTCCCCGATGCACTTTCGGCCAGGGAGTATCAAGCAAATGATTGCTCAAACCATATATACCCGATTCCAATCTTTGAATTCCTTGTCCGTAATTAGAGAAATACCACAATTCATCAGGATAGCCAGTTAACAAATTGAATCCATTATATTGTGCCGCGCGATGAGATACTTTATTCAAATATTCTTCAGGCGTATCGCCATTAACCAGAAAGTCGGAAACCAATTGTCCGCGTGATGGAGCGTTGGGATTGATGTTGGCCGGGTCTCGGTAATTCGTAACAAGACTGATCTTACCATTTCTATTCATAGCCATCCAGGTGCCGGAAGCCTCCAGATCAAGACCTCCAAGAATGTGCGGATAATCTTCCCAAAATTGAGCAGGTGCAGTTTTGCGCGCATAAAACTCATCGCGGTTTGCCGCAACAATAAGTTTATATGCTGGATGTTGGTTAAGCGCTAAAAAAATTAAGCACATATTGTTAAACGCTCATTGAGTAAAACCGTTCTGATTTTTAAAACAATTCAAGTTGCGAGGGTAATAACTGAAAAGATTTTCTGTGAAATGGGGTGATCCCTAACTGGCGAATTCCATCTCTGTGTTCCTCAGTCGGATACCCTACGTTGGTAAGCCAGCCATACCCTGGGAATTCTTCAGAGAGCTTTGTCATCAATTCATCCCGGTAATTTTTAGCAAGCACAGAAGCAGCAGCAATTGATAGATAGGTGGCATCACCTTTTATCACGCATTCAAATTTAATTTCCTGATAAGGCTTGAAACGATTCCCATCGATCAACAAAAATTCAGGTTTGATTGATAACTTTTCCAATGCCAGATGCATAGCTTTAAATGATGCATTTAAAATATTGATCTCATCAATTTCTTCATTACTCACCTCAGCAATAGCCCAGGCCAATGCATCTCGAACAATATCCGATTGTAAAGCAAAGCGATCCTCTTTCGTCAACTGTTTTGAATCATTTAGTAACTCATGGTGATAATTTTTTGGCAGAATTACCGCGGCCGCCACCACCGGCCCTGCCAGACACCCCCGGCCTACTTC
>JBEBJH010000054.1:0-22036 GCA_040079965.1 Cyclobacteriaceae bacterium
GGATATCATCGCCACTCTGCTCTAGGTCGTGCAGGAGGGCCACCTTTTCCGGCACCTTTCTTGTGTCGCGCCGGACAAGAAGGTCATTGACGATATCTTCCATCGTTTTTGATTCTTCAACAATCAGATCGACCTGGCGGAGGAAGTCTTCGCGATTGCCGGAAAGACCATGCAGCCGCATGCGTTGCAGAACTTTTTCGATCAGCTTCGGGATACGGTAGAGATTCTGCGAGAAAAGCTCAACAAACACAATCCTAATTTTGCTAAACCGTTGATTGTACTTGAACAGCAAAGAGAAGGCACCGAAACTGAATTACTTGCCCGTGCCATTCGCGAAACATTTTTAGCCCTTGCTGAGGTAAATAAACAAACACGAAAGCCAGCACCTTTGAGTAAACTGGTGGTGGGACTGGAGTGCGGTGGTTCGGATGGATTTTCTGGCATCTCAGCCAATCCGGCAATTGGTCATGCCTCGGATTTAGTGGCTGCCCTGGGCGGTACCACCATTTTATCTGAATTTCCGGAACTCTGTGGTGTGGAGCAAGAACTTATCAATCGCACAACAACAGATCAAACCGCCAGTCGTTTCAGCGAACTAATGCGTGCTTATTCAAAAGCGGCTCAATTGGTAGGTTCGGGTTTTGATATGAACCCCTCTCCCGGCAACATCAAGGATGGACTAATTACCGATGCAATGAAGTCGGCCGGGGCCGCAAAGAAAGGCGGCACTTCGCCCATTACAGATGTGTTGGATTATGGAGAATATGTGCGGAGGCCCGGCTTAAATCTTTTGTGCACACCCGGCAATGATGTGGAGAGTACTACAGCTATGGCTGGATCAGGTTCCAACATTATGTTATTCACAACCGGCCTCGGAACTCCTACTGGAAACCCAGTTGCCCCGGTGATCAAACTTTCTACCAATACAAAGCTCGCGAAAAAGATGCCTGACATTATTGACATTGATTGCGGACCGATTATCGCAGGTGAAAAAACGATAGAACAAAAAGGCGAAGAGATTCTCGACTTTATCATTGAGGTAGCCAGCGGAAGAATCAAACCTAAAGCAGTTCTCTTGAATCAGGATGATTTTATTCCGTGGAAGCGGGGCGTTTCATTATAGACAATCAATTCGCATCAGGAGTATATAGCAATTGTTTATTGGCAAAATCATAAAGCGTTAATCGTCTTAGATCATAATAAGCAGTCCAGAAAGATTTTAATGCATCAAGGTAACTTCTCTTGGCATTATCCTTTTCCGTTAGTGCAATATTCAGGTTGGTGATATCAATCTTGCCAATCAGGTACCGGTTTTGTGCCACGTTGTATCGCTCTTGTGCCACCTGGTCCGATTTCTTTGTAATTTCAATCTGCAATCGCATCATTTCAAACTGCCGCACTTTCGTGATAATCTCCTGTTCAAAAATTATTTTGCTCTGCTCGATTTCATAATCTCTTAATTTTTTATTGGCAAGCGCTGTTTGCATTAGCGCTTTTCTCCGACCCCAGTCAACCAGCGGCACATTAAACCCAACGTTGGCAATTTGCTGTTTGGAGGGGTTGTCATACAGATCAGAAACAGAAGACCCGGTATTATTCAAACCGAAAGATGCTGTGAGTGTAGTTTGATATCGCTGCCCTTTAGCCTGAGCCACTTCACTTTCCGCCTCCATTTTCCTGCGTTCGAAACCAATGTAATCGGCCCGGTTAAGTTTGGCATAGGTAAGTGCTTCTTCCACCTCCACATCAAAGGCAGGAATATTATCAGGTAATACCAACGAAAATGCATCTCCGTCTTTCAAGCCAATATAGGCGCGCAATTGAAGTCGCGCATTTTCCAACTCCATCCGAGCCTGGGCTACCTCCTGCCGGGATCGAAGCAATTGCAATTCAACCTGCAAGAGTTTGTCTTTCGAAGTTGTTCCAATATTGTATCGACCTTGTTCGATTTTATAAATTGTATCGTTGTTAGCCAGGTTATATTGTGCGATTTGCTCATTCACCTGTTGTCGCAGTACATCAAAGAAAAAACTTACGGCATCGCGCGAAATCTCTTCCTGGCGTTCTACAAAAGAGCGTTTTGATTCTTCATACACCACAGGCCGGATCCTCTTATCCCACTTTAATGGATTGTAAGCAAATATGGGTTGCGATAACTGAACATTCATTACCGTTCCACTCCACTGAGTAACATCCGCTGAAATGTCATTGAAGAAATTATAGTTTGTATTCGCTGATAGTGTACCACCCGTTAACCCAATAGGTTGTGTAAGGGCAAAGTTAAGGTTGGGATTTATTTGATTAACCGGCAAATACAAAAGCGATCCATCGGGTTGCCGAACCGGAGCGACATAATTTGTATAGGTAGGCAAATTACCATTTAATCGAAGTTGTGGATTATAATTCGTGCGAAACGAACGATACTGCCAATAACTGGTTTCCTTTCGCGTCTCCGCCTGCTTGGAAAAAATAGATTGATCTTTAGCTCGGCTAATTATTTCCTCGATAGAAAATACATTTTGCGCATTCACTTGAAAGGCACAGCTGGCAATCAAGCCAATGACAAGAATTTTTTTACTCATATCGTAAAGAGGCTATTGGGTCCTGACTGGCTGCCTTGCGGGCGGGAGCGATTCCAAAAATTAAACCAACCGTGGCAGCAACACCAAATGAAAGTACAATGGAACTGAAACTAACGATGGTAGGAATGTTGGCAACGGTGGAGACTATAAATGCCATGGTTACTCCCAACACAACCCCAATCAGACCACCACTTACGCTGATCATTACGGCTTCGAAAAGAAATTGCTGTACGATGTCACTTTTCTGAGCGCCAATGGATAGCCGCAACCCAATTTCCTTAATGCGCTCCAGTACAGAAGCCAACATGATGTTCATAATTCCAATGCCCCCTACCAGCAGCGAGATCCCTGCAATAGCTCCAAGAACATAATTGAAAATATCGTTCGTTCGCTGTTGCTGCTTCAACAGCAATTCAGGAATCTCAATTTCAAAGTCCACCACCTCATAATGCTTGCGAGCCAGCATGCGCGATAGAATCTCGGCTGTGGATTGAAGTCTAGTGGTTTCGTCTACCTGAATTACGAGGCGATCCAGTTGATGGTAATTTTTCTTTTCGAGTTCGCTTTCTGCATCTGTTTCCCCACCGGATGAGTTAAACACCATCCCGCGACTGCGCATAGCAGCCAATCGCAACGCCTCTGATGTAATTAAATCGCGATTTTCATAACGGATCAAAACACTTTGTAATGGCGCATATACGTCCATGTTAAAATCCCGGATCCCCAACTTACTAATGCTGCTTTCTGAAACCAGCCGTTCATTCATAACTCCCACTATGGTAAGCCAGTGCGGTCCTACTTTAATACTCTTGCCAATCGGATTTTCAGTTGTGAAAAAACGGGATCTGAGAGCCGAGCCAATTATACAAACCGGAGCTCCCAATTTCATTTGCTCCGTATTAAACATTTGACCTTCGGCCAGCTGGAAATCATAGATCTCAAAATACGTTGGCTCAACGCCTACAAGCTTTGCCGATCTGCGAATTCCGTTTCTGATGACGTAGGTGTTAAGAATAATTTCCGGACTTACCCGGCTCAATCCCGGGATAGTAGTTCTAATGCTGTGTACATCTCGGATAGTGAGACCCGGAGAAAACTTCTTCTTTTCCTTTTTCCCGTTAGCTTGCTCATTCAGGTTTTCTTCTTTTTGCTCGATGATCGGCTTAACAACAATATTGTTTACGCCTACCAACTTAATCTGATTGAGGATTTCCTGCTGAGCACCATTCCCTATGGCAAGCATGGCAATAACAGCAGCCACCCCGAAAATGATCCCAAGTGCTGTAAGCAATGAGCGTACTCGGTTAGCGATTACCGCATCAATGGCAATGTATAGGTTGGCCAATACGCGGGGTGAGAAATACCGATTTTTGATTGTCACCGGATTAGTTGCTTGGGTTGGAAACAATCTTCACGTCCGGAGTAACTGCTTCCTCTTTGTCTTTCTTCCCTCGCTTTCCATTCAATTGAGGCAATAGTTCAATTTTTTGTTCCTCCAACTTGGGTGGTATCGAAAGGAATATTCGATCGTTTTTTTCAAGTCCACCAAGGATAACAGCATCATTCGCATTTGTATCACCAACAATTACCTCCTGCTTCACCGTATTGAGACCGTCTTTCTTAAATACATACGTGATTGAATCAAACTGACTGTGCAGGCTTTCTAACGGTACATAAAGAACGCTATCGACAACACTGGCTATTATCTTATTACTCGTGGTCATTGATGGTCGGAGAGTGGCATCGGTTCCACTTATTTCGACTGCTACTTCAAAGACCTTGGCATCAGAATTGGGTCGTTGTTCACCCACATTGGCAACGCGAATCACGGAACCCGTCAACTTTTTATCCGGATAGGCATCAAGCCCTACTTCTACCGGCTGACCAACTTTTACTTTACGCACATCAACTTCGTTCACATAGGTCTTTGACATCATGGTAGTAAGGTCGGGCAAGGTAGCTACCGTGGGTTCCCACATCTGAATTTGTGAGCCGGCCTTGATGGGCTTACCATCCCAGCCCTTTTCATAAATCACCATACCATCTTCTGGTGCCAATACATTAAAGGATTCAAGTACTTTCGTCATGCCTTCAAACTCAGATTGCACTTTGCGCAATTCGGCATATACCTCACGCATCTTTTCTATGTTCTGGTTCTTTTTGATTTTATAATTCTCAACAGCTTGCTGATAGGCGCGTTTGGCCTTATCCATATTAATCTCTGCCTGCTTAATTGTTGCGGGGGGCTCAAACTTAGATTGTTCAAACACGATACCACTCTCCTCCACTGCGTACTTAAGATTGATCAATTCGTCTCTCGACTGACGCAATTGAAGCGTAGTGTCTAATTGGGTCTGATTAAATTTTGAATTGGCTTTGTCGAGTTCAATCTGCTTGGCTGTAAATTTATTTTGAAATTCAGAGCGATCCAGGGTTGCTACCCAATCACCTTTCTTTACAACTGTACCCTCGTTAATTATGTTTTGTATAGTAACCTGCCAAATCTGAAAATTGCGGAGGGATTGAGGACCCAGAATTTTCACAGAATTCTTGGCTTCTAATTCTCCTGTGGTTTCGATATCGATCCGGAATTGTCCTTGCTTGACCGTGGCCATGATGGAAGCAGCCTCACTGGCCTTATCACCTTTCAGTATAAAATAACCGATCAGCAGTATGCCAAGTATCCCTGCCCCTATAAGTACATTTTTCTTTTGCATAGCCAGGTGTTTAGTTTAAAGGTAACTGTAAAAAGGGCACATTAGTATTATGCTTGTACTGGTAATCAGCACACAGGGTTACAAAGGATGACCGGAAAAAACAGAAAAGGCAAATAAAAAGGGTGAAAGGCAAATTCATGAAGATCCCTTCACCCCTAATGTTTATTGGTTACTTCCTTTTTTAACTGAAATCTTATTCAAAGCAGCCTCCTTGGTCAGTTTACCTGATGCATAATTATTTAAAATATCGGCCTGCAGTGATAACTCCAGGGAAGAAGGAATACCACATTGCTGACACTTGGTTAGCTTGATGTTGAACACCAGAAATTCTTCAGGCTTTAGGCTCTTCACAGTACGACCATATTCAAGAATATCAGCTTTCATGTCTTTTTCAAATTGCGGATACAATTCTTTCACTTTTTTATCCCGATCCTCCTGGCTTAATCCTTCCATTCCAATGGTTGGCATAATGTATCTTCGATCAAACTCACTTTGATTACTTGAATAGACTTCCATATAATAAATCACACCATAGTCCTTCAATCTTTCATAATAAACGTTTTCCTCGGTGAAGTACGTCTTGGAAAGATCTTTTCTATATAAGCGATTAAAGATACTTGTAAGCAATTCCAAATCAGGTTGCAATTCATCATCCATTACACTGTTGATCACCTTCAGGTTTTTCATAAACTGAGCGCGACTCAGTTTACCTTGCTTCAATTGAGTAACCTCTGCTTTTGTTGTTTCGATTGAGATGTAACTAGGTTTAGATGCATTTACAAAGGCACCATACCAGAGGCGTTCTCCGTCACCCCGATTGGTAATCATGATTCTTTCATTGGGTGCCAGTTGAGTAATCAGGTCACCGTAATCGGCAAGAAATTCCTTGCAGGCATCAATGATTTTATCGGCTGTTACATCCCGGATGCTATCGATATTCACTTTGCGTGGGGGTGTTTTCGAACGCCCCGTACTACGGATAGTTTCGGTCTTTACCCGCTGATCCTCGTCCAGGACGCGAGCTAACTCTGCCTGTTCACCATTTGGAAACTCGAAAGAGTAACTAAATGAGCGGCCGTCCAGGATAGCCATGTCAGACCCCATACCCCAGACCATCGGTCCATTAAATTCATAGGGCAACCGATAGGTTACTCCATGCCCTTCGCGATACTCGCCCTGTATTTCTACCGGAAAGAATGACCGTTTTTCAAATTTCTGTTTAATCAATGTACTCAGAATATTTTCTGTTACCTCCAGATCGCGTTGCATGCGGTCTTCATCAACTTTTCCCTGTGCAATTGCACCCGCGGCTATAAAGACCATCGCCCCTATCATCACCATAATCCTCACTGCTCCGTTCATATCAATAGTATTTTAATAGTTATTTACCTTTTTTATTGTACCCTCCGGACTGGAGATAATGCTTGCCAGAATTTGTTCTGTCTCCTGTTTAAATTGATCCGTATTCTTTTCAATGCTGCTCATGCGTGTTTGAAATAACATCAGATCTTGTTTGCGTTGCTCTTGCAGATACTTGGAGAAATCGACCAGCAAGTTTTCCACATATACTTTCTGATCTTTTGCAGATAACTGCAGATAATCTTTCATTAACCGCAGATTATCTTCCTGTAAGCCGGCCACGAAACTGCGGACCTGATCTTGAGAAGCCTGAGACGCTACCTTCATCAGGTCGTCAATTTTAGCCGAGTTAGATGTCAGGTTGGTTCGCAAAGAAGCCTGAAGCTTTTTATTGTTACTCTCCCACTCAGTTGAAATCAGTTCGTTGTTCTTTACCAGCGAAGTATTAATCATTTCCTGAACCTCATTCGGAGTAAGGCTCGTTGTGGCCGGCAGAATTTGTTTTTGCTCAACCGGAACAGCTCCATTGAAACTAATTCTTAACTCGCCCTTTGAATAGGAAATTTCCGGACCGATCAATCGGGCAGCCACCATCAATAACAGGAAGGAAGCGGCTATACTCATGATTGTTTTAAAATAGTTTGCTTGCCAGAATCGGGAAGCATGGCCGCCCTGATCCATAAAAACAGGAGGCGCAATTACTTCTTTATCTTCAACATGCTTCAATACACTTCGCACATCCATCAACTGTTGAAGGTTTTTAAACTCCTCGGGGTTTTGATTAAGGTAGCCCAATACTTTTTCTGTCTCTTTTGCATCCAGTTCTCCATACAGATAGGAGATCAGGGTGGCATCGTCCGGTTTATACTTCATAACCAATTGTTTCTTTTGTGATATTCTTACTCTCCAGAATCCTCTTTAATCCATCCAAACCATAATACATTCTCGACTTCACGGTGTTCTCCGAAATCTGAAGGGCATCAGCTATCTCGCGAAACTTCAGTCCTTCATACTCTTTCATAATTACTACTTCGCGTTGTTCGTCACTTAACTCCATCAGGCATTGCTGCAGCAAGTCTGAAAGCTCTGTTTGGCGAAGTTGCTTTTCGGGGTTCTCACCCCGATTGCTACTGGCTTCCCACCGGTAACTTTCTTCATTTTCTCCGGGTCGCAGATCATGCAGGGAAACGGACCGGCTAGCTTTTTTCTTCCGCACTTCCTCGCGGCAATAGTTTACTGCGATGGTATAAAGCCAGGACCGAAACCGGGGCACTTCCTGAAGACCTTCAATATTCCGGTGCATGCTGATGAAGGTCTTTTGAGCTGCCTCCATGGCCAGGTCATGATCGAAGAAGAATTTATAAGCGAAGTTATAAATGCGCTTATACCACAGCTGTACAAGCTTACCCTGGGCATTCTTGTCCCCCTCTCGGGCCCGGGCGATTAGGGCGTCCGAATGCATCATAGCTATGTCGGGTAAGGTTTCAGCAGGCATCAGGGTACCAAATTTCCGGAAATTTTAAGAGTTCTAAAGGTTTCAGGTTTAAGATGGTAAAAGAAGGGAAATAGTTTTACATGATTATAAGTTTTCAATCCAAACGGATAAACACCTTGCCAACAAAATTCCCTACATTCATAAATCTTCCACATTGCGATGAAAACCAGGTCTATTGTTTTGGTTCTTGGACTTTGCTTTGGCTGTTATTGGTCATTTGGCCAAGCTCCTAAATTAGTTGTGCCTGTTGGTCACAACCGCTTGGTCGAGCAAGTCACTTTTAGCCCTGATGGCAAAATTATTTTAACAGCATCAAACGATGGAACGGTCAAGTTGTGGGATATAAAAACTGCCCTCCCATTGCACACACTAAGACAAAAATTACTTGTTGGTAGTGTGAGCGCTAATTTTAGTCCGGATGGCAAAAGAATAGTAACAACCTCTGAGTTTGATGATGTCAAGGTATGGGATGCCATAAGTGGTAATCTTCTATTTACTCTGGAAAATACTGGATCGCTCAGTTTTTTGGACAAGGCCAATTTCAGTCGAAACGGGGATAGCATTATAGTCTTTAAAGATTATGTCGGTTTTATGATTTGGGATTCACATAATGGAACATTATTAAAAACAGTTAAAAAATTAAAAGATTATAAAAATCTTCTTCCAACAAACAATAAAGAAGGGAAAAGCCCAGACGGAACAATGATAGCTTCTTTAGTAAATGGGCCTCATGTAAACGCAAAAATCCTAGATGTCAAAAGTGGAAAAATCTTGCATAATCTGGAAGGGCAAGCTGACAATTTGTTGCATGCAAATATAAGCCCTGATGGAAAAAGCCTTGCTGTTTCTTCTGCTAATGCAAAAATTATAGATATACAAACCGGTCATGTGATAAATATTTTGAGTGGTCACTCCGATTGGATTGAGTCTGCATACTTCAGTCCAGATTCTAAAACTATAGTCACAGCTTCGCACGATGGTACGGCCAAAATATGGGATGTCAGGTCTGGTAACTTGGTACATAATCTAGATGCCTCCGATGATTGGCTTTTGGGTGCAATCTTTAGCCCAGGTGGGGACCAAATTGTTACCACCGCTAACTTCTCTGCCAAAGTTTGGGACGTTGCAACTGGCAATCTTGTTAGAAACATCGAACCGGGTGGAATAAGGAAAGCATCCTTTAGTCCAGATGCAAATAGCATTATTACAAGTGGGGCCGATACCAAAATTTGGGAGATCCTAACGGGTGAACTTCAGCGTGATTTTATTGATTATGGTGATGCTGTCGCATATAGCCCAGATGGAAAAATAGTTGTTACCGCCTTTGTAAATAGCCCTGCAAAAATATGGAACATTGAAGGTAGCGAAAACCTACTACTCCAAAATTTAAAGACTCAAGAGTTAGTTTACAAAATAATGTTCACCCAAGATGGAAAGAGTATTATTACGGCATCTACTGACGATTCCGTCAAAGTATGGGATGCAAAGTCCTTTCAACTCATGGAGGCATTTAAACTGAAGGGTCGTCTGGAAGAAATTAATTGGTTGTCAAATCGCATAATTTCCCGCGATAACGCACAGGTATTCCTGTATGACTATCAATCAAAGGCTGAATTATTAATCGACTGGGTGGTCACCCACCCCTCTGGCCTTTTCGATGCATCACCCGGTGCTATGGATAAACTTTATTTTGTTCAAGACTTGGACATTATTGATTTCAACCAACTTAAAGAGCGCTACTACGAACCTGGCCTCTGGAAAAAAGTAATGGCTGGGGAGGAACTTAGAAGTGTAGTGGGAATGAAATCCATTGAACTTCCGCCTGATATTCAAGTTGGACAAGTAGATGAACAAGGTTTCTTAAGCATCCATCTCACCAATCGTGGTGGCGGTATTGGCGAGGTGAATCTTTTTGTGAATGGGAAAGAAGTCATCAAAGATCTAAGGGATGCCAATGTAAAACCGGAAGCACCAACCGCTTCATTAAAAGTTTTTGTTGGCAACCACAGGAACATCATCAAAGGACAAGAAAACTTAATAGGCGTGAAAGCCTGGAACAAAGACCATTGGGTGGTAAGCCGCGGACAAGTAGTTTCCTATCAATCCAAAGAGATGGAACAATACAAGCCTGCCATTCATATCCTCTCTTGCGGTATATCGGATTACACCGGAGATGAAATTGATTTGAAATATGCTGCCAAGGATGCTAACGATGTGAGTATTGCTATACAATTAGGAGCAAAGAAATTATTTGGTGCAGAAAGAAGCTATGTATACACTCTCACGACTTCCCAACCAAAGGAATTTTATCCTACCAAAACCAACATCCTCAATGCGTTTGAGAAAATTTCATCTGCCGCTCACCCACTTGATATTTTTGTGATGTATGTTTCAGGCCATGGCATTAACTACGGAGGCCAGGATGGTGATTGGCATTATCTCACTCAGGAAGCGTACACCGGAAGTGCTTCTGCGTACAATGATCCAGCCATTCGACAACAAACAACCATCTCAAGCAATGACCTGGTTGAGTTATTCAAAAAAGTGCCTGCTCTAAAACAAGTGCTCATATTGGATGCCTGCGCTTCTGGCAAAGTAGTAGATAACCTGATGGCACAGAAAGATATTGAGTCAAGTACACTACGGGCTCTTGATCGCATGAGGGATCGCACCGGTATGCATATCATCACAGGCTGCACAGCCGATGCAGTGAGCTATGAAGCCAGCAAATACGGACAAGGTGTGCTCACCTATTCTTTATTAGAAGGAATTCGTGGCGCTGCTTTGCGCGAAGATCAGTATGTGGATGTGAACAAACTTTTTCAATATGCGCAGGATCGTGTTCCTCAATTAGCCGAAGGCATTGGCGGTATTCAATCCCCGCAAATATTTAGTCCGCAGGGCTCACAGAGTTTTGATATTGGGTTGCTATCCGATGTTGAAAGGAAAGAAATTCCGATCGCGAAAATTCGCCCTGTTTACGTACGTTCCAACTTTCAGGATGAGAATGAATTGGAAGATGTATTGGGATTAGGAAAAATGATTAACGAATCGTTGAATGAAATTTCCAGTAAGGGCGTTGATTCCAAAATCATTTTTGTTGATGTAGCTGATTACCCGGAAGGGTGTAAATTAATTGGGCGTTATCGAAAAGAAAACGGAAAGATCATTTTAAAACTCCGCAGGAAATGCGGAAAGGAAGATAAGACCTATGATTTAAAAGCCGATGATGTTGCGGGATTGAAATTGGAGATTTTAAAGGTACTGTAGATTACATTTTCAGAAATAGTCTTATAATTCCTTTAAGCTTGAGCTTTTTACAACCATAACTCTAAGCCATGACAGTGTTTCTTTGCAATTTGTTACCGCTTCAGGTACACACTCACTGTCAGGATGCAGGCATGATCACCTTTTGCTATCCCCTTGTTAGATCATTTCTGCTACGTTACCTTATAAATTCATTCGTTTCTTTCAAGGCCATCCTTTGCTCCTCCACCTAAACAAATTTGTGCTGAATGTGTCCATAAAAAACTAGGCTTGTAATCATGAGACAAAAGGTAAAGAGAAGTGTCCTCATAAGGATGATGTTTCTTCTAACCTAAATGGCTATCTCATGATTTTTCTTGGTTAGGAAAATCGAAATCAGGAGCAGGAAATCACGACCTGATAGTATCTTTGCAACCCATGAAACAAATAATCGCTTTTCTGATTCGATACGTTCCGCGAAAATATCTACAACTGTTCACCGGAATTGGTTTAAAGACGCTTGGCGTTTTTTATGCCGGAAATAAAGTTGAATGCCCTGTGTGCGGAAGTCACTATCGGAAATTTCTTCCCTATGGTCGTATCAATCCGAGGCCCAATGCGCTTTGTCCGAACTGCCTAAGCCTGGAAAGGCATCGGTTGATCTGGCTTTACCTGAAAGAGAAGACCAATTTCTTCTCAGCCCAGCAAGATGTGCTTCATATTGCTCCTGAGCCCTGCTTCATGCATCGTTTTGAGAAACAGCACGGAGAAAAATACATCACCGCAGATATTGAATCTCCATTGGCCAAGGTGAAGATGGATATTCACCAGATTCCTTTCCCGGAGAATTATTTTGATGTTGTGCTTTGCAACCATGTTTTGGAACACGTTGTGGATGACATCAAGGCGATGAGTGAAATTCACCGGGTGCTAAAACCGGGTGGCTGGGCGATTATGCAAGTACCTTTTTTCTCGCCCGTACAGGATATTACGTTTGAAGACAAATCTATAACAGACCCACGCGAACGTGAAAAAGCCTTTGGTCAGAGTGATCATGTGCGCATGTTTGGAAAAGATTATCCGAAGCGAATTGAACGAAGTGGTTTGAAAGCAGAAGCCAACCGGTTTGCCTTCGAACTCGGTGAAGATAAAGCGCAGAGAAATGGTTTAGTACGCAACGAGATACTATACATCGGGTATAAACAAAAAAAGCCGGGCTCCTAACCCAGCTTTAGACTTTCTACTTTAAACTTTTTTTACTTTCCTAACTTATCAAGCACTTCCATAACCTCTTTCACATGCTTACGACTGGTTTCGAGTAAGGTCTTTTCCTTATCGTTCAAATCAAGTTCAATTACTTTCTCTATACCATTTTTACCAAGTATCACAGGTACACCCAGGTAGCAGTCCTTGATCCCATATTCACCGTCCAACTGCATACACACTGGTAAAATTCTTCTTTGATCTTTTACAATTGACTCAACCATTTGCGCTGCTGCAGATCCTGGTGCATACCAGGCCGATGTTCCCATCAATTTCACCAACTCGCCACCGCCCACCTTTGTACGTTCAATGATGGCATCTAATTTATCCTTCGAAATAAGTTCTGTTACCGGAATACCAGCGACAGTAGTATATCGTGGCAGCGGAACCATAGTATCGCCATGACCACCCAGCAACATAGCCTGAATATCTTTTGGCGACACATTCAATGCTTCCGCTAAAAAGGCACGGTAGCGAGCAGTGTCCAGAATACCGGCCATGCCCATTACTTTTGTACGCGGCAATTTAGAGGTGATGTGAGCCTGATACGTCATTACGTCCAGTGGATTGGAAACTACAATAATGATAGCATTTGGAGAATGCTTCACTACATTTTCAGTAACTGATTTTACAATCCCGGCATTGGTAGTAATCAAATCATCGCGTGTCATACCGGGTTTACGCGGCAACCCGGAAGTAATCACCACTACTTCTGAGTTGGCTGTCTTCGCATAATCATTGGTAGAGCCAATGGTGCGACTATCGTATAAATCAATCGGAGCCTTTTGCCAGATATCAAGTGCTTTGCCTTCGGCAAAACCTTCCCGGATATCTACTAACACAATTTCATTTGCAAGTTCCTTGTAAGCCAATACATCAGCACAAGTGGCACCTACGTTTCCGGCACCAACTACAGTTATTTTCATAATATTAAAAGATTAAGTCTGTCAAATCGGGTCGCAATTTATCATTCGGGGATTCAAAAGAAAAAGCTATTGGGATAAATATGGATGAATGGAAAGTGATAAGGCATTCCCGGTTTCCGGGGTAAGTTTATAACGGTTATCGATGCGGTGCCCTACTATCCACACAATCTCGTCTCCTGACTCCAGCACGGTCACCGAATCCTTCTCGCCAAGTGAAATCTTACTATCAACCAAAAAATCACTGATTTTCTTCCGGTGTGCCATGCCAAATGGAAAAAAGTAATCACCCGCCTTCCATTTTCTCCAGATCAGTGGAAATTTCAATTTATCTGCATCTAACAGGGCAATGCCCGGATCGGCAGAAGGATTTAGGTCATGCGTAGTTCGAATCCGCATTTCATAAGAGCCCAGAACGGCTCTTTCCTGCTTCGGCTCAATGACTACATCCTCCGGAATATCCTTCCCGGGCGTTATCACCAGAAAGTCACGATCTACAACCAGTTTATGAGTAGTCGTCAAAAATTGTTTTCCGGATTGGCCATGGAGTGCCCGAAGAATATCTTCACAGTGTGTATAACTAAAACCCAAGGGTTTGATGCTGTGCCAAAGGCGTGCTACGCCTTCTTCAGGTGATAAGCCATTCTTGTTGATACGGATAATTTCACCGTCTTGCACCCAATATTCCTTTTTCCATTCTGCCAGATCATGTTGAAGAAGCGCTAACTCGCCTCGAATTTTAGAAACCGTTTCTTTGAACGTATCATCAAGTGCGGGATTGACCTTTTTCAATGCGGGAATAATCTGATGTCGGATAAAATTGCGTTGATAGTCGTCTGTAAGATTGCTACTGTCTTCGCGCCACGCAATACCCTCCTCGGCAGCATAATTTTCTATTTCTGATTTTGTTGCAAATAAAAGTGGACGAATCCTGCTTCCACTCTTTACTGGAATCCCAACCATTCCTTCAATTCCGGTTCCTCGCGCCAGGTTAATTAAAACCGTTTCAAGGGAGTCGTTCAAATGGTGGGCCGTTGCCACATACCGAAATCCCTCTTTTTTAAGTAACTCATCAAACCATGCATAGCGAAGTTCGCGGGCAGCCATTTGAATGGATAGCTTCCTTTCCATGGCATAATTGTTGGTCTGAAAGCGTTGCACGAAAAAAGGAATGTTGTGTACTGCGCACCAATTATCTACAAACTGCTCATCGCCCTCGGATTCCGCACCTCGTAATTGAAAGTTTACATGCGCCACGCCCACCGAAAATCCGCAAGCTTGAAACAGATGCAACATAACCATCGAATCGAGTCCTCCGCTTACTGCCAGCAACAGCTTATCGCCAGCGGGCTGCAGTCCAAGTCCCTCAAGATGTTTAAGAAATTTATCTTTCACCGTTTCAAAGATAACTTTTATCTATTTTTGAGCCCCGTCATGCTACGCTTTACTTTTATAATTCTGTTGATAGTGATTGGCTCAGCTGCGGTTGCCCAGAAGAGGGTAAAGCTTAAAAAGGCAGACAACCTGATAGGCGGCATCAAGGATGGAAAGCGATTTGACCGGGTGATTGGAAATGTCGTGTTCGTCCAGAATAAGACTACCATCTACTGTGATTCTGCGCACTTTTTTAAAACTGAAAACCGGGTCGAAGCATTTGGAAAAATCCACATCACGGAAGGTGATTCGGTGGATGTAACCTCTCGTGGCTTGTCATATGATGGCACCAAAAAAATTGCCTATCTCAGAAAGAATGTTGTATTCACCAAACTGGGGATTGCAACACTTTACACCGATTTTCTGGATTACGATCGACCCAAAAATGAAGCCCGGTATTTCAATGGCGGTAAACTGGTGGATACCACAAATGTTCTTACCAGCAAAAAAGGGTATTATGATATCGGAACTAACCTGGCATCTTTCAAAACTGATGTAGTTGGGGTTAACCCTGACTATACTATGAAATCGGATACCCTTCAATACGATTCAAAAGCCAAGATTATATATTTCCGCGATCTGACAACCGTAACGGATAAAGAAGGCGCCACTGCAGTCTACAAGAATGGTTTCTATAATACGAATCAAAAATACTCTACGCTTAAGCAGGGCCAGATCGAGACCCCAGAGTATAAAATCAAAGGCAACGAATACGACATTGACGAGGCTCGCAAAATGTATAGGGCCAAGGGAAAAGTAGTGATGACTTCCAAGGAGGAGAACATGCTCATCTTTGGAGACAATAGTTTCTACGATAAGAAACGCGGCATCTCCAAAGTGTATGGAAATGCTTACGTTGCCAAAATCGGGGATGACCTTGACACGTTGTTTATTGGAGCTGATACTCTCGTATCCATTGAAAGTAAGGATCCCCGGAAGAAACGGCTTTTGGCTTATAACCATGTAAAGATTTACAAGACTGATTTACAAGGCGTGGCCGACTCGCTGGTTTATGCCTCTTCTGACTCGACCATACATTTTTATACAAACCCAATTTTATGGAGTGATGAAAACCAGATCACAGCTGATTCCATATGGATTCAGTTAAAAAATAAGAATATCGACAAGATGTATATGATCGCCAACTCGTTTGTTGCCTCGCAAGACTCACTCCAGAACTTCAATCAAATTAAGGGGCGGAGAATGGTTGTTATTTTCGATGGCAGCGCAATAAGTTATGTGACCGTACAAGGAAACGGGGAGAGTATCTATTATGCCCTGCAGGAGAAGGACGTTGAAACCGAGGGCAAGAAATACAAAGTCACCTACACCACAGGCATGAATAAAATGATCTGCAGCAACATGCGTATCAACTTTGTTGAAGGCAAAGTAAATAATGTAAGCGCCTATGTAAAACCGGACGCCTCGTTCATTCCACCTCAGGAATTAAAAGAAGCCGATAAAAAATTGAAAGGCTTTGATTGGAAGGAAAAATACCGCCCAACCAAAGCTGAAGTTGTAAAAACCGGCCAACAACGATAGAGAATACCGAAAATTGTGAATTCTTAGAATTTTTTTCTGTTTCGGTAGGTAAAAAAATCATTTTGTAATATCTTTTCAGTTGAATTAGTGCGTCCTGTTATGAAACCCTGGGTTGTTGCCATATTTATGCTCATCATCAGCCTTCCAGGACTGACGCAAAGTTTCGACCTCCTCGATAAGCAGGATAACTTTCAGGGCACCATTGGTGAAATCCTCAGAATCCCATTAAAAATTAGAAATAACTCTGAAAAGCCACAATTTTACATTATCAGAAAGGTTCATGGTGAGTTAAGTTCAACGCAAAAAGGGTATTTCTGCTTTGATAAAAATTGCCTGGAATCGGCAATTAATGAGTTCTCAAAGCGCGTTGAGCCAGGGGAAACCCTTCAACAATTGGTATATGTGGTGGAGGGGGGAATGCTTACCAGTCAGAACTCACTCAGGTTTCAGGTATTTCCCAAAGGCAGTCCCCAGGAAATCGAAGAATACTCTGTTGCCATAACCATTCGAGAAAAAGTTGAAAAGCCAATATTATTTCAATCCAAGGAGATTACTATTCAGGATGTTTATCCTAACCCTGTGCAAGATCAAGCCTTTATTGAATATCGGATTCACGATGAAAACGTGAAGGCGAAACTTGTCATGCACAACATTCTGGGTAAGCAGTTGAATGAAATTGATCTGCCTACCTCGGAAACCCGCATAAAACTTCAGACGGATGATTTTACTTCAGGAATCTATTTCTACACCTTATACCTGGATAACAACGGGGTTCTAACCCGGAAGCTTATCGTTAGAAAATAAGGCCTCCTCCCATGCGTTAATGGCCTCAAAGCTCAAATTGCTATTTTAACCCCCTGTCGTATATTTGCAGGCTTAAACACAACAGAACCCTTGATTTTAGGAAATTTAGGACACTTTATTGGTGGGAGTATGAGGTTTTATCAAAGGGGTACTTTAAGCATACTAATTCTTCTGATCTCGATTTCTTGCAGCAAATTCAGGCAAATTGAAAAAAGTGAAGACTGGCGTGTAAAATATGAGGCAGGACTAAACTATTACGCCAAGAAGGATTACTATCGTTCATCCATCTTATTTGAACAGATTTTACCTATAGTACGTGGATTGCCAGAGGGAGAAAAGGTGGAATTTAACCTTGCTTATTGCCAGTATAATGAGAAATTATATTTGCTGGCCTCTGACCAGTTTAAGACTTTTTATGAAACCTATGGGCGCAGTTCCATGGCTGAAGAAGCTTATTTTATGTATGCCTACTCACTCTATGCATCGTCCCCTGACTATAAAAAGGATCAAGGCAGCAGTATTGAAGCCATGAATGCCATGCAGACCTTTTTGAATCGTTATCCGGGCAGCAAGTTTATGAACCAGGCGGTAGAAGTAATTACGGTTAGTCAGGAGAAGCTTGAAAAAAAGGGATTTGAAAATGCCCGTCAATACATCAAGTTAAGAATGTACCGTGCAGCCGTTGAGGCTTTTGATAATTTCAAGGAAAACTTTCCAGATTCAAAATATCTTGAAGAAGCTGCTTATCTTAAAGTTGAAGCTGAATTTGAGTACGCAAATATCAGTGTTCCTAGTAAACAGTTAGAACGTTATACAACCACTATTGAATTTTATAAAGAGCTTGTGGATAATTTTCCCGACAGTCAGTTCCTAAAACAAGCAGAACGCTATTATTCAGAAAGCCTTGCTAAAGTAAATAAGTTAAAACCCAATAAAGTTTAAAATTATGGCCATTCAACCATCCATTGTAACCCGCGATGTAGACAAGATAGCAGCTCCAACAGGAAATCTTTATGAATCTGTTGTGGTGATATCAAAGCGTGCCCGTCAGATTGCTGTCAATCTCAAAGAAGAATTGAACAACAAATTGGCTGAGTTTGCAACTACCGTTGACAACCTTGAAGAAGTTTTTGAAAACCGTGAGCAGATCGAAATTTCCCGCTACTACGAGCGCATGCCCAAGCCTACCTCCACCGCTATAGAAGAGTTTTTGGAAGGCAAGCTTAACTATCGTCTTCGTTCAGCAACCGAGCCTGAAGCAAAACCTGAGTAAGGATGCTTTCGGGGAAGAAAATCCTGCTGGGAGTAAGTGGCAGTATTGCTGCTTACAAAGCAGCTATTCTTACCCGCTTGTTAGTAAAAAGTGGAGTCGAAGTAAAGGTAGTAATGACCCCTTCCGCCCATGAATTTATTACTCCCCTTACGCTTGCCACACTTTCGAAGAACCCTGTCTTAACAACTTTCAGTAAAGACGAAACCGGGCAATGGAATAACCATGTTGAGTTAGGCCTGTGGGCAGATGCGATGGTGATTGCGCCCGCTACCGCCAACACGCTAGCCAAGATGACCAGTGGAATCTGCGACAATCTTTTAATGGCTGTATATCTCTCAGCCCGATGCCCGGTGTTTTTTGCTCCCGCTATGGATCTGGATATGCTTCTGCATCCTTCAACAAAAAATAATATTGAAAAGCTTTTAACCTGGGGAAATCATCAGATCAATCCCACTCATGGAGAATTGGCCAGTGGACTAGTTGGTACCGGCCGGATGGCGGAGCCGGAAGAGATTGTGAATCATTTAAATCAGTTCTTTTCTACTGGACCTCTTGCTGGAAAAAGTGCCCTTGTGACTGCCGGCCCAACACACGAGGCAATTGACCCCGTTCGTTTTATCGGAAACCACTCCACCGGAAAGATGGGTTTTGCTATTGCGGAAGAATTAGCCCTTCAGGGCGCAAAAGTAACCGTGGTATCAGGGCCAACAAATGTTAAAGCATTCAATACTGGAATAGAGGTGGTACCCGTTACTTCGGCCGAAGAAATGTATCAGGCTTGTGTTTCACGATTTTCTGCAGCAGATATAACCGTACTTTCAGCTGCTGTAGCGGATTATAAACCGGCTAATCAGGCGGAACAAAAAATCAAGAAAACAGACCAGCCGCTGACTATCGAACTGGTAAATACAAGAGACATTGCAGCTGAGTTGGGCAAATTGAAAAAGAATGGTCAGGTTGTTGTTGGCTTTGCTTTGGAGACAGAAAATGAACGCGCCAACGCAGAGAAAAAACTGCTTGCGAAAAGATTTGATCTTATCGTTTTAAATTCCCTTCAGGACCCAGGAGCTGGTTTTGGTCATGACACAAACAAAATCACGCTGATCGACAGCCGTAAGCACGTGCAGGAATTTAATCTCAAATCTAAAAAAGAAATAGCCCGGGATATCGTTAGAGCGATTATAGATCATACTCATGCCTAAAATCTGGATTCTTACTTGCCTTCTTTTCATCCAAACACTTGGGTTCACACAAGAACTCAACTTTAAAGTGAGCGTAAACGCAGACCAAATCCAAACCACTGACCGGGCTGTATTTAAGGATATGGAACGTGCGTTTGCTAATTTTTTAAATTCACGAAAATGGTCGAACGACTCCTATAAGAATTACGAAAAAATAAACTGCACGCTTTTTCTTAACATCAGCAAAATGCCATCGATTGGCAACTTCGAAGCGAGCGCGCAGATCACTGCAGCCCGGCCCGTGTATAACAGTAACTATGAAACCGTGTTGTTTAATTTTGCCGATCGCGAGTGGGAGTTTGAATACATAGAATCTTTGCCCCTCGAATACAATGACAATACGTTTATCAGCAACCTGACTTCGATGCTCGCATTCTATGCCTATGTGGTGTTGGCGCAGGACTATGATTCTTTCAGTGAACAAGGCGGAAGTGCTTATATTCAGAAGGCATTGATTGTGGTCAATAATGCGCAACCTGCTAACCGTGCCGGCTGGGCTGCGCTGGGCAACAATCGAAATCGGTATGCACTGCTTGAAAACCTGAACAATCCTCAGATGGTGGAACTAAGAAAAAATACGTATCGCTACCACCGGCTTGCCCTTGACACCTTTGATAAAACACCTGATCAAAGTCGGGATATCATATTGGAAGTTTTGAAAAATTTAAAAAAAGTCTGGTTAGTATATCCCAATTCCATTTTTGTTATCACCTTTTTAGATGCCAAGGCTACTGAACTGGTTAATATTTTCTCGGAAGGAAGTTTACAGGTACGAAGAGAAGCATACGATATCCTTACTTCCATCGATCCGAAACGGAATATTTATCAAAAAATCATTTCCAACTAGTTAGTTTCTAAGGGCCCAGTAATTAATTTACAGGTTCATAGCAGAGAACCGGATGCTCACTCATCTCACGATAAAGAATTATGCACTGATCAAACACCTGGAGTTTAACCCTTCGGCCAGGCTTAATGTGATTACAGGTGAAACCGGTGCCGGAAAATCAATCATGTTAGGCGCCATCGGTTTGTTGTTAGGAAACCGGGCTGATAGTAAAACGCTGTGGGATGAAAATGAAAAGTGCGTAACGGAAGGGGTCTTTGATATCTCGGCTTACTCTCTTAACGCACTGTTCGAATCCGAAAACCTGGACTATGAAAATCAAACCGTTATCCGAAGGGAAATAAGTCCGACAGGAAAAAGCAGGGCATTCATTAATGATACACCCGTTACGCTCGAAGTCATGCGAAAAATTGGTTCGCGGTTAATGGATATCCACTCGCAACATGAAACACTTGAGTTGGGAACAAAATCTTTTCAACTTAACCTGATTGATTCCTTTGCTTTCAACCATAGCTTGCGGGAAATCTATTCACAACATTGGAAAAACTTTATTAAAGCCCAACAGGCTTATAATGAATTAAAGGAAGAGTCAATTGCACTAAAGAAAGAATCCGATTTCATTTCGTTTCAATTAGATGAACTGGTAAAAGCTGATCTCAAAGAAGGCGAACTTGAGAAACTTGAATCCGATCTTAAGATTCTTGAACATGCGGAAGAGATCAAAACCCAGTTTAACGCCATCATTCAACAAGTAGAGCGATCGGATAATTCAGTGAGTTCCGTTTTGTCTGCCGTGCGCAATCAATTACACTCCATTGCTTCTTACTCGCCCGACTATAATCATCTTCTGCAACGTTTAGAAAGTGCGCGCATTGAACTGGATGATATTTTACAGGAGATTGAACAAGCCGAAGAAAAAATTGAGTTTGATCCGCAACGCACCGAAGAAATAAAAGATCGGGTTAGCATCCTTTATCAACTCCAGCAAAAACACCGGCTGCAAGACATTGCGCAATTGATTGAACTGCGTGACTCGCTTCAATTAAAAGCAGACAAGACCAATAACCTTGACGAATTACTGGCCCGCGCAAAAGATACCTTGACCAAAGCTGACAAAAGTCTTAACCAGGCAGCTGCTGATCTCAGTAAGTCGCGACAAAAAACATTTGCTCCCCTAACCAAACAACTTACTCAACTGCTTAAAGAATTGGGAATACCTGATGCTTCTCTTGCTATTGAACATTCAACTCTTGCCCCCGGACCAAAAGGATCAGATTCTATTGAAGTTCTATTTAGTGCAAACAAAGGCATCC
>JBEBJH010000311.1:0-4351 GCA_040079965.1 Cyclobacteriaceae bacterium
GGAATGCTGCCGGCGAGGCAGCTAAAGAATTCAATGATGCTAATAAGCTAGCGAAAGCCTACCCCTGCAATGTATCGGTTCAGGCAGAAGTAGTTCAGGTTCTAAATCAGATTGCAGTAGAGTTTGGTCATGTAGATATCCTGGTAAATAGTGCCGGCATCTCACACATCGGTAAACTAGATACCACCACGGAGGCCGACATAGACCGGCTCTATCAGGTAAATATAAAAGGTGTTTACAATGCAATGCTCGGGGCAATTCCACACATGAAAAAACAAAAACAAGGTGTGATCCTGAACCTGGCCTCAGTTGCAGCCGGACTTGGGTTACATGAACGCTTTGCCTATTCTATGACGAAAGGGGCGGTTCTCTCCATGACATTGTCTGTAGCTAAAGATTATATTAATGAGGGTATCCGGTGCAATTGTATTTCCCCGGGCCGGGTACATACTCCTTTTGTGGATGGGTTTCTGAAAGCCAACTATCCCGGAAGAGAAAAAGAAATGTTTGAAAAATTATCAAAGACACAACCGATCGGCCGCATGGCCAAACCAGAAGAGATTGCTTCTCTGGCACTATACCTTTGCTCTGATGAGGCCTCCTTTGTTACAGGTACCGATTATCCTATTGATGGTGGATTTATACGATTAAACAGTTAAGACATGAAACTCTTTAGATTTGGTGAACCGGGTACTGAAAAGCCAGGTGTTGTTATTCAAGGTAAGATGTATGATGCCTCTGCCTTTGGCGAAGATTATGGTGAGGCATTTTTTGAAAAGGATGGATTGAACCGGTTAAAGAAATGGCTCAATCAAAATAAGAGTCTTCCCTTGGTAAAAGAGGGCACACGGCTTGGACCTTGCTTTCAAAGACCTTCAAAAATTATTTGCGTGGGTCTTAACTATACCAAGCACGCCTTCGAATCTAAAATGCCGCTGCCGCCTGAGCCCATTATTTTTTTTAAATCAACATCAGCGTTAACAGGGCCTAATGATGGAGTCATTATTCCCAGAAACAGTAAGAAGACCGACTGGGAAGTTGAACTTGCCGTAGTGGTAGGAAAAAAAACCACTTACGTGGAAGAAAAAGATGCGATGGACTATGTGGCTGGGTTCTGCTTACATAATGATTACAGCGAGCGCGAATTTCAACTTGAACGAAATGGTCAGTGGACCAAAGGCAAAGGCTGTGATACCTTTGCCCCTATGGGTCCTTACTTAGTTACCAAAGATGACGTTAAGGATTTTAACGATTTGCACATGTGGCTTAAGGTAAACGGCAAAATGATGCAGGACAATAATTCTGACGACATGATTTTTGAAGTTCCCTTTCTAATCAGTTACATCAGCCAATTTATGACCTTGCTCCCAGGGGATGTTATTTCTACTGGCACCCCATCCGGAGTTGGTCACGGGTTTAACCCGCCTGTCTATTTGAAAAAAGGGGATGTAGTTGAGTTGGGAATTGAAGGCCTGGGTGAACAACGACAAGTGGTTGCCTAGATCCTATGCCAGAGTCCAAAATGGATCAGGAATCCAGTGTCCGGCATCCGGCTATCAGAATTGACTCGCATCAGCATTTTTGGAAATACAATCCCATCCGGGATGGCTGGATAACCGATCAAATGAAAGTCATTCAACGCGACTTTCTGCCACACGATCTTGCTCCTGTTTTAATGGAGAACACTATTGACGGCAGTGTTTCAGTTCAGGCTGATCAATCGGAAACTGAAACTCAGTTTCTGCTCGAACTGGCTTCTAAAAATGATTTTATTAAAGGTGTGGTAGGTTGGGTGGATCTGCGATCAACGGAACTCGATCAGCGACTCGAATACTATTCGGGTTTCAAAAAGCTAAAAGGGTTCAGACACATTGTGCAAGGTGAACCCATTGGCTTTATGCGGGGCAAAGAGTTTTCAAAAGGTATTGGAGCTCTGAAACATTTTAACCTGACCTATGATATTTTGATTTATCCACACCAGATTCAGGATGCGATCTGGTTGGTGAGCCAACATCCTGACCAAAAGTTTGTGGTTGATCACCTTGCCAAACCCATTATCAGAGAAAAAGAATTCAATAGCTGGTCAGTCCCGATAAAAGAACTGGCATCTCATTCAAATGTGTTTTGCAAACTCTCCGGGATGGTGACCGAAGCCAACTGGGACCGGTGGACAAATGATGATTTCAAACCTTATCTGGATTTCATTATTCAAAACTTTGGAACCTCCCGTGTAATGTATGGTTCTGATTGGCCCGTGTGTTTGCTGGCGGCCTCCTATAAAAAACAGTTGCACATCGTTGAAGATTATCTGCACACTTTTTCCGCTTCAGAAATAGATAAAATAATGGGTGAAAATGCCATAAGATTTTACAATCTTTAGAAATGGATCTTCATCTTAAAGATAAAGTCTACATCGTAACGGGTGGTGCCCGTGGAATTGGTAAGGCTATCGTACGAGCACTGACTGAAGAAGGCGCGAAGGTTGCTATTGTTGACAAGAGTGCTGAAGCAATCAAGACGTTACCCGATAGCAGTCAAAAAGGGAAGTTCTTCAACGCAGACCTAAGCACTCCAAACGCGTGTCAGGAAGTGGTTGCAGAAATCATAGCTGAGTTCGGCCAGATCGATGGACTTGTCAATAATGCCGGAGCCAACGATAACATCGGACTGGAGGGCGGAACTCCAGAGAAATTTATTAAATCGCTTACCAACAATGCCGGTCATTTTTATTTTATGGCCCACTATGCATTGCCCCATCTTAAAAAACACAAAGGCACGATCGTCAACATTGGTTCCAAGACTTCAGTGACCGGCCAGGGAAATACATCAGGCTATGTGGCTGCCAAAGGCGCCATTCTTTCGCTTACGCGCGAATGGGCAGTAGAACTTCTACCCTATTCGATCCGGGTGAATGCCGTTATCCCCGCAGAAGTTTCTACTCCACTTTATGAATCCTGGCTTAAGAGTTTTGCAGATCACCAGGAAAAGTTAAAATCTGTTTCAAAAAAGATACCATTAGAACATCGTCTTACAAAACCAGAAGAAATTGCCGATGCCGTTTTATTTCTTCTCTCCGACCGCTCTAGTCATACTACCGGGCAATGGTTTTTTGTTGACGGTGGTTATACTCATCTCGATCGTGCAATCAGTTAATCCGAATTAATACTATGGCTCTACCTTCCTCCAGCAAGTCAGATTTTCAATACGACCCCAATACATCTTACCTGCTACCTTTCAGCTTAGTAACCAGCCTCTTCTTTTTATGGGGCATTGCCAACAGCATGAATGGAACCCTCATCAAACATTTTCAAACTGCCCTGAATCTCAATCGCGCGCAAGCAGGAATTGTTGATTCTGCTTTCTACATCGGATATTTTGTAATGGCCTTGCCCGCCGCCTTCTTAATGAATCGTATCGGGTATAAAAAAGGGATTTTGATCGGACTGTTTTTATATGCAGGGGGTGCTTTCCTATTCTATCCGGCTGCAGAGATGCGCGTGTATGGCTTCTTCCTGTTTGCATTGTTTGTTATTGCCTGTGGTCTTGCTTTTTTAGAAACCGCAGCGAATCCGTATGTAACTGTACTTGGTGATCCTAAATCATCGGATAGCCGAATCAACTTTTCTCAATCGTTTAATGGATTAGGTGTAATCCTTGGGCCTGTGGTAGGAAGTCTGTTTATTTTTTCGGCTACCGAAAACACCAATGAGTCGCTGGCCGCTATGCCTGTTGCCGAAGCGGAAGCGATTCGCATTGCCGAAGCGCAATCCGTGCAAGTACCTTACCTAGCTATTGCGGGTATTGTTCTACTCGTAGCCATTTTATTTGCCATCACTAAAATGCCCGAGATTTCTTCACCCGAAGAAAAGGGTGCTTCATTCAAAGGGATTACCCGCCACAGGCATTTGATTTTTGGCGTGATTGCTCAATTCTTCTATGTGGGTGCACAAGCTTCCATCTGGGGGTACTTCGTTGATCTGAAACTGCACTTTGCCAAAGACTCACATCTCGAAATTGTTCAGTGGTTGTATCGCATTTCTGAAACAGCCACGCCTACACAGATTGCCAGCTACCACGCTTCCTTTGCGTTTGTACTTTTTATGGTGGGCCGATTTGTAGGAACCTGGTTACTGACCAAAGTTGCGTCAAATAAACTACTTACAATTTATGCCGCCATTAGCACAGTGCTTGTGTTGTACGGTTGGGTAGGCAATGGATTATCAGCAGTATTAGCAATTAGCCTGACCTATTTCTTTATGTCGATCATGTTCCCAACAATTTTTGCCTTGTCAATTAAGAACCTGGGCGAGCAGGTAAAACTTGGTTCGGGTTTAGTCCTGTCTCTTATACA
>JBEBJH010000312.1:0-4326 GCA_040079965.1 Cyclobacteriaceae bacterium
GTGATGGGCCATGAGGTTATACATTCTTATAACAGACATTCCATAAAGCAAAAAAAGAAAGCCATTTTACCTGGTATACTTCAGGTACCCGAAGCGCTTGCCGGTGCCTTAGGAGGCAATGGGGTTTCTAAAATATTTTCGCCTTTGAGTAAAGGGGGCGTGGCACTTATGGCATCGCATAGTCGTAAAGATGAATACGAAGCGGATGAGCTTGGCGTACAACTTTCAGCTAAAAGCGGATATCAACCCAAGGCCCTGGGCGATATATTGACCACGCTCGAAAAATCAATTGAAGTTTTTACCGGGGAGAAGGAAAAGCCTAGCTATTTCAACGATCATCCCTACACACCGAGTCGCGTTGAGCGCATAACCAAAGAAGCAACCAAGGTTACGGCATCCAAACCCAATAAAATATTCAAAGACAACAAAGATTTTTTGAGAGCGATAGATGGTCTTATGGTTGGGGCCAATCCCAACCAAGGGGTATTTAAAGGAGATTGGTTTATACATCCGGATCTGAAATTTAAAATTAAAATCCCTGCGAAGTGGGCACGGGAGAATACACCCTCCAATGTTGTTGCTGCCGATACCACGCAATCGGCTATGATGATGCTTGAAGTGGAAGCGAAAGCCAAGACCGCGGCCGAAGCCGCTGCTACATTTGCCGAAGCCTTTAAAAAGAAAACCGGTGTAACTACAGAAGTGAAGTCAGACAAAATCAATGGCCTTACTTCAAGCCGGGTTTCGTTTGTTCAACATGGTAACAATACCCAGCTAACGTTTACCTCAGTTTGGATCGAATACGGAGGATTGATATACCGGATTGTAGGCGGTGCTTCACCTGGATTCGAAGCGATCGTGACTGCACAACTCGAAAGTTTTAGTTCTATAACCGAAAGTGAAAGAAGAGGAATCACGAAACGAGTTATCCGGGTAGTGGAAACCAATAAAGGCGAAACGATTAAAACCGTGAGTGACAGAAACCACAACCTGATTAATCCCAAGCTAACTGCAGCCATTAATGGCATTAACGAAGAAACGGTCTTTCAGCAAGGAGATTTATTGAAGATCGTTGTAGAAGTTGCTTATTGATCGAGTCTATCTCTGCCATAAGATTTTATTTCTCTTCCACTAGTTTTTTGATTGCTTCCAAAATGGGTTGCCAACCTAGTCCATCATTGTAGGATTCGGCATACCTTCTTTCGCCTTCAGCGACTGTAGCATAATCACCCTGAGTAACCGTAAAGATTGTTTGCCCTTTCTCTGGCTTTAACTCATATGTCACTGTTAGGTAGTTTTCTGAAGTGTCGTCAATTGTTGAGTTTGGGTCGATCGTTGTATAAGCCAAATACCTGCCCGGTTCAATCTTTACAATTGTTCCCTTTACAAAAACCATTTCTTTTCCCTCATACTCACCCCTCCACAACAAATCACTTCCTTGTTTCCAATCCGATACAGTTTCGCACCCGAACATGTACTTTTTAGTCTGTTCCGGATTAACCAAGGCATCCCATACTTTTTCAATTGACGCCTGGATCGTGATCGTATTCGTAATAAATAAAGGTTGCTTCATAATTCAAGTTTAGAGGTTGATGGTAAAGAAACTAACTCTTGGTGACAACTGTATGTCATCAGGAAAAACCAATTAGCAATTTCATCAAGGAAAATGCAATAAATCCGTATTTTGCTTTTAAAATGGACGTAATGGAAGAGACATTAAACACACCCTCAATAGACCCTGCCAAGGAAGAAAAGAAGAAGAAAAAGGCCGAAAAAGATGAGTTGATGGTTGAAAAGCTAATGCTTGCCTATGAACGAACCCTGATCGCCTGGACAAAAGCAGGCACGCATTTGTTAATCTTCGGATTTGCGCTCTACAAACTTTTGGAATCAAAACTGCATGAAGCTGGCGAACACCCCATTCTCCAAATACTCACCCCGAAGAGAATAGCTATTATACTATTTGTTTCTGGCTTCTTTGCTTTACTTATGGCTACCATTCGCCACATTCAAGTACAGAAAAGGTTTAATGATTTCTCCTTGAAAAATTACTTTTTGCCAATCCTTATCCTGGCGTATGTCATTCTTACCCTGCTGTTCTTGCTATCAATAGCTATGATTCTGGGACGATGATTTACGTTGGAAGATTATTTACTCCAGCGAATCTAAATACAAGTCCTCCACTTTTTTACGGGCCCATGGGGTTTTCCGTAAAAAGGTTAAACTTGATTTGATACTCGGGTCATAGATAAAACAATTGATCGTAATGCGCTCGCCCAGTTCCTCCCACCCATAGCGATCAACTAAATGTTGTAGAATCATTTCCAGCGTTTTTCCATGAAGTGGATTGTTCGGTTGTGTTTCGGCCATACCTATAAAGTAAGGTTTTCAATTTCAGATCGATAATCAAAGCGCAGATCCTCAGGAAGCTTAGCCAGCACCTGATCAATTTTCTTGAGCTGCTGCTGGAATAGGTTTACTAACACTGCACTTTTATCAATGGGAATAGCACTCTCCTTAATTTGCTGACAGAAATGAATCCGCAAGGTCAACTCTGTGGCCGGCACTCCTGAATATTTAATCTGCTTATTTACCACCCTTAGGATTCTGCGTAAACTTTTCTTCACATAGTAAACGGTAAGGTTGGGAATCTCCTCAAACTGTTCCGTGATCTCCCGCTTTACACTTTCCACATACCCCGCTTCATCATGGGCTTCGAATAACAAGTAGGTGAGCAATTCCTTATTATCCTTTTTAAATCTGGCCAACCGAAGGCACAAAGCCTGTGTGCTCTCAGGATCAAGCCCCTCCAGTTCTTTCTTTATTTCATTTACGGTAGCCGCTTTCATTGTCAGTCTTTCACACCCAAACGGATGGGCAACAGAAATTTCTGCCATATTACAAAAAAAGCCGGTTCAACATGTTGAACCGGCTCATGCAATAAATCACAAAGCAAGTCTATTCATACTTCAACGTTTCAGCCGGATTGATCAGGGCTGCCTTAATTGCATGGTAACTTACGGTAACCAATGCCAACAGCAATCCAGCTCCCATACTCAACGCGAATAATTCCCAGCTCAAGGCAACCTTAAATGTAAAATCCTTTAAATACCACTTGGTGATAAACCACCATGAAAGTGGCGAAGCAATACAAAATGCAACAAGGGCAAGCCAAACAAACTGTTTGTTGAGTAATATGAAAATTGTCTTCAGGTCCGCTCCCATTACTTTGCGAATACCAATCTCTTTGGTGCGGTTGACGGCATTGATTCCGGCCAAACCGAACAAGCCCAGGCACGAAATCAAAATTGCAAAGCCGGTGGCGAGTGCCATGATACTCATCCAGCGTTGATAACTTTTGTATTGCCGGGCAACATCTTCGTCCAGGAAAGAATAATCAAATGGTTTGTCGGGATAAAGTTCTTTCCAGATGCTCTTTACCTTCTCCAGACCTCCCGTAAGATCATTCGAACCCAAACGCACGAGCATGGTGGTCAAGTGACCTACATTTTTATTATCGATCGAAAGAAACATTGGCTCAAAGTTCTGTTCCAGCGATAAAAAGTGATAGTCTTTTACCACACCAATTACATTCGAACCGATACCAACGGTGTCTTCGCGCCAGTTATAATGCTCATTCAGCGGATCAGTCCATTTCATGTCTTTCACGAGCGCCTCGTTTACAATCACGGCATTGCTATCCGCAGCAACGGCAGGATCAAAATTACGGCCTTGTACTATTTCAATGTCGAGCGTAGGAATATAAAATGCATCCGCGGCATAGACGTACGCAGACTTTTGCTCGTCTTTGATTTTAAATCCATAACGCGAGTACCCCTGGTTAAAAGAACTGCTCGTACCCGATACTGACATGATAGAGGGATCGGCTAGCGCACGAGTGCGAAATTGTTCCACTACCTTGTTTGCTTCCGCATTCCACCCGGTTTGGGTTGGAATTACCAGCACTTGCTCTTTATTATATCCCAAATCTTTAGTGGTAATAAAACTCATTTGCCGGTACATCATCAGAGAACTAATAATAAGAAAAGCGGAGAGTGCAAATTGCACTACCACAAGTGGTTTTGTAAAGCCAGCCTGAAGACGTGAGGTAAAACCGCCTTTTAAGACATACGCGGGCTTGAAACGAGATAGGAAGAGTGACGGGTAACTACCGGCTAATAGTCCTACTACAATGGTAAGTACAAGTGCAACTGAAACCAATTGAAGAATTTTTGTTGCTGTGAGTTGAATACCCTTGTCTGTGAACTCATTGAAAGACGGTAAGAATAAGAATACTAACCCAAGGCCAATAACCATAGAAACAAA
>JBEBJH010000055.1:0-21912 GCA_040079965.1 Cyclobacteriaceae bacterium
CCAGTCTACAAGCGTAAAAGCTGTCAGGTATTCAACTTGCTCAGGAAATTTTTCTCTCTGAAGCAACGCCAACCGTTGCTGTTCGCTGATAGAAGGATAATCCGGGACATCCACATTCACGGCCAGCAGCAGGAAATTATCAGCCTTGGCTTGTTCGGCCATGGCTGTGCTTTCAACATTAGGATGCGTGTGCGTATCCACTTTTTTTACCGAACTAAAATCCTCCATCTGATAGTATTTATCACCGCAGCCGGATAACGTGAGCAGCGCAAGGATAACATTGAAATGCGTGTACGTTGAAATACTCATGTTGGCAAATTTCTACCCTGAATCTAAGATAACGACAATAAAGATACCTCTCAGCCTCGATTAATTTTATTTCAATACTCTCTTACTTTCAAAAATCAGTTACTATACACGTAACTTACGGCAAAAATTTCAGCATGTAACTTCTTAGCAGCAAAAATAAACCTTACAATAAGCCAAGAAATCGAACCTCCTGAGCACTCATCAAAATGAACTATTCTCAACCTTCCATTTCACTTTTTGGCATCCGCATTGATGAACCCATCAATACACTTACTGATCTTCTTGTATCAGCCGTGTGTTTTTATGCATGTTACCAATTAACGAAGTGGAAGCTTTCCGCTAAAACATTCGTTTATTTCAGGATGTATTTTCTTTTACTTGGGCTAGCCACTCTCTTTGGTGGTCTGGTTGGTCATGGATTTTTATACGTATTCTCCTTCGCCTGGAAGTTGCCTGGCTGGATCATCAGCATGCTTTCCGTAGCCTTCATTGAGCGATCCTCGATTGAACATGCCCGACCACTCATCGATCCCCGCATCGGCAAATTCTTTTTGGTTTTAAACATCATTGAGTTATTAACGGTCATGACCATCACCTCCTATACGCTCAACTTTGAATGGGTTGAGTTACACTCGGGCTATGGTTTGTTGGGAGTAGTACTTCCCTTTCACGGGTACGTCTATTATAAAACCCGTAACCGCGGGAGCCTGATTATCGTGGGTGCTGTTATGATTGCCAGCGCAGCAGCCCTTGTTTTCATGAATCAAATTTCGCTACACGCCTGGTTCAACTACATTGATATTAGTCATTTGTTGGTGGCTATGGCTGCCTTTGTGTTTTACCAAGGAGCTTTGCAACTTGATGTCAGTAGATCGCGAGTGAAAGAATAATTGGTGATCCAGAATCAGGTTGAACAATTATTTCTAAATTTCGCAGGATCCAACGTAACGTTATGAGCAACACTGATTCTTTGCGCGTGCTGGTAGTAGGCTGTGGTAATATGGGCGCCTCCCATGCAATGGCCTATCATACAATGGACGGTTTCCGGATTTGTGGAATCGTCTCTACCGGCAAAAGCAAGGAAGTGTTAAATAAAAAACTGGGTGGTGGCTATGATTTATTCAGTAGCTATGAAGAAGCACTTGAGAAAACGAAACCTGATGCAGTCTGTATTTCCACCTATCCGGATACACATGAAGGTTTTGCTGTCAAGGCCTTTGAAAAAGGATGTCATGTGTTTATTGAAAAGCCCGTAGCGGATACAGTGGCTGGTGCTGAACGCGTAGTAGCTGCTGCCATCAAAGCAAACAGGAAACTGGTGGTTGGCTATATTTTGCGTCATCATCCCTCGTGGGAGCGCTTCGTGCAATTGGCGCACGAACTCGGCAAACCCCTGGTGATGCGTATGAATCTTAACCAACAGAGTCATGGGGTAATGTGGGATGTGCACCGAAACCTGATGAAGAGTTTAAGTCCCATCGTGGATTGTGGGGTCCATTACATTGATGTGATGTGTCAGATGACTCGCAGTAAACCGTTACAGGTATCAGCCATTGGCGCCCGACTCACCGAAGATATTCCAGGAGGAAACTACAACTATGGTCAACTTCAAATTCGTTTCGAAGATGGTTCAGTTGGTTGGTATGAAGCCGGTTGGGGCCCGATGATCAGCGAGACTGCATTCTTTGTTAAAGATGTGATTGGTCCAAAGGGGTGTGTATCCATTGTAGCTAAAGATGCCGGAGCCAGCGGCAAATCAGATTCGGTCGAAGCCCACACGAAGACAGAATCCCTTCGTTATCACCACGCGGATATTGATGACAAGAACAACTTTACTAAAAAAGATACCTGGATTGATCTTCAGGACGAACCCGATCATCAGGAGTTGTGCAATCGCGAGCAACGCTATTTCCTAAAAGCAATTAACGAAAACATTAATCTAACTGATCATATGCAGGATGCGGTGAACAGTCTACGGATTGCATTCGCCTGCGATGAGTCGGTGCGCACGGGGAAGGTTGTTTCCTTAGTCTAGATTGCTGATAGAAGATCATAAATTAATCAACGCAGTCTGATATAATTCCCCTCTATTTGATTTTCTAAGAAATATATCTTAATCTTAGTAAGGTTTTATTAGGTCATTCATTATTGAATGAGATTCTGCTCTCCTACCCTATAACTACTCCAATGAAGGCACTATTAAGATTAAACAGAAAATTCTTTTACACGGCTGTGATTATTACGCTGACCGTGGGTGCAAACATTTTTTATTCTTGTCAAACAACGAAAGATTCATTGCTGGCCGAGGACCAGGAGATTGCTGATGAATCGCAAACTGAAAATTGGCTGGCGTATGGACGCACGCACAATGAAAGAAGATTTAGTCCACTCAAAAACATCAACACAACAACTATCGGTAATCTGAAGGTTGATTGGTTTCTGGATTTACCCAATGACCGTGGGCTGGTCTCAACACCCCTGGTAATCGATGGTGTTCTGTACTTCTGTGGAACAATGAATATTGTACGGGCAGTTGATGCCACATCTGGAAAACTTATGTGGGAATATGATCCTGAGGTGGGTAAGCATATTGCCAATAAACGCAAAGTCGGATGGGTTCATAACCGTGGCATTTCATTTTATAAAGGAAAAATATTTGCAGCTACCTATGACGGAAGATTGATTGGCATTGATGCAAAGACCGGGAAGGAATTATGGAGTGCCACCACATTTGAATCTGATCAACCACTTTATATTACAGGGGCCCCAAAAGCATTTAAAAATAAAGTAATCATTGGAAATGGAGGAACTGAAAATGGCCCCTCACGTGGGTATGTAACCGCCTATGATGCGGACACTGGAAAACTTGCCTGGCGTTTCTATATCGTTCCCGGAAATCCCGCTGATGGATTTGAAAATGATGCCATGAAAATGGCTGCAGAAACCTGGACGGGTGAGTGGTGGAAACATGGCGGTGGCGGCAATACATGGCATGGATTTACCTATGACGCAGAGTTGGATCAATTGTATATCGGTACCGGAAACGGTTCACCGTGGAATAGAAAAATAAGGAGCCCAGAAGGTGGTGATAATCTATTCCTTTGTTCGGTAGTAGCGTTAGATCCTGATGACGGAAAATATCTCTGGCATTACCAGACTACACCGGGTGAAAGCTGGGACTATAATTCCAATATGGATATTGTATTAGCCGATTTGAACATTAAAGGGAAACAAACCAAAGCACTGTTACACGCTCCAAAGAATGGCTTCTTCTATGTAATCAATCGCGAAACGGGCAAGCTGATTTCAGCGGACCCGTATGTTGCGACTTCATGGGCAACTCATATTGATTCGGTAACAGGCAGGCCTGTGGAAATTTCCGGTGCACGATATGAAACAGCACCCGCCTCTATCACGCCAGGTCCCTATGGAGCCCACAGCTGGCATGCTATGTCTTACAACCCAGAAACTGGTCTGGCTTACATACCCACTCTGCACACTGCCGCGAGCTATTCAGACGAAGGATATGATTTAACAACATGGCATTCGATTCCTTTTCAGGGTGGACTCGGTGTAAAACTGGGCGCCACCCCACAGCCTGGTGAATTTCCTTCTTCCTTAACAGCCTGGGATCCGGTGAAACGAAAAGTGGCATGGGCCATTCCTCAAAAGCAATTTTGGAATGCAGGAACTCTGACCACCGCGGGTAACCTGGTGTTGCAAGGAAGGGCCGATGGCAAACTCATTGGATACCATGCGGCCACGGGTGATTCATTGTGGTCGTTTGATGTAGGCCTGGGAATTTCTGCTCCTCCCATTTCATATTCAGTGAATAGCAAACAATACATTGCCTTGCTAGTGGGTTGGGGTGGTGGTTATGCAGGATTGGCAAGTACAGAAACCGGGTGGGAATATGGGGTGCATACCAGAAGGTTAATTGCCCTTTCATTAGAGGGAACAGCTGACATGCCAAAACTTCCACCACCATTTTTTCCGACACCTCTTGATGAACCTACTTTCATCCTTGATAATGAGCAAGCCAACAAAGGTGCGATGGTGTTTGGCGGTAAGTGTGGCAACTGTCATGGTGGCGGTGCGGTGGGTGGCGGTATGGCTCCTGATTTGCGCGCATCTAAGATTCCTATTGATAAGATGACATTTACCAATGTGGTTCGTGGTAGTGCGAAAGTGAATATGGGAATGCCTTCGTTCCCCGATTTAACCGATGACCAGGTGGATGCACTCATGCATTATATAAGACGACAGGCAAGAAGCAGTGCGAAGACTGTCGGCAATGGTCAATAGAGATTTGAATAAACAACTGTAAAATAAATGCTCTACCTATGAAAGGCTTAATGATGGATTATCAACTCACCCTGCCAACTCTCCTCAGGCGGGCTGAAACACTCCACGGCAAGAAAGAAATCATTACCCGTCAGCCCGACAAATCGCTGCACCGGTATACATATACGGATTTCGCTTTGCGCACTAAAAAACTAAGTGTCGCCTTGCAGAAGTTGGGAATTAAGCCAGGTGATCGGGTGGCTACGCTCTGCTGGAATCATTATCAACATCTCGAAATCTATTTTGGTATACCATCCTTTGGGGGTGTGCTACATACGTTGAATCTTCGCCTTGCACCGGACGATCTCGAATACATTGTCAATCACGCTGAGGACAAAGCAATCATCGTAGATCAAGTACTGCTTCCCTTATTTGATAAATTCAAGAGCAAGATCAAGGTTAAACATGTAATCATCATACCCAATGCCGGTCAGCCAGTACCTGAAGGAATGTTAAATTATGAAGACGTTATTGCCACGGGTGATGCAAGTACCTACGTTCCTTTTGAAGGCGATGAAAACACGGCCGCGGCCATGTGTTATACGTCAGGCACAACAGGCAAACCAAAAGGTGTTTTGTACTCCCATCGCTCCATTGTGTTGCATTCGATGGTGTGTTCTTATGCAGAAGGAATGTCCATATTGGAAGCTGATATTGTCTTACCTGTAGTACCCATGTTCCACGTGAATGCCTGGGGTCTACCCTTCACATGCACCATGTTGGGCTGCACCATTGTATTTCCAGGACCTTATCTCGATCCTATAAGTTTGCTAGAACTTTATGATAAGGAAAAAGTAACGATCACGGCCGGTGTACCTACTATCTGGTTAGGTATTTTGAATGTATTGGATGCTGATCCGGGAAAATACAATCTGCGTTCCATGCGGCATATGATCGTAGGTGGTTCTGCCGCACCACTCTCGATGATTAAAAGTTTTGACGAGCGTCATGGATTGAAAATACTTCATGCGTGGGGCATGACGGAAACTTCGCCCTTGGGTAGTATTGGTGTGCTTTCAAGTGAGATTCAAAAGGAAAGCAAAGAAGTGCAATATAAGTATCGCGCCAAGCAGGGGGTGCCCGCAGCGTTTGTAGAAATCCGAGGTAGAAATGAAAATGGAATCATCCCCTGGGATGGAGACACCATGGGCGAGTTAGAAGTGCGGGGTCCATGGATTGCCAGCGCGTACTACAATACTCCGGAGCAGGAAGATAAATTTACTACCGATGGTTGGTTCCGTACTGGTGACATCGTAACGATTGATGCAAAGGGCTACATCGAAATCAAAGATCGCAGCAAAGATGTAATCAAATCGGGCGGTGAGTGGATCAGCTCGGTCGCCCTGGAAGGTTCGTTGATGGGACATCCCGCAGTAGCGGAAGCTGCTGTATTTGCAATTCCTAGCCAGAAGTGGGTAGAACGCCCTATGGCCTGTGTTGTATTGAAGGAAGGAAAAACAATTACCGATGCAGAGCTGCTTGCATTCCTTGCTCCCCAGTTTGCTAAGTTTCAATTACCGGATGTGATTAAGTTTGTAAAAGAAATCCCCAAGACTTCCGTAGGGAAATTTAAGAAGTCAGTATTGCGCGAGGAGTATAAAAGTTTAGGCAACTAATCGGTTGTTTCCTTTGCAGGACTGATGCCTAACCAAAGCAAAGCTGATATAATAGCAAGACCCGCTGCAATGTGTAGGGCATATTCCCAACCAATGTAGACTGCTATCCATGGAGTAAGCATGGGTGAAAGTAATCCTCCGAGGTTACTGCCCATGTTCATGATGCCACCGGCTGTTCCACTGCGACCACCGGCAATACGAATCATCATAGCCCAGAAAGGCCCTTCCACGCACAAGACAAAAGCAGTAGCAAAGGCAAGGGTTATCGCAGCAATAACGGCACTTGAGGTATGGGCACCAATAGAAATCAAGATACCAGACATACCCATTCCAATCATGGGTACGATTCGACCACCCCACGAAGTGCCCATTCGACTTCCAATTAATTTATCAGAAATGTATCCACCCAAGGGAATGGATACAATAGAAAGCACCCATGGCAAACTACTCATCCAGGCACCACCTAATAAACTGAAATGACGAACCTGCACGAGATATAGATAAAACCACGATACAAAAATGTAGCCTACATACCCCTGCAGACCATAACTAACGGAGAGCAGATAAAAACTTTTATTCTTTAATTTACTAATGGATGATGAAGATGATTTCTTCTCAATTTTTTTGGTCAACGGTTCGGTAGGCACCTTCACCCTTTGCCATACAATAGCAATAACCAATGCTGGAATTGCGGAAACAAGTAGCGCCATCTGCCAACCCCAGTTCACCATAATACCTGATACTAATGGAGGCGCAATAGCTGAACCTAAGCCAACTGAACCGATCACAAATCCATTAGCACGGCCTTGAAAAATGGTGGGTACCCACTTAGAAACACCCAGCGCAGAAGCGGGATAGGTAGGTGATGCAGAGATTCCCAATAAGAAACGGAGCAGCACAAATACAATAATCACGGTTGCTACTGAAAACTCCCAGTTACTCCACCCAATGAGTGCCTGTAAAACTGTGAGGAATACCCATAGCCAAACTGCAATACTCAAAACCTTTTTAGTGCCAAATCGATCAGCCAACGCACCACCAGGAATTTGAAACAACGCATAGCCCAAAAGAAAAGAACTGAAGAGACGGCCCATGTCTATCTGTGAAAGGTTGAACTCATCCATCATTAATGCTCCCGCAGTAGAAACATTCACACGACAGATATAGCCTGCCGTGGCAGTAGCACTAAAAAGGGCTACTAAATGCCAGGGTTTCGAGTTAGTCTTCAACGCAATCGTTTATGCATGAGCAGTTCGGAATAGCCATCCATAATATAATCTTTAAACTCACCTACCATTTCATAGCCATTCGTGAGGTAAAACTTTTGCGCTTGCTGATTAAAAGAAGAAACGCAAAGGAAAATATGTTTCGAAGTAGGACGATACAGGTTTTCAGCAAAGTCTAACAATAACTTACCAATTCCATTGCTGCGAAAGTTGGGTGCAATGGCAACAGACTTTATGTAGGGGGAGCCCGCCACACCCCGGTCTTGCATAACGAGTACTCCGCAAGGATTATCATTACTTTGCGCGATGTAAACCTTATTACCCTTATCAGAACATGCGCTCAGGCATTGGTCAAGAGTAATATGCAACGTGGTCCATGGTTCTGAGGAAGCCATTAACTCCGCGGCCCATGTTTTTTCTATATCTGTCCCCAGTGCGATCGAAAAGTTGTTCATGGTTTTAGTTACATCTGATATTGTCAAATATCGACATAGCAATGGCTTTGGTATCCTTTTTCATTAAAAAAATACACCGCCATAAGCGGTGTATTTAATCTATCTCCTAACTATGTAGTTAAACCTTGAGGGTATCTTTTAAATAGTCAATGCCTGACTTGCCCTCACCCGCAAAAGCCTCAACTTTTTTGTTGTAAGCCTTTCTGACATCATCAAAAGAGTCTGTTACCTTGTTTTTAAGGTCTTTTGATTTTCCCAATAACTTTTCTCTTGTTTTCTTTCCGCTGTCGGGTGCAATGAGAACTCCTGTTAATAATCCCACTGTTGCGCCAGCTAAAACTCCTACCATTACTTTTCCCGCGGTATTCATACAGGTACTAGTTTAAGAACGGCTATTCTGAAGTTTTCAGAACATTCATGGTAACCATGCGGCTACGTTAATGCAACGGAAGACTTCTGCTCAACGTTCAAAGAAATACATACTTTTTTTTCAACTATTTATGTCAAAATATTTGGAGCGTATAAACAGCTCGATGAGCTTTTCTTAAAAAAAAAGAGTTGCTTCAGATAAACCAGGGAAGAATCGCAATTGCAAGGAGAACAATAAACCAAAATAGAAGCTTGCGATCTGTCTTCGACATAGAAACTAGTTTTATGCTTTCTACGCGTCAAGAGGCAAAGTGGTTATGTAAGTTCAGCCTTTAACAAATCTTTAACACCCGAAGGAAGTTCCCTGCAGATTGTCTAAACTTGCAGCTTAAATTTTTGTTATGACGAAGTACACTTTCACCGAAAAGAAAGACACCCGCTCAGGCTTTGGCGTAGGCCTTCATGAGCTGGGAAAATCCAACCAAAATGTGGTGGCACTTTGTGCTGATCTTACCGGGTCGCTAAAGATGGATGCCTTCAAAAAGGAGTTTCCCGAAAGGTTCTTTCAGACCGGTATTGCCGAGGCAAATATGATGGGCCTGGCGGCCGGTATGACAATAGGCGGCAAGATTCCTTTTACAGGAACATTTGCCAACTTTTCCACGGGTCGGGTGTACGATCAAATCCGCCAATCAATCGCTTACTCCGGTAAAAATGTTAAGATCTGTGCTTCCCATGCAGGTTTAACTCTTGGGGAGGATGGTGCTACACATCAGATACTTGAGGATATCGGAATGATGAAAATGTTGCCGGGCATGACAGTAATTGTGCCCTGCGACCATAACCAAACCAAGGCCGCGACCATTGCATTAGGAAACCACGTTGGCCCAGCCTACCTGCGTTTTGGTCGCCCCAGTTGGCCGATCTTTATGGCCCCCGACAGGCCCTTTACCATCGGCAAGGCCGATAAGCTGGTTGAAGGAAATCACGTATCAATTTTTGCCACCGGCCACATGGTTTGGTTGGCCATTGAAGCTGAAGCTATGTTGGCAGAAAAAGGCATCTCGGCAGAGGTTATTAATATTCATACCATCAAGCCGCTAGATGTAGAAGCTATTCTTTCATCTGCTCAAAAAACCGGATGCGTTGTTACCTGTGAAGAACATCAGATCAATGGCGGATTGGGCGACAGCGTAGCCCAGGTGTTATCGCGCTTCCATCCTGCCCCACTTGAAATGGTAGCTGTGAATGATTCGTTTGGCGAAAGCGGAACTCCTACGCAACTTTTAAAGAAGTATGGCTTAAGTTCGGAGAATATTGTGACTGCTGTTGAGAAGGTTCTGAAGAGAAAGTAAGCCTGTGTGAACCACAGGTCTTATTTCGACCGACAACAAGCCAAATTCTCGTCATATCGTAGATTAAATTCTACACTTCACCCAGAAATAAAACGACTGCTGGATTGAATTGGTCTTAAATAACTGGCATTCATAATGATAAGGTGGATAGAATCTCTGACTATCCATGCTAAAATATCTAGGATTCCTCTTCATTGCATTTCCCTTGACAGTCTTAAGCCAATCCATTCCATTATGGAAATCGTATTATGATAGTGCACAATTTCTCTGGAAAGAGAACCCAGAACAATCGCTGAGACTCTTTACGCAGGCCGAGCAGATTGCACTGCTGGATCTGGGAATGTACGATGAAAACTACCTCACCATTCTGAATGATCTCGGCATGTCTTATGGACAGACGAACAATCTGCCAAAAGCCGAAGAGTATCTGTTAAAAAATCTTGTGATTCATAAGGAACTTTATCCAAGTGATGATACTCGCCTATTATTGGCTAAATACAACTTAGCCACTACTCAACTGAAGCTAGGAAATGAAGATAAAGCAATAGATATCTTCTACGAAATCCTTATTGAGTCCTTGCGAGGAAATGTAAAAGCGGCCTATGTATCTACAGTAACAGCATTGATACGATTCTATGAGAGTAATGATCAATTTGAGTTCGCCTTGAACATTGTTAACCATGCAATGTCCACCGCTTTTTTCTATCCAAATGATCATAACAACTACGAACTAAGGTTAGCCGAAGGAAGAATTCTTAGAAAAGCGAAAAAATACGAGGAAGCCGTAGAGAAATTAGTACTTCTCCAAAAAGATCTATTGACTAATTCAGTCTCCTCAAGTGCAATTGCCTCCGAGATTAAACTTGAGTTAAACCTCAATGATATTGAAGCGGGCTTATATGGTAAAGCAGAAAAGAATCTTCTTGAATTATACCGAACACTTAAAAATTCATCATCGACCGATGAAGTCCTTTTAGTGGAAATAACAGGTGCGCTGGGTTACACATACGAAAAGTTGGGTGTTTTTGACAAGGCGATCATATACTACCATGAAGCAATGACCCGATGTGTTTTAACTCATGGCTATCACGCTACGGCATCATTAATTCTTCAAAACAATATTACCAGCATTTACTTGAAGCAAGGATTTATCAAAAAGGCGATTCAGGAATACGAAATCACCCTTGAGCGATTTACACATGCTTCTGACTTTAAGGATCCAACGTATTTAACAACGCTCAATAATCTTGCATCGGCTTACCGGCAAAATGGACAATATGTGCTGGCCCTTCAATACTTTCTCGATCTCTATAATCATTTGGATCAAAGAGATCTTCTACAAAATGATCGGGCCGCTGCACTCATGAATAATATTGCCGTTACCTATACGCTCATGGGTGAGTATGAGAGAGCGGTGATTTATTATGAAAAAGTACTCCTTATCAAGGAGATGCTATATGGGGCCAGCTCTCCGGCACTTGTTGATGTTATCGACAACCTGGGTGTAACCTATTGGGCCTTAAACAATCCCGAACTTGCCTTACCTCTTTTTCACCGCTCATTGGCTATAGCAGTTCGGGAAGTAAAGTATATTTTTCCTCACCTTACCGAACCAGAGCAAGTACAATTCTATAAACAACAGAAACAAAATTTTGAACGCTACAACACGATTTCCATTAAATCCAATAAAGCCCATCCTGAATTATTGGTTCATATGTTTAATAATCAATTACTTCTCAAATCATTGAGTTTTTTTACTAGTAAAAAACAAACACAAACGGTTCAAGACAAAAGGGATACTAATCTCAATTTACTGGTTGTGGCGGCAAAAGATAAAAGCACTCAACTCGGACATTATTACCAAATGCCATTGAGCGAACTTGAAAGCCTGGGACTATCCGTGTCTAAAATTGAAAGTGAGCTTGATAGTCTTGAGAAAAGTATTCGACATGCACTACATACTGGTACAACCCCTGATGCCCCCGTAGCTTGGCCCGAAATACAACACTCCCTAAAATCAGATGAGGCGCTGGTTGAAATTATTAGATTTAGAAAATACGACATCTTCTATAGTGAATCCGAGCGGGTTAGTAAAAAAAGCAGCGTGGGGTTTACAGACAGTATATATTATGCCGCACTCATTACCTCACAGGAAACCATTGACGTTCCCAAACTCATCGTATTAAAAAACGGTAATCAACTGGAGAAACAATATTTAAGCTATTACAGGAACACGGTACGATATGATTTCAATGATACTATTTCATACGAGCAATTCTGGAGACCTCTTGAAGATCAACTTCAAGGAAAGAGAAAAATTTTCATTTCGGCAGATGGTGTATTCCATCAAATCAACTTGAATGCCATGATTGATCGTAACGGAAAATACATTCTTGAAAAATATGACTTATCATTCGTACTAAATTCAAGTCAACTTGTTAACCGAACACCAACCAAGGGAATTGATTTTTCTAAAGCTGTGTTTTTTGGGAATCCTAACTTTAAAGAGTTTGCACCTCTTCCTGGAACAGGGGAAGAAGTTAGCGGTATCTCAAAAGTTCTTAAAATTACCCCAACAAAAAAAACTCAGTTTCTTGGCCCGGCTGCAACCGAGGCTAATCTTAATATGATTAAATCACCTTCGATTCTCCATATAGCTACTCATGGATTCTTTTCTCCCGACTTTGTATTCAAAAATGACCTGGCGAGAAATGATCATCTTTTTCATTCTGGTCTGGTGCTTTCGACAAGTAACCAACCTGCTAGTGGTAAAGAATTTTCATTCGATCACGATGGAATCATCACAGCCTATGAAGTAATGAACCTTGATCTTTCTCAAACTAAGTTAGTCGTACTCTCCGCCTGCGATACCGGATTAGGAAAAATTGAAAACAGCGAAGGGGTTTACGGATTGCAACGTTCCTTTATGCAAGCGGGTGCTGCTGATATTATGTTAAGTCTGTGGAAAGTAGACGATGAAGAAACAAAAGAGCTAATGGTTAAATTTTACTCCTACTTAAACAAAGAATTCTCTACGCGACAGGCACTTAAACAAGCCCAATTAGAAATGCTGAGTGAAGTCAAAAATCCAAGACTATGGGGAGGATTTGTTATGATTGGTAGTGGAGATTAGCCTATACACCACCCCTAAACTTCCGCTTTAATTTGAAACATAGAGATAGCATTCTACTCTTCTATTGAATTGTCTTTCCGTTTCAGGATCAGAATATGTACCTGCTTGCTTGCCTTTTGCCACTACAGCTAACGAGGTTTGGTCCGTTCCCTGTATCACCAGGTAATCCAACACAGATTGACCACGTTGCTGACTCAACCCTAAATTATAACTATCTGTTCCTTGATCATCCGCATAGCCATAAATTTCTACTTGCACAGACGGGTATTTTTTAAGATACGTAGCAAGATCATTTAGTATTATTTTTGCTTCTTTACGTAAATCATACTGATCAAAATCAAAGAAGATATTCTCAAAGTTAAAACTGCTCTGGTTGGCAATCCCATGCACTCTTAATTCCTTGATTCGTGCGTTATTCAAAACTTGATCGGGTATACTTTCCATGCGAAGGTAGACGTAACTGCCTGGGGTCATATTGGTGAATCGAAACCTTCCCAATTCATTGGTTGTGGTTGTCTTGATGACTTCACCCGACTCGTCCATTAATACCACTTTGAATTCACTAAGCGCCTTATCAGACACGGAATCAACCAGCATTCCAGTAATGGAATAAGGCAGTACCGAATATTCTGGCGCACTTACCTTGGTCAAAAAAGCATCGGAAAATTTTGTTGTCAGTTCATAGACTTTATACTGTGTGTCGGCTACTCGTTGCAACGTCTGGTAATCCTCTCGGGACAATCCTTTAAAGTCTTCGATTCGATTTTCTATACCGTTTCGTTTATTAAGTACCAACTTATCAACAATTTTTCGCTTCGCATACGTAAGCTTTTCATATTCGATTCGATCTTCATTTTGAGCTGTTAATAAGGTTAGATTATTCACATTTTCTGAACGAGTCTGAAGCTTTACGTCCTGGCGCGAATTTTTATTCTTGAGACTAAGTTTAGAGATAAAAGAAATTACGGATGGAATGGCAACAGAATAAATATCAAACCCCCCTACTCCACCTTCCCGATTAGAACTGAAGTACATACTCTTTTGCGAAAAGCTTACAAAGCAATCGTCACGGCTGGAGTTAAAGGGATAATCTAAATTATACAATCCTCTGGAGCCGTCTGACATCATCTTTACCATATATAAGTCCAAACCTCCATAACTCTGGTGGCCGTCTGAAGCCAAAAAAAAGACGTGCGAGAAGTTAGTGAATGCAGGGGCTAGCTCATTCAATTTAGTATTGATTGTACTTCCGCAGTTCATAGCAGGACCCCAATTTTCGTTTCCTGAATTAATACTCATCCAGATATCAAACTTTCCAAAGCCTCCTGGTCGATTAGAAGCAAACAGCAAGGTATCGCCTCCTTTCGATACCGCAGGATGCTTAGCTTCCGAATCCGTATAATTAATGTTGTCGTTGAGCGGTTCAGGTTCGGTCCATTGGCTATTCTTAAATGTTGATATGAAAATCCGGCATCGTGAAACTCCTTTGCCACACACGGTAAAATAATATTTATCTCCTTGGCCATTGAAATTGCCGCTTCCATCATTAAAACGCGTATTCGTTATTGCGAATATCTCCTTAGTTTTATTTTGCCAGGCATCTCCGCTTTTTACGAAATAGAAATTATCTGTGAATGCTTCCCCATACCGTTCATCTATCATCACATTCTTTGATTCCACCCTGCCACTGGTTATCACCAGGGTCGCACTGTCCAATAAAGCCGGAGCATAATCATTGAATGAAGTATTGACTATCTCTGATTTTACCTCATATACTTCTCTATTTTTCAGAAGAGCAGCTTTGGCCATCTCGCATCCGGCAATCTCAATTCTTGCCTGTTCTACATAATCATTGAATTCTTCTACCGCTTCACCTTCGGAAATGAAGATAGTGAAAGAAATTATTGACTCATCAAATTTACCATTGAGCTTTAGCATTAATCCATGGAAATACATACTCAGGGGAAGCCCGGATGCTGCCTGATCATGGACTTTTAAATAGAGTCTCTCAGCATCCTGATAAAAGAATGTTTTTCTATAGCTTTCAGCCAACTGATAATTTACTTGTGGATTTTGATCGGTGAGTTCAGTGAACTTCAGATAATACTGTATAGCCAGATTATATTGTTCTTGTTCAAAATATAGATCTGCCTGTTCTTTAAGGTTCTCACTCTGCTGTGCCCTTAAAGAAAAGCATAAACTCAGAACAAACAATCCAGAGAGAAACGTTCTCATCAGATCAAGGGTGAAGAAAACCTTCTTAAACCACTTTTACTAACAATTTTATAGGCCATTGATAATTCATAAGCGCTTCCATACCCAAATGCTTTACTGAACGAAAATACATTACTATCATAACTAAAGCCGAGATTCCAATTTGCAGTACTCAATCCTGTAGAAATAATAATCGCGTCCTGGTATCGATACCATGCACCCAATAAGGCTTTGATACCTGACAAAGAGTTATCGCGAGAACCCGAGATAGTATAACCCACGTACATACCCAGGTTTACCTGAATACGTTCATCTTGCCATTGAACAAGATAGTTAGGTGAAAGTTCTATTTTGCGACTTACTGCTGAAGTAAATCCACCATGGATTTTGTATAGAAGCGAGAGAGCGTCCTTACTGGTTAAGTAAAATCCATCAGGACGAATAATATTTGAAACCGAAACTCCGTGAAAGATGGATGTACTTTTATAGGATAAATTCTTTGGTCGGGGATTATAATACCACATAACCCCTGCATTCAGTATAGGATTAAATACGCGTTCATTGGTAACTGTTGACTCTCCAGGCAATGATTGATCGTATCCTGTAAAAGCTGAATATTGCGATGACCATCTAAGGTCATCATAATTTATACGTTGCTGACTGGCACCTGCCTGTATGGCTATCGCAACAATATTATTGCCCTCGTGATTTAAGTGAAAGTTGCGGGCCAGGGCCAGTGAAACACCTTGTGTTATAAATTCTTTATTTGAACCAGCAACATCATTCAAAAAAGATAAACCGAGACCTCCCAAATGCCTTTTAGGTGCGCCATTCCGTGAAATAGGTTGAATGTAACTAAATTGAAAGGTTGTAAAAGGTAAGTTTCGATTGCCCCACTGCGATCGGTAATTCATGCCGAGGTAGATATCCTTTTCGAGGCCAGCCAAAGCAGGATTCAAATACAAACCACTAGAATAATACTGAGAGAAAACCGGGGATTGACTAAATGCAACAAACGGAACAGTAATCAAAAGAAATGCGGCTATGGAAACAATGTTTCTCATTACTGAACAATAGTTATGAACCCGGTTTGCTGAATCGGTTTTCCAGAACTCTCCTTATATTTAATGCTATAAGGATAAACACCCGATGGCAGCACATTACCATTTTGTCTGCCGTCCCAACCTTGTGAGGCCATACTAGCAAAGGATAGAGTTTCATAAACTGATTGCCCCCACCGATTAAATACTTGAAAATAAAAGTCACTGGGACCAATAGCATCTCCAAACACTTTAACAAATCGGTTATCTGGGTTCATCGCATTTGGAGACAGTGTGGTACTAAAAAAGTACGGACGTGGTGCTTCTCCTGGCAACACCCCTAACACAAAGAAATTACCGTTAATAGGTAGTACCGAGCTGATGATCGTCAATTCATTATCTGACCGGATCGTAACATTCTCTGATACCGAAAATTCATCCAAGAGATCATCTGCTGAAGCAATAACCAATTGCAATGGATTTTCACTTTGCAGATTAAGGCCGAGTGTTATTGGAGAGCTTTCAAAAGTCCCGGCAATTGTTTTGCGCGTCCAATAAATATCCCGTCTAATCGTAACAGGTATTGAAGTGGTAACGGCAGGCAAGTTTTCAACTACTTCAACTTCAACGGTTGGCTCAAATCCTTTAATATCCAGAAGTTCCACAGGATAATACTTTCCCTTTTTACCTATTGGATAAAACTTATAGCCACCTCCTTGAGAAGTCAATGCTCCATCAACATAACTCAGATCAGATCCATTTTTCACAGCACAATTAGTTCCCATCAGCAGGGTGTCGTTGTCAGTAATAAGCACTACCCCATTAAAGAAGTCGACTTCGTTCGTTATAAATAGTTTACCAGGAATTGACTTAATACCTCCGCCATCAATAATTAAATGCGCCAAGGGCTGCGCTTTATTAGAAAATAATTGATTGCCGCCATTCAATGAAACTATACCTGTTCCCTGATAAATAGAAAGATTTAGCCAGTCGCCAGATAAAGAAAAACTACCATTGTTCTGAAAAAATCCGGTATTCGTCAGATTGCCACCCGTATAAACATTTACGCCACCAGAAATATAAAGATTTGAACCATTGCTAATGTTTTGTGCAATGGCTGGCGTTAAGAAGGTAAAGAGTAAATGCAATAAAGAAAGCAGACATAAATTCCGCAGGACATACACATAGGTACAATCTTTCATAGGCAAGCGACCTGAGGGTTCTAGGAAATTTCATTCCAATAATTTTTAAGCTCAATCAACAGAAAATCCATAATTAGCTGTGGAATTTATTCCACATAGTTAGAACACTAATACCCGGCTCATATGCGTGAATGCAGGTATTTCTTCCCTCCCGGATACTTTACTGATTTGAAACAAAGATTTTATCAGATTTACTCTTGGCATAATCTTTCTATATCAAAACCCAATTAAACAAGGGTTCAGACTACTTATTGAAAGAATTAATCCGATGAGAGAAAATTTCAGATCAATTAAATTTAGAATGACAGGTAAATTAATAGGCGGTGTAATCATACCCTTGGTCTTATCTCTGAATGCACAAAGTCAAACCAGCAAGAGTGTTGCTATTGGAACTCTGGTTGAACGTCCCAATGCAATACTTATACTAAATCCACCTAATCATGATCAGGGTTTACTGATTCCACAACTTACCACTGCGCAGCGCCTGGCGATGGCTCCTGTTTCACCAGCTGACGATGGACTTATGGTTTTTGACAATACCCTAAAAGGTTTTTACTACTGGCAGGCCAACCAATGGACAGCCATGACGGGAAGCAATACGAATCAGGATCTTTCTCTTGCTGGAAACACATTAGGAATCACGAATGGCACATCAGTGAATTTAAATGCTGTTACTACTGCGGGTCAGATATCTGGCCCATTAAATAATCTGGCACTTGGACCAAACACCGTTTCAACCTCAGTAATTCAAGACGGCACGATTCAAACATTGGATCTTGCAAACCTTGCCGTTACTGAGAGTAAGATTAGCAATGGTGCAATTACTTCATTGAAATTGACAAATACCGGTGTGACCCCCAATACCTATGGCACAGGTACACAAGTATCACAAATTACTGTTGATGCACAAGGGAGAATTACCAGCGCTTCCAATGTACCCATAACAGGAAGCGGTTCTTCGGTAGACTATTATGCGGTGGATCCGGCAGATTTTACTGTGTTAAAACCAGAAGGAAAAGCAGATAAACATGGGATGGTGATTTTTGAAACTGACGATTCCTTTGTCACTGCAGGGCGAGATGATGAAGGAGAAAGCATCTTGGCTGCTTTGAATTTTCACCAGGGAAGTACATTGGAAGAGGTAGTTATTTATTATTGGGATAATGCATCTCAAAATTTAACCACCACATTATTCAGAAAAAATTTAGCCACAGGTAGCAACGAAGTTATCAATACCTGGTCATCCACAGGCTCAAGCTCCTCCATCCGCACTGAAACACTTAGCAGTTTCAATGGCCTGGAAATCATTTCTAATGAACTATTCTCATACAGAATAAGAGTAGATTTCGATATAAATACAAATGTGGATAATCCCTCCCAGGCCCGGCAAAGAATCTATGGAATCCGGATTCGCTATCAGCATTAACTATAAAGTTGCCATATCAATCACAAACCGATAACGCACATCGCCTTTCACCATGCGCTCATAGGCTTGCTCAATGTCTTTGATGTTGATCAATTCAATATCCGATACGATGTTATTGGCAGCACAGTAATCCAGCATCTCCTGTGTTTCGCGAATACCGCCAATCATAGAGCCCGCCAACGTTTTGCGTTTTGGGATCAAACTGAACGCGTGCACAGGTACTGCTTCGGGGGGAACACCTACCATCACCATAGTACCCTCAGTTTTCAGCATTCCTAAATACATGTTTACATCGTGCTGGGCAGAAACTGTATCCAGGATAAAATCAAAATGATTGCGAACCTTCGCTACAGCTTTTTCATCCTTTGTATTCACAAAATTATGTGCACCCAGTCGTTTGGCATCTGCCTCTTTAGAATCTGAATGGCTAAGAACCGTTACTTCAGCACCAAACGAAGCTGCAAACTTCACCCCCATATGGCCTAGACCACCTAGGCCAACAATAGCTACTTTTTGTCCCTTCCCAACTTTCCAATGGCGCAAAGGCGAATAGGTTGTAATACCTGCACAAAGCAAGGGCGCAACTGATTTCAGCGGAAGCTTATCGGATATATGGAGTGTATAGTTTTCGTCAACAACAATTGAATTCGAGTATCCACCATACGTGGGGGTCTTCTTATCCATCTCATATCCATTGTAGGTACCCGCCATACCTACCTCACAATATTGTTCATTTCCAGCTTTGCAACTTGCACAGGTACGACACGAGTCCACAAAGCAGCCAATACCGGCAAGCTCGCCTACTTTAAAGTTCTTTACGTTGGCCCCCACTTTAGTAATGCGGCCAACGATCTCATGGCCCGGCACCATTGGGTAGATAGACCCGCCCCACTCATCGCGCACCTGGTGTAAATCAGAGTGGCAAACACCACAATAGTGAATTTCAATCTGAACATCATTCAGGCCAACCTCTCTGCGGCTGAAATTGAAGGGACCTAACTGAGCTTTTGGATTTTGGGCAGCATAACCCTTTACAGCGATCATAGTGGGAGCATTTATTTGCAGTGCAAATGTCAGCTATTATTTGTCAGTTCAAACAAAAGGTCACAACTTAAAGTCGTGATAAAATATTTCTTTATGCGACTCCTCCTTACACCCACTTTTTTATTTTTTAGCTTATTCTGTTTTGGGCAAAATCAGAAGAACTATGCCCTCACCCAGGTAAATCTCTTTAATGGGTATGAGAACAAGACTTACAACAACGCTATTGTGTTTGTTAAATCCGGAAAAATTGAACGGATAGGTAAAGTTGGAGAAACAATCCCAGCGGGATATGAAGTTATTGACTGTCAAAACTATTATTTGATGCCCGGTATGATTGATGCCCACTCGCACCTGGATAACCTGGCTGCTGCCAAACGTGCCCTTGAAACTGGTGTAACAACAGTGCGTACGGCAGGGGTTGCAGCATATCAGGATGTTGCGCTGGCCAATCTCGCATTAAGCGGAAAAATTGCTGGCCCCGATGTAATCGCAGCCGGTGTCTATGTTTCACCAAATCTGGAAGAGACCGTTCTGGCCGATACCCGGTTGGCACCTTTGATCAATGGCGTAAAGACAGATGATGAATTGAAGTTGCTCGTGAATGTAAACATCGATCGCGGAGCCAAAGTCATCAAGACACGCGGAACTGAGCGAGCTGGAAGGCCCGATACCGATCCACGTGAGCAAGTTTATACCGAACAGCAAATCAAGGTAATCGTACAGGAGGCTGGAAAGAGAAATGTTCCAGTTATGATCCATGCCCATGGAGACGAAGGATCCCGGGCAGCAGTTTTAGCCGGGGCTAAAAGTATCGAGCATGGTACCTTCCTTTCAGATGAAACGCTGAAATTGATGAAGGAAAATGGAACGTATCTGGTACCTACATTTATTACCCTGGAAGACCTCACTCAACCCGGTGGTGATTACGCGGGACCTGTACTTGAATTGCGTGGTAAGTTTATGATGCCACAGGCAGAAAAAGTGTTTAAGAAAGCGCACGAACTTGGAGTTAAGATTGTAACGGGCGCAGATAATAGTTACACAGCGAACACAACAAGCCGGATTTCTCTGGAATGCGCGCACTTCGTTCGTATGGGTATGACTAACTTTGAAGCTATTCAATCAGCAACGGTATTAGCAGCCGAACTTCTGGGCGTTGATAAAACCACCGGCCGGGTTGAGAAAGGCTTTGAGGCTGACTTTGTACTCATTCCGGGCAACCCGCTGGAAGAAATCAGGCACTTACAAGATGCGCTTTTAGTGATGAGCAATGGCCAGCTGGCCTTGAAGCGAATCCCCTTTGGAAAATAAATCTTGTCAAAACTGAAACTTTAATCGTAATATTACGATTATTGTACTATGGGACTTTCAAAGACCGAAGAATTCACCAAAACGCAGAATGAGATCGCCTTGATTGCCAAGGCGTTGGGTCATCCGGCCCGCATTGCCATTTTGCAATACCTCTCTGAACAAAAATCCTGCGTATGTGGCGACATAGTTGATGAACTTCCTCTTTCTCAATCTACCGTTTCTCAGCATTTAAAAGAATTGAAGAAAGCCGGCCTTGTAAAAGGTGAAATTGAAGGCCCTTCAGTTTGCTATTGCATTGACTCAAAAGCTTTATTAAAGGCAAAGAAACTGCTGGGTGACTTACTTCACGAAGTACACGAAGGCTGCTGCTAAAATTTTTTACTCAACTTAATCGCAATATTACGATAACTAAAACCCGACAAGTATGAATACCACAGAGGAACTAAAGCAAATTGTTAAAGAGAAGTATGGTGAAATTGCAGATCAAAGCAAGAACCAAAATGAGACCAGTTGTTGCGGCAGTGGATGCGGGTGTGCCACCATTGATGAAGCTATTATGGCCGAGGATTATTCAAAGTTATCAGGCTATGTTGCTGATGCTGATTTGGGATTAGGCTGCGGCCTGCCAACTGAGTTTGCTAAAATAAAAGCAGGCGATGTCGTTATAGATCTGGGTTCCGGTGCCGGCAACGATGCCTTTGTAGCACGTGCTGTGGCGGGTGCCACCGGAAAGGTAATTGGAGTTGACTTCACTGAAAGGATGATCGAAAAGGCCCGCACAAATGCCGAGAAACTGGGTTATCAAAACGTTGAATTCCGCTTTGGTGATATCGAGAAACTTCCGGTTAGCGCTAACGTAGCTGATGTG
>JBEBJH010000313.1:0-4318 GCA_040079965.1 Cyclobacteriaceae bacterium
ATGCCCGGTGGTAAGGTGGCTTTTTATTCGGCCATATTACCGATCTGTAAGGATGAAGCTGGCATTGCCGTTGTTATGGGGCATGAAGTGGCTCATGCTATCGCCAATCATGGTGCCGAACGTATGAGTCAGGGCCTGCTGGCTGAATTTGGAATGAGCACCCTGGGCGCTGCCATGGGGCAAAATCCATCGGCAACTCAGCAAATATTTATGCAGGCAGTAGGTGTTGGTACCAATGTAGGGATGCTGAAGTTTTCCAGAAGTCATGAATCGGAAGCCGACCATATGGGCCTCATCTTTATGGCCATGGCTGGCTACGATCCTAACAGCGCGCCTAAATTCTGGGAGCGGATGACAGCCCTTGCCGGTGGTCAGGAACCTCCCGAGTTTATCTCGACACACCCTTCGCACTCAACCCGGATTAAAGACCTGGAAAGTTGGATTCCGGAAGCCATGACGTATTATAAAAAGTAGTTGGTTACGGTTCAGGGTATAACCAATTCCCGATTATCTGCGTTATTGAGGTTTGTTTCTCTATGGTAGATGCATATAACTTTCTTGCTTCGTGGCAACTATTCCCTGAAAAGGGAGCCTATGAATTCGGCAACCGCCCCAAGTCAGGCATTTTCAGAATTGAATTAGCAGGTACGGGTAAGCAGTTGTCTATCAGTATGAACTGGGTCTCGCTGGAAGACCAGGCGTTCTCTTCCCAGTACCTGGTAACACCGGATGGAGCTGAGTACGATTTTGACAATCAGGAAATAGGAGATACCGTAAAGAGTGAGTTTATCAATTCGCTTTCATTTCAGACCATCTTCAGTAAAAACAAAAGACCATCGCTGGAGGTGTCACACGAGATCACTCCCAAAGGATACTTAAAGGTCACCCATCATCACTACAATGAGGCCGGAGAGAAATTCACCAATGAAGAAATCTATCATAAGCAATTAAGTGTGCTTCCGTATTCAGCTTCGGTTTCAGGAGCGGTGATTAAGCCGAATGAGGCGGGCGTGATTCGGCATCAGGGACTTTCAGCCATGGAGGAGCAAACCAACATGCAGCTTACGCAGATCCGTCAGCAAATAGAATTGCTTGCTATACAAGCCAAAGAAATTCAAAAGCGGAAGGAACTCTCGATGATCGTATATGATGCGCAGATCAGCTTTGCACCTGTGATTGGTCAGACCTACTACCTTTATGAAAAAGATGATGCCTCACATCTGGTCTCGATGATCAGTCCGAAGGAGTGGGGCCGGGGCAAGACGCCATACAAGAGTTTTGTTGCAGCCGTTAAGTTACTAGCCGATCATACGTGGAAGGAAATGTAGCGACCCTTGTTAACAGTTCGTTAAATGATTCTAAGCCCATCTATTCCACATAAACCCTTCTGTAGTTGGAATCGTTATAGAGTATGAACCTATTGCGTTCTTTTCACATTATTATACCATGGACAAAGCCTTTATTCGTCAACTCTACCTCAGTCACCAGCAATGCCCCACCTGTCCGGCTCCGGCCGAAGTATCTCAATTCTTTATTGATTTATTAGGTGCCTTGTTTTCTGACTTTACCCAGCTTGCACACCTGAGTGAAAAGGAATTAGAGGAATTGTTTCAACGATTACAGAAAGAATTGGAGCGTATCCTTCGTCATAATCCCGCACCCGGTGGGAGTAACCCAGTTTTTGTTGCCGATAAATTTTTCCAGTCGTTGCCCGATTTATTCAATTCTCTGCAGCAGGATGTAACGGCCATGTTCGAAGGCGACCCGGCCGCGAAAAGTCGCAATGAGGTGATTCGCACGTATCCGGGGTTTTATGCAATTGCCGCCTATCGGCTTGCACATGCGTTGCATCAACTGGGTGTGCAGGGAATTCCTCGCATCATTACTGAGCACGCTCATAGCAAGACCGGTATCGATATTCATCCGGCAGCTCGTATTGGAACTCATTTCTGCATTGACCATGGAACCGGTATCGTCATCGGAGAAACCACCGTGATTGGGAATCACGTAAAGATTTATCAGGGTGTTACCTTGGGTGCACTTAGCGTGAACAAAGAAGATGCTGAAAAAAAACGCCACCCGACCATCGGGGATCATGTGGTTATCTATTCCGGTGCCACCATCCTGGGAGGTGAAACGGAGATCGGCCACGATTGTATTATTGGCGGCAATGTGTGGATCACAAAAAGCCTGGCTCCCTATTCGAAAGTATACTATCAGGCTGAAGCCGGCAATCCTGAAAATCTGTTGATAAAAATTTGACCTATGAAGCTGGTAGACTTGATTGGTAATACGCCATTGGTAGAATTACAGCACATTCCGGTTAACAAGAAAGTAAAGCTCCTGGGAAAGTTGGAAGGAAATAACCCGGGTGGCAGTGTAAAAGATCGGGCGGCTTTCGGCATGATTAAAGGTGCCTTGGACCGGGGTGAGATTAAACGAGGGGATCAATTGATTGAAGCTACCAGTGGTAATACAGGGATAGCGCTGGCCATGATTGCCCGCATTATGGGCCTGAACATGACATTGGTGATGCCGGATAACTCTACGCGCGAGCGCGTGTTGGCGATGGAGGCCTATGGCGCCCGGGTAATATTAACACCGGCCGCCAAAACGATAGAATACTCCCGTGAATTAGCTGAATCCATGGCTGCTCAGGAGGGTTATTTTATTTTGAATCAGTTTGCCAATGCCGACAATTACGGTATGCATTACAAAACAACCGGACCAGAGATTTGGCGCGATACGGAAGGCAATGTCACACACTTTGTATCCGCCATGGGTACTACAGGTACAATCATGGGTGTATCCCGCTTTTTAAAAGAACAGAATAAATCGATTCAAATTGTAGGCACACAACCCGTAGAAGGTTCCAGCATTCCGGGCATCCGCAGATGGTCACCCGAGTTTTTGCCAAAGATTTTTGAACCGCACCGTGTTGATCGTATAGTTGATGTGAGTGAAACGGATGCACGACACATGACACAACGGTTGGCGAAGGAAGAGGGGATTTTAGCGGGTATGAGCAGTGGAGGAGCGCTGCAAGCGGCCCTCACCATTGCCAATGAAATTGAAGCCGGTGTGATCGTGTTTATCATCTGCGACCGGGGCGATCGCTACCTGAGTTCAGATTTGTTTGGATAAGATGCAAGCATAACTACTGTCGCATGGTTAGAGATCCCCACCCCGAATTAATTCACAAACCCTACGGCAACGGTATTATTTGAATACTCATCGATCAGAATGAATGAGCCATTGCTTGCATTCTCTTCATACGAATCAGTGGCAACCGATTTAGCAGTTTTGATTCTCACCCGTGCAATTTCATTCATCTTTATGGAGGTAGCCGCTACCTGCTCCAGGGTGGAAGGAATTTTTATATACTCAACCGCAGCGATTTTTGCTTTTGATAAGGAAGTGCCTGACTGCAACAAATAGGTCTTACTTCCCGTCATCGGTTCATTATCCATCCAGCAGATGTCGGCATTAAGTTCTTTTCGCTGTGTGGGTTCTTCACCCGTTTTAACAATCATATCACCGCGACTAACATCTACATCATCCTTTAATGTAATCACAACTGATTGTCGGGTATTTGCTTCATCAACCACGTTGTCATATTGATAGATCTTGTCGATGGTAGTGGTTCGTTGTGATGGCAGGATAGTTACTGAATCACCTGCATTAAATTTTCCACTAGCCACTCTTCCAGCATAGCCACGAAAATCATGATAGGCTTCCGTGCGTGGACGAATAATATATTGAACTGGAAACCGGGCCTTGGCATGCGACTCTTTTGGATGTGCTTCCAGGGACTCCAATACTTCGAGTAAAGCACTTCCGCTAAACCATTTCATTTTCTCCGAGCGTGTGGTGATGTTTTCACCGTACAACGAACTGATCGGGATAAACTGAATGTGTTGATCGGCTGTCTTGATTTCTTTGGCAAATTCTGTGAACTTCTTTTCGATGGCCCTGAATTTCTCTTCTTCGTAGCCGATCAAATCCATTTTATTAACGCATACAATCACATTTGGAATTTGTAACAGGTGTGCGATGTAGTAATGACGATGGGTTTGATCAAGGATACCCAGTCGGGCATCCACTAAAATGATTGATACATCAGCATGCGATGCACCGGTGATCATGTTCCGGGTATACTCAACGTGACCGGGTGAATCGGCAATGATGAATTTTCGTTTGGGAGTCTGAAAGTATATGTGCGCTACATCGATCGTTATTCCTTGCTCGCGTTCGGCAATTAATCCATCGGTAAGCAACGAGAGATCAACAAAGTCAATGCCCTTGCGCTGACTGGCCT
>JBEBJH010000314.1:0-4312 GCA_040079965.1 Cyclobacteriaceae bacterium
GGATCAGGGCTATCATCAACTTATCTGGACGGATGGTAAAACGCATGAATATGTAGAAGAAAGCGGAACGATGAACGTAATGTTTGTAATTGACAATGTACTGGTTACTCCCACTTTAAGCGATTCGATACTGGCAGGTATTACCCGGCAGAGCGTATTGGAACTCGCGCGCCATTGGGGTATGCCAGTACAGGAGCGAAAAATTTCAGTGAAGGAACTTGTTGCTGCATTGGAGCAAGGTAGGGTGCAGGAAGCTTTTGGAGCCGGCACTGCTGCTACAATTGCTCATATTGAATTAATTGGATATGAAGGAAAGAACTATGAGTTGCCTCCGGTAGAGAAGCGACAATTTGCAAATAAAGTATTGAGTGAACTGGAAAGCATCAAACGCGGAAAGAGTCCGGATCCATTCGGTTGGATTTATAGAATTTAACAAGTAATCAAAAGCGGCATTGACCGCTTTTTTTGTTTATTGCTATTCAATTCCAACGCCTGTGTCATTGCTTAGACTTCGATTCGCCTTTTTGATTCTACTAACTGTTGCTTCTATTACTTTGGCAAACGGTCAGAAGCAATTGATTTTATTAAAGCGAGGTACCGTTGTTGCCCGTTTTACTGAGGGTGAGTTCATAAAATGTGAGTTAAAAAATAAAACAATCAAGGAAGGGGTAGCCATTCGGTTTAATGATTTTTCGATCATCACCCTAAACGATACCATTCCATTTCAATCCATTTATAAAATAAATGTGAAGGGCAGAAGAAAAGCAAACACACTTAATAAAGTGGGCACCGTGATGATGATTGCCGGTGTTGGATATTTTGTACTTGATCAGATCAATACACTCATTGTTGATGGACAAAATGGGATTGATGAGCAGGTTGTCATTACTTCGGTAGCTCTTACAGCTACAGGTGCTGCCCTGCGTTTTATCCGAAGCCCGTATCAAAAGCTTCGGGGGCTTTCTTTGCGAACCATCGATCCTACATCGCGGTATTACCAATACGATTAGATCATCTCTATTTTATTTGAGGCGAACGTATTACCTTCGCGCCTGAATTTCTTGTAATCATGACTACAGAACAATTAAAGGACCTAAAAAGCCGTGTTGCCGCCCTCAGGCGGTATCTTTGACTACGACCGTAAAATCGTAGAAATCCAGGACGAAGAGAGAATTACCCATCAGGCCGATTTCTGGAACAAACCCAAGGAAGCAGAAGTAATTTTAAAAAATATCCGTACAAAAAAAGTGTGGACAGACTCCTTTGATCAGGTTAGTAAACTATTGGAAGATCTGGATGTGTTGAATGAATTTCATGAGGCCGGGGATGTAAGTGAAGAGGAACTCGACAAAGAATTTGAAAAAGCTTCGAAAGCAATAGAAGAGCTTGAGTTTAAAAAGATGTTGAGCAAGGAGGAGGATCAACTAAGTGCGGTCATGGAAATAAATCCTGGCGCAGGCGGAACCGAAAGTAATGATTGGGCAGATATGCTCAACCGCATGTACATTATGTGGGGTGAAAAGAGCGGGTACAAAGTTTCTCAAATTGATTATCAATCTGGTGAAGTGGCCGGCATCAAATCAGCCACCCTGGAAATTGAAGGTCCATTCGCTTATGGAAAATTGAAATCAGAGATTGGAGTACACCGGTTAGTTCGTATTTCTCCTTTTGATTCTAACCAACGCAGACATACTTCCTTTGCTTCGGTATTTGTTTATCCCAAAGTGGATGACTCCATTCAAATCGAAGTTAATCCTGCCGATGTTGAGATTCAGACCTCGCGCTCTGGCGGTGCGGGGGGACAGAATGTAAATAAGGTTGAAACGAAAGTGCAGTTAACACATAAACCTTCCGGGATTGTAATCGTGTGCCAGGTAGAGCGCTCGCAGCATGCCAACCGCGAGCGGGCCATGCAAATGCTGAAATCCAAACTCTATCAGGTGGAAATGGAGAAACGAAATGCCGCTCGCGACAAAGTTGAGGCTGGAAAAATGAAAATTGATTTCGGGTCTCAAATCAGAAATTACGTTTTGCATCCCTACAAGTTGGTGAAGGACGCACGTACTGGAGTTGAGAGTCATGATGCTCAACGGGTTTTGGATGGCGATCTTGATGATTTTATCAAAGCATACTTATTGGAAGATCAGGAGTCTTCTTCTGCAAAACAGTAAGGGATAAGAAGTATTCAGTAAATCGGTGACTAGTTATGGAAAATGTAGACTTACTGATTTGAACAAAACTTACACCTCATCCTTCTGGCTTCTTTGCCTTAGCTCGCTGCTTTTCTTTGCGAGTTTTAACATGATCATTCCCGAGTTGCCTGAATACCTGACTCAATTGGGAGGCGCGGAGTATAAGGGATTGATAATTTCTCTGTTCACTATTACGGCAATGATTTCGCGTCCGTTTAGTGGTAAGTTGGCCGATAAGATAGGGCGCGTGCCGGTCATGATTTTTGGAGCTGTGGTATGTTTAATCTGCAGTCTTTTTTATCCCATCATTACTTCACTCGCTGGGTTTTTCTTGCTAAGATTTATACATGGATTTTCTACCGGTTTTACTCCAACCGGAACGACAGCCTATTTATCAGATATAATTCCAGCACAGCGCAGAGGTGAGGCTATGGGCTTACTGGGAACAGCCGGTGCCGTGGGGATGGCGGGTGGTCCTGCTTTAGGAGGCCTTCTGGCAAATCAGTTTGGTCTTGACATAATGTTTTATGGATCTTCTTTCCTTGCATTAATTTCCATTACAATCCTTTTGCGTACAAATGAAACTCTGAAAGCAAAGGAAAAATTTTCGCTGAGTTATTTGAAAGTGAGGAGGGAAGATATTTTTGAGCCGTTGGTCTTAGCACCTTGTTTAGTAATGGTGCTTTCAGCATTTGCCTACGGTACTATGTTTACTGTGATCCCCGATTTTGGTCAGTTTGTTGGTATCAAGAATAAGGGTTTACTATTTACCTATCTTACGGTAGCTTCTTTGATTGTTCGGCTATTGGCAGGTAAGGCATCAGATCGTTATGGTCGTGTGCCAGTGCTGCGAGTGAGCACGTTATTGATTGGGCTGTCAATGATAGTTATTGGTACAGCTTCCTCGCAATTGCACCTGATCCTTGGAGTTACATTGTACGGATTTGCTCAAGGTTCCACTTCACCAACACTACTTGCCTGGGCTACCGACTTAAATCATGATAGTTTTAAAGGCAGAGGTATTGCTTCCCTTTACATTTTTATGGAATTAGGTATTGGCCTAGGAGCTTTCCTATCCGGAATGATTTACTCGAATGATCCTTCAAGATTTTTTATTACCTTTTTGATCAGCGGACTACTTGGCGCCCTGGCTTTTTTGTATTTACTGATGAAACCACAACTAGCGAAAACATGAAAAAATTAACACTCTATATTTTTATTTTGGTGAGTGTGGCTGAATTGATTTCTGTAACAGTCAACATGCCCTTGGTCAATTTGATTGCCAAGCCATTGATCATGATAACGCTGGCCGGATATTACCTGACCAATACACCTAAGCGAAGTTCACTTTTTTTAATTGCTATGGGCTTTTGTTGGTTAGGCGATGTATTGCTAATGTTTCAATCACAAGAAGCACTTTATTTTATGGGTGGACTTGTTTCTTTTTTAATCGGCCATGTTTTATATATCATCACCTACCGACAAATGCGCTATGTGAAGAGTACTAATGAATTATTGGGAACTCAAAAAATAAGATATTCATTACCGATTGTATTGGCCGGCACTGGCTTGGTCGTTGTTCTTTATCCTTCCTTAGGTGAACTGACTGTACCGGTAATGATTTATGCCCTTGTACTTACCATTATGGTGTTACAGGCGCTGTTTCGTTTTGGTTTTACAAACAAACGGAGTTTCATACTTCTATTTGTAGGTGCTTTATTTTTCATGGCTTCCGATTCGTTGCTGGCCATCAATAAATTTCTTGAACCCCTTCCCTTGGCTTCGCTGAGCATTATGGCAACTTATATAGCTGCTCAATATTTAATTGTGGTGGGTGCTATAGCTCATTATTCGGAAAACAAGCAATAAAAAAATCCTTCCCGAAAGGGAAGGATTTTTGTCTTATTAGGATCGATAAACTCTACATCTTTCTCACTTTGCCACTGCCCGAAGAATGACTGTTCACCTGGCTGGGGTTGCCTTTGTAAGTAACACTGCCGCTTCCCGAAATAGTAGCATCCAATTCTTTTTTTACATTAATCTCAACATCACCAGAACCGGAAATACGAACCTCACACTTTTCAACTTCTAAGTCGGCAGCAAGCACTTCACCAGAACCA
>JBEBJH010000315.1:0-4294 GCA_040079965.1 Cyclobacteriaceae bacterium
ATGTGTATAAGAGACAGAAATTCAATAACCCGCGTACGGGCATCTTTGAATACAAGTAATTCTAATTTGCGTTCAAGTTTCATTAATCGCAACCCAATCAACTTTAAGATTTTGAAACTTAATTCCCGGTTTTCTTTCATCAGTTCTGCTAACTCGGTAATGCTTAGCGGACAAATGGTAGTTGCTTCCATCGCCTGTGCAAAATCTTTACGTTTTTCTTCACCAGCCATGGCCAATTCACCAAAAATTTCACCGGTAGTCAAAATGGCGCTTATCACTTCTTTCCCATCCTCCTGATAATGGCCTATTCTTACATGACCAGAAACAATCATGTAGATATGCGTGGCAGTCTCTTCCGGAAAGTAGATATATTGATCTTTTTTATAGTGATTGTACGTGTGCTTATCGGCCATCGTCCTTACCTTGTGCGGGCAAAGAATCTGGTAGAGATTCACACTTTCGAAATACCAAAGGGCAGAAGAATTATTCATTTACAAGTTTGAATATTAAGTTAGCAAAAATTTGAGCACAAAAGTTCATGGCACGTTTAACCCTTAGCGAAATTTGGATTTATCCTGTCAAGTCGTTAGCCGGAATACGGTCGAAGCGAGCTAAGGTTAAACAAAAAGGGCTTGCTAATGACCGCAGGTGGATGTTGGTAGATGAGGCTGGGAGGTTCCTTACCCAAAGAGAGCATCCTGAGATGTCGCAATTTCAATTGGCAATGGACAAAGGACAATTGATAATCTGGAATCGCTTTGAAACTGGTAATCAACTAGTGATTTCTGATCCGGCTCCTGCTAACCAGGATAATTTAATTCGGGTAACTATCTGGGATGATGAAGTAGAAGCAGCCGAGGTGAGTCATGTGTATAGTCAGTGGTTTTCGGATCAGCTAAGGATAAAGTGCAAACTTGTATTCTTTCCTGAGACCAACAGACGCGATGTGGACCCTGATTTTGCCATAAAGAATGAACAGGTAAGTTTGGCGGATGCCTATCCTTTTTTAATTATCGGACAAGCCTCTTTAGATGATTTAAACAAGCGCCTAAGAAATCCTGTCCCCATGAATCGCTTTCGTCCTAATTTTGTCTTTACCGGTGGTGCGGCCCATGAAGAAGACAGTTGGAAAGAATTTAGGATAGGTCGCAATCGATTTATTGGGGTAAAGCCCTGCAGTCGCTGCGTTCTCACCACGGTAGATCAGCTAACTGGAGTAAAGGGTAGAGAACCTTTAGCAACCCTGGCTACCTATCGAAAGCAAGGAAGTAAAATTAAATTTGGACAAAATTTATTGGCAATTGATTATGATGAAATACAAGAAGGTGATGAGATTGAATTGGAGTCCTGAGACAGGAAAGGGGTTATTGTTAGTTGTTGTGTTTACAAGCTTTTTGCTGTCTTGTGGTAGTAAGGAAGAAGAACTTCCAATATTTGGCCAGCGTGAGGTGGTAGGTAGTGATACAGTGTACCATACCATTGCGCCTTTTGCTTTTTTGGATCAGGACAGTGTTTGGGTTACCAATGATACGTTCAGGGATAATATTTATGTAGCTGATTTTTTCTTTACCACCTGCCGCACAATTTGCCCCATTATGAAAAAGCAGATGTTGCGCGTCTATGAAGCCATTGCTGAGATGCCAGACGTTAAAATCCTTTCTCATACAATTGATCCGGAGTATGATACCATAGCACTACTTCATGATTTTGCTGAACGGCTAGGGGTAGAAAGTAAACGATGGCATTTTGTAACAGGCGTTAAAGACTCCATCTTTAAGATTGCGCAAACCAGCTACTTCGCTACAGCCATGGAAGACAAAACTGAACCCGATGGGTTTATACACAGTGGAGCTTTTTTGCTAATTGACAAGAAGCAACGAATTCGCGGTAAGTATGACGGCACCAAAGAGGAAGATGTTAACCGCCTGATCATGGACATCAAAAAACTGCGCAGGGAGGGTGAGAATTAATCGATTCCTGCCTTCAATTTTAATAAGTCTGAGTTGGGGCTTTATAGCTTGCGTACCAGGAAGTGACAACAAACCTGCTAATACGGTTAAGTTTCAGCAGTATTATGTAGAGGGTGAAGTTCTCTACAATAAGCACTGCACCAATTGCCATCAATCCGATGGTTCAGGGCTAGGAAGAGTATACCCTCCCCTTAACAAGTCTGATTTTATGGAGAAGAATTTTGGGGAAGTAATCTGTATAATAAAAAATGGCAGAGAAGGAGAGTTATGGATAAATGGGGTAATGTATAATCAGCCAATGAAGAGCAACCCGCTTTTAACCGAACTCGAGGTGGCTGAACTCGCTACCTATATTTACAATACCTGGAGCAATCAACGGGGGCTGGTAGAGGTGGGTGAGGTGACTTCCGCCCTGTTGGCCTGCCCTGGCATGTAACGGTTTGAGTCACTATTTTTACTTTTTGATTTTTTTACCTTACTTAAGCTTGGTTTATACCTTGTGAAGAAGCCCAACTACCGAAAATTACTTTATTCTCTCTTTAGCCTTTTTCTCTTTTATGGAGCAATAATTTATCTGTTGCATACCATAGAATCTAATGTGCCGGGCTCCAGGATGGTCAGTTGGCAAGATGGTTTGTGGTATGTGGTAGCCACAATTACCACGGTAGGCTATGGCGATGTGATTCCCGTTACCTATTGGGGCAGGGCGCTTGGTTTTTTAGTCATGTTATCTAGTTTGGGAGTTTATGGTTTTATTATTGGTCAGATCGCAAATTTTATGAGTACACTAAAAGAGCAAAGAGAACTCGGTCTCAATGGCACCGATTTTAAAGACCATGTGGTAATCATTGGCTGGAATGATTTCGGAAGATCAGTGATTAGCCATTTGGTGGCTGCCGGAAAACAAGTGGCAGTAGTTACCCGCGAACGTTCCTCGATTGATGCCATCCGTGAATTTTATGACACGGATAAGGTATATACGCTCTATGCTGATTATAGTAATTTCGAAATGTTGGATAAAGCCAATATTAAAAATGCTTCAATCGTATTTGTAAATCTCAGTGATGACACTGAAAAGCTGGTCTATGTTATTAATCTAAAAAAGATTTTTTCTAACCTCAATTATGTAGTTACGCTGGATAATGGCAATCTGAAAGGAACCTTTCAAAACGCAGGTGTTACTTATACAATTTGTAAAAATGAAATTTCGGCCAAACTCATGGCCAGTTATATTTTTGAGCCAGACGTTGCTTTGTTTAGTGAGGAAATTCTTGCGTATGCTCACAATGACAATGAATATGATATTAAACAGATGAAAGTAACTGGTGAAAATGCTTTTGTCGGTTCGTTTTATGACAAAGCTTTTTTTGATCTGAAAAAAAATTGCAATGTGATTTTGATAGGCATGGTTAAGAATGGAACTGAAAGGAAGTTCATTAAGAATCCTGAGGGCTCCGTAAAAATTGATGCGGGTGATTATTTAGTAATGATGATGGATGGCAATGGTAAAAGCAAAATAAAAAAACTCTACAAGATAGATGAAGTTGGCTAGGTCAATAACTAATAGTTTTTTAAAAACTATTAGTTATTGGTGTTTACTGTTGCTATTAATTGTTGCATCAGGTTGCACAGTACCTAAGTTGGTACTCAATCAAAATGTCAAACTGGACACTCTTCGTGTAAGTTTAATCTTTTCACAAGAAGTACCTGATATAGTCATGAATGAGTTGGAGAATCAGTTTGATGCAGCAGTTATTCAGAATAATTCTTCAAACAAACTAAAAATTCAACGAGTTAGTGGAAGGGAATCCGGTGATCTTCAGATTAGAGTTTTAAAATCAACACTTGTAACCCCTCAACAGCAGACAGCCGGAGTTTTTGTTAGTACGATTGGGTTATCTTTACCATTTTTCATGGCTTCCGCAGGAGCGGACTTTGTTATTTTTTTCTGGTACTTTCCAAAGATGCATTCTGCAATGGAATTGGCATTAGACCCATCTATAAATGGATCTCCTTACAATCCTGTTCTTGTTAATCTCCGTAGCCCCGGTTTCTTAAAATCACCGGAAAGGCAAATTTCTAAACATGGTGTTTATTTTAATAATTACCTCATTCGTGTCATAAAGGATTTAAAGAAAAAATAAAAAAAAAGAAGGGCGGGCCCCTCAGCCCGCCCTAACCCCAAAAACCAAACCCCACAACACTTTCCCGGAGAATCCGGGACCTCACAACCTTTAGGCTTACGCTACTACTTAAGCCTCTGATATATTTATAAACTCAAATTCTACCTCGTTTTTAATATCAACAAAAATCACCGCGTCCTG
>JBEBJH010000056.1:0-21642 GCA_040079965.1 Cyclobacteriaceae bacterium
GGACTGTTCTTCGATCCCGTTAAGGAATAACCCATTCTGAAAATAGTCCAGTTGCCAGCGGGTACGTCCCATGTAAAGGTGCCATCTGCAGAAACTTTTGTGGTAAGATCAATGATGTCTGTGATCGATGATGTTTCAGGAACGCCTGGAGTAGCGAGTGCTTCCAATTCAAACATCGGGGCAAAGTGTGCTTTGTCTTCCCAGCGATGCACACGAGCTTCTGAAAAGAACTTTGCTTCGGTTACCAATAAATTGGTTGGAGGCGGTGCAAAAAAACCAGCGCTTCCAAAATTCCCAACGGTGGTAATGCCCGAGCCCGGTAGAAAGGTGACGCGATAAAACCGGCTGGTTGTTTCGGGGAACGTATACGTGCGAACAGGCAAAGCACGAATGTCATGTTGGGGTCCCGGTAGCGAAACAATTGTTTTGAAATTTTTTCCATCGTCACTCACTTGCACATAGCCGGTGCACATGTCTTTGCTCCCGAATTGTCCGGTAAGTGCCAGTGCCAATGAAAACGACCGCGTTTTAAAAGGTTGAGCAAATTCATATTGTATCCATACCGGAGCATCCACTTTGGGCATGGCCAAAGTAACTTTAGTTGTTAAGTCATCATCCAACAAAGCTGTTCCATCGGCATCTCCGGAACTTGACGTCACTTTTGGGTTCAGATCGGAAATTTTTACTTCGTCTTTGGATGCACGGAATGCAATCACTTTATAATCTACATACAAAGTAGGATCGGGTTTGGCATTTGCTACAGCGCCAAAACCACCGGCTGGTCTTGTCAAGTTTCGGATCGGTCCATTGTTGGTAGGAGGTTGCGGTAATTTTCCAGAAAACTTTTTACCTCCGGTAACCAGAAGTTCACTCCAAACAATTTTCTTAATCGCTTCTTCGGGTTTTACCCATGGGCCACCGGTTTCACTCCAGCCGGCAGAGGTTACCATGGTCATTTCCAAACCAAGTCTTTCTGCTTCAGCAGTTGTATGACGAATGGCATCAAGCCACTCCGGAGTCATGAACACAATTTTTTTTTCTACGGTTTGGCCCATGCCGAAGCTTACATCAAATGCCTGAAAGCCACCGATGCCTACACGTTTCATCCATTCAAGGTCTTTGGTAATTCCTTCTTTGGTAATGTTACTTCCGGTCCAATGCCACCAGGTGCGTGGCTTGGCTTCTTCAGGAGGATTCTGAAATCCTTTCATCAACTCATCATTAGAGATCTGAGCTGATGTTAGATGAGATAATAATTGAACGGCTATTAGTAAAGGAAGGATTCTTTTCATTGGAAGCAGAGTTTTATTCAAAGCAAGATAGTTTTCCATTTCAATTGAACCGTCATGCTCTATCCTGTCTCAATTTGACTGGCGGTTTTTGGGTTTGAATGGTTCTAAGTACTTTTATTTCTATGCAAGGCCCGGGAGATTCGATTCTTCAGCACATTCATATGGATGATTATTCTGCCAATCCCAAATATTTGCAGGTGACTGACTCCATAAAGCAAGCTGTGCTTGACGGCTATCTTAAAATAAATGACACGTTGCCCTCGATTAATGAACTGAGTTTTGATTTAGCGGTTTCGCGCGATACGATTGAAAAGTCATATCGCAAATTAAAAAATGATGGGATACTAGGGTCTGTGCCTGGTAAGGGATTCTTTATTAAAAATACAGACATTGAAAAACAGTTGAAAATCTTTCTCTTGTTCAATAAGCTTAGTGAACATAAGAAAATTATATACGATGCCTTTGCGGCCACACTCGGTGATAAGGCTGCTATCGACTTCTATATTTATAACAATGACTTTTCGATTTTTAAAAAGTTACTGGCGCGGCATGTAGGTACTTATTCGCACTATGTAATTATTCCGCATTTCATTGAAGGCCATGAGCATGCCTATCAATTGATTGATACCCTGCCGAAAGACAAGCTTTTACTACTGGATAAATTGATTCCGCAGATAAAAGGCGACTATGCTGCGGTGTATGAAAACTTTGAGAAGAATATTTATGAAGCAATGGAACAAGCCCTTCCGCAACTATCAAAGTATAATTCTATAAAATTAATTTTCCCCGAACATACTTATTATCCTGAAGAGATTATTCATGGACTTAAGCGGTTCTGCCATCAGTATGCATTTAGTTACTCGGTAATTCATGGGATTGAAGAAAACACCATCGAGAAGGGCTCGGTCTATATCAATGTGATGGAACGGGACCTGGTGATTCTGATTGAAAAAATTCTCGAACAAAAGCTGCAAGTAGGTAAGGAGGTAGGTGTTATTTCCTACAATGAAATTCCGTTGAAGAAGATTATTCTTAACGGGATTACCACCGTCTCTACTGATTTTCATTTGATGGGAAAGACCGCAGGTCAGCTTATTCTGAACAATTCATGCAACCATGTGGAAGTTCCTTTTCATCTCACATTGCGTGATTCTCTGTAATAGTATATATTAAACCTCAAATCAACGAAGTATGAAAACCAATCGCAGAAAATTCATCAAACAAGTAGGTATTGGCGCGTTGGGTGCAGGTGCTGCTGCTTCTCTTCCCTGGAATCTGTATGCCGATGGCGTTAATAAATTCCCCTACGAGATTTCATTGGCTCAATTCTCACTTGCCTCCGAATTCTTTACAGGAAAGCATAACACCCTTGAGTTCCCGGCACGGGCAAAGAATGAATTTGGAATAAGTATCGTTGAATACGTGTCTATGTTTTTTGCGGATAAGGCAAATGACATGACTTTTTTTAAAGAGTTAAAGAAACGGACTGATGATCTGGGGGTAAGGAATAATCTTATCATGGTGGATGATGAGAACATAGCGGATCTTGATAAATTAAAAAGAAACCATGCAGTTGAAAGTCACTATAAATGGGTAGATGCTGCCAAGGTGCTGGATTGCAATTCGATCCGCGTTAACCTCGGCAGTATTGATCAGGAAGGATCAGCTGAGGAAGTTGCTGCAGCTGCCCTTGAAGGATATAGCAAACTTCTTGAGTATGGGGCCAAGAATAATCTTGATATTATCGTAGAGAACCATGTAAGCCATTCATGTAATGGGCAATGGTTAGCGGGAATCATGAAACAGGTTAACAACAAACATGCGGGTGTTCTTCCAGACTTTGGTAATTTCTGTACCAAACGAACCAAGCCAGAGACACTTGATATTGCTGGTTATATGAATACTAAGTGCCTGGAAGAATATGATAAGTATAAAGGAGTAGAGGAGTTGATGCCTTATGCCAAAGGAGTCAGTGCCAAAACACATAAATTTGATTCGCAAGGCAATGAAACAGAAATTGACTTCAAGCGAATGTTTGAAATAATCAAAAAGGCTAAGTTTAAAGGGATTGTAGGTATTGAATACGAAGGGGGTATCATGCAAATGGCGGGACAATCTGGTTATTTAAGTAATGAAGAAGGAATTATAGCTACAAAAAGATTGCTTGAGAAGATAGGATGATGGCGCGGCTATTTAGCTTACCCAACTCGCATCAATTCTTTTTGCCAGAGGTCCTGAAATTGATTTGATTCTTTGAATCAGATTCCAATACTCGTTCCCATAACCAACCAGAATCTCTTCACCGGGTTTTATATTTTTAATTGCCTCAATAAAGCACCTGTTTCCCTCGCTTACATATTCCGAATTGTTGCGAAGTCTATCAACTCGGATAATCCCCTTTGCATCATTCGCATACCGGCCCAATGTTTTAACGGTTGGTAAGGCATTGATCACTGCGTTGCGATGAATATACATCAGGTAGCCATTGAATCCATCTTCCGCCTTTACTTCTTTCCACGATTGAAGGCGCCCTTTGTATTCTACAATACGTGCCCCTTTCTTAATCTCAATTTTTGTGAACAGACCCTTGCCAGCGTTAGGTAGTCCTGATTTCTTAACGAACAAATATTTTTTCAAGCAAGGACATTTTAAAAATAACCTGCTTAAATGATTACCGGAGGCTTCGTATGTTCGTCATAAACAGCATGCAGTTCACCCAGTTCGACAACGATGTCGCGTAATTCAAGGAGCACTCTCGTTTGCAGAAGTCCCATCCGGTTCCCCAATTCATCTTTCTGAATGTCAATCACCAACTCATCCAGAGACTTGTTCAACAACAGAATTAGTCTTTTCTGTTCTTCCTGTGTGGCCACATTAACACCGGTGCCTGAGGCAATGTGTTCGGAGATCTTAATGGTGTAGTCGCTGATTCCCCGCTCCAACGTTACCATCCATTCAGCATATTTCTTTTTTGGTGGTGAGTGATGATTAACAACATGTGTCATAATCACTTCATTGACTAATCGGGCACTTTGGTAGAGATCCTGCATCAGGTCAAAGACCAAAATATATAACCGTCCGGTTAATAGATTGCCTTTATCCATTTTGCGAACAAACTTGATGATCTTCGAATCAAACTTTTCATTTTGGTTTCTTAGCTTTTCCAGCTCATTCCGTGACTTGCGAAGTAAATTTTCATCTTCTTTTAGTAAGGCTCGTAAACTTTGTACAATCACCTGGTTAATCGTCTTCAGGGTTTGAGCCGTATTATTTTTACTTTCGCTGATGGCGTGGTGAATACTAAGCTGTCTTTCTTCAAGAAGTTTATTGTCTGCTTTCTCTTCTTTCTCTTTCCGGTTAAATACGACATGACTGCGTATTAGTAAGAAGGCTGCCACCACAGTGAGTACCAGCGGCCCGGCCATACCGGTTTTATACATGATGAAAGCTAATAGTCCACTAAATAATAACGCGACCACAGCAGTGACTAGCCAGCCTGCAATTACGTTGATTACCCCAGCTACGCGATATACTGCACTCTCCCGGCCCCAGGCCTGATCGGCAAAGGAAGAACCCATGGCCACCATGAACGTTACAAAGGTTGTACTTAGCGGAAGTTTTTGTGAAGTCCCATAAGCAATCAGCGCACTTGCTACCACCAGGTTTATACTCGCACGAATCAAATCAAAGGAAGCCTGATCGGCTGCGACATTACCGCTATTTTCTTTTTCGAAGCGGATGGCAAGATTCTTTGTCCAACTCTCGGGTACTGATTTTTCAACCTGCCGTCCAATCCACATCGCACTCCCAACAAGAGCGCGCGAAACCACATTGGGTCTGAACTTCTCATCCCCTTCATCTTGTCGGCCCAGGGATACTTCGGTTTCAGTTACCTTACGGCTTTTAGCGTTTGTCCATAATGTAATTACCATTACCGCCCCTCCTATAAACAATAACCAGGATGGGGTGACAATTTTTTCATTCAAAATGTCCATAGTAAAATCGGACGCTGGAACCCCTGATGAAACCCAGGCTTGAAATGAAATCAAGCCAGCTACCGGCACTCCAATAAAATTAACGAGATCGTTTCCGGCAAAAGCCATGGCCAACGAAAACGTACCCAATAAAACCACCACTTTCAGAGGATTGATATTCTTCCACCACATCAATACTTGTATCAGAATCGTCCAGAAAACAATACAGACTATCATGATTACCCAGGTGTTATCGGTAATCCATTTTACCTGATTATCCGAAACTAAAGAACTACCCTTGACGCCTTTTATCAATAAATAATAAATGATGGCCGAAGTGGCCAAGCCGCTGAAAATAGCCCCGTATCTTTTTAAAGTCTTCTTTAATTTAAAAGTAAAAATGATGCGGGCAGCATGTTGAACGGCAGTACCAAAAATGAAAGAAAGGAAAACGGACAGAAAGATTCCAACGATGATAGTTACAGCACTCGAATAATTTATTATTTGAGACCAGGTTTCAAATCCTTTCCCCCGTTCAAATGACATTAGTAGTCCCGTTACTAACGCAGCTCCTAATAGTTCAAAGATCAATGAAACGGTAGTCGAAGTGGGTAAACCAAGGGAGTTATAGAAATCCAATAGAATAATGTCGGTGAGCATTACTGCCAGAAAAACAATGATCACCTTATCAAAGGTGAAGAAGAGTGGATTGAAGATACCGTTGCGGGCAATTTCCATCATTCCATTAGAGAACAAGGAGCCCGCCAGAATACCGATACTGGCAATCGTAAGAATAACCTTAAAACTGGCTACTTTCGAACCAATAGCGGAGTTTAGAAAATTAACGGCATCATTACTTACACCCACAACGAGGTCAACAGCAGCAGTAGCCAACAAGATGACTACGATGATCAGATAAAAATCCATAGATTCTCAGGTTCGGGTAGAATCCCAAAAATACAGAACAGAAAGTAGTCTTTTAAGGAAAGAAGTATCTTTGTGACAATGAAAGATTTCAAAAAATACTTTATTATCCCCGCTCCACCCGATCAGGTCTACCTGGCCCTGACTACTGAAGCTACCATTCAACTTTGGAGCGGTGATAAAGCCGAAATGAAGGCCGAGGCGAATTCTGAATTTTCGTTATGGGACGGAAGTATTGTGGGCATGAATCTTGAATTCGAAAAGGATAAGAAGATCGTTCAGCAATGGTACTTTGGCGATCAGCCTGAGGATTCGATTGTTACGATTAAGCTTCATCCTCATGCACAAGGCACTTCCGTAGAGTTAAGACATACGAATATTCCCTATGAAGATTTTGAGGATATTGTAGAGGGTTGGAATGATGCCTACTTCGGTTCGCTGCAGGAATTCTATGAAGGTGAGCCGGAAGCCGGATGAAAGTGATAGAGAAATACCAATAATCCATTGAACGCTGGCTTGGGATTGTCTTTGATCTCCAGCGTTACATCTACTTCAAATTTTGTAATGCCCCGCAAGTTGGCAATGGAATGAAGTTTCGCACGTAATCTTACTTCGTTGTTGACCAAGACTGGCTGATTGAACTTAAACTTCTCAATACCATAGTTGATCATCATCTTTATGTTTCTGAATTCTGCAATTTGATCCCACAGGTGAGGAACTAACGATAAGGTAAGATAACCGTGGGCAATAGTGCTTTTAAATTGTGTTTCGGCCGCGGCTCGTTTGGGATCGGTGTGGATCCATTGATGATCCAAGGTGGCATCGGCAAACATATTGATTTGGTCCTGGGTAATTTTAAGGTACTCAGAAACCCCAAGTTCCTTGCCATTGTATGTTGCGAATTCGTCAAAACTACGGATCAGTAAAGCAGCCATTCGTGAATAATTACTTGAGAACTAAACACAATATAGCGAAATTCAACTATCAACAATATTTTGGTAAGCTTGTTAAAGTATACAATATCAATAGAGTTTAACAGCCTATGGATTTTTTAACCATTTATGGAAAAGGATTGCTGCTCCACCCGGTTTTATGTCGGCAGTTTTGATATTAAGTCTTGTCTTGAAAGAGGCAAGTGTATATTCGCAGGAAGAATGCATTCTTACCATGGATTCAAGAAAGTAAGATGAAGGATACGATTTTTTCAGGACCCATCATAAAAGAACCTCAAACCAAACCGGTCGTTGAAACTGAGGTGCTAACCAACATTGATTCAAGTGTTCTTGAAGATTCTCATGTTTATGTGCACTGTTATTTTAAAAATGATCTTGATGAAATGCTCATCCGGGTTTGGCGATCTACATTTTTAATTGATAAAGTTTCCAGTTCGCGAAGCGAATTGATTCATGCTGAAAATATTTCCTATGCTCCGCAGTGGACGATCATCCCCGGTAAAAAAACATTCTCGTTTCTATTGATCTTCTCGGCATTGCCAAAGGATTGTAAGGTCTTCGATATGCTGGAAGACATTCCACAGTCGGGCGGGTTCTTTGTGTCAGGCATCAAACGCAATGAGTTGGATGTGTATCATGTGGATATTCTTTAGTTCGGGTTCCTGGCTTTGGTAAATCACAAAATCAAACTTTCCTCAGCACATCTAAACCACGAAGTCACAAAGGCCCTAAGGTTCACTAAGTTCTTCGTGCTGCTTAGCGCCTTCGCGTCTTTGCGGTTCAATCTCCTGTTGAGCTTATTGCTAGCAAGTTGTCAATTGCCCCCTGTCAATTTTAAACCTGCCTGATTAACTATCTTAGCGCTCATGTATCCCGTACTCGAAGTTGTTCCGCAGCTAAAAGAAAAATTCGTTCAACAGAAAACTATTATTATTCAGGCTCCACCTGGTGCGGGTAAAAGCACAATCCTGCCGCTACAATTGCTAAATGAATTTTGGCTCCACAATAAAAAGATCATCATGCTGGAACCCAGACGGCTGGCTGCGCACTCGGTTGCAATCCGCATGGCTAATTTATTGAATGAAGATATCGGACAAACCATAGGGTACCGGGTGCGGTTTGAAAATGTGGTCAGTGCTAAAACCCGGATTGAAGTTGTGACGGAGGGAATCCTTACCCGCATGCTACAATCTGATAATTCTTTGGAAGGAGTGGGGCTGGTAATTTTTGATGAATTTCATGAACGCAGCTTGCAGGCCGACCTTGCGCTTGCCCTTTGCAACCAGTCACAAAATATCTTGCGCGATGATCTGCGCATCCTTATCATGTCGGCTACACTGGATGGCGAAAAAATTTCTGCCGTTCTGAATCAAGCTCCAATCATCACCAGTTTAGGTCGACAGTTTCCGAATACAATTAAGTACAGCGCACCTGACAAAAGCGATTCGCTTTCCATTGCTACTGCTCGAATAATAAAAAAAGCACTGAGTGAACAGCGTGGAGATGTTCTTGTCTTTTTACCAGGTGCCGGAGATATTCAGCGTGTGGCGGGCATGTTGGAAGAAGATCATGTTTCTGCGCTTGTGGTTCCTTTGTATGGAGATCTTCCGTTCAAGAAACAACAGGAAGCAATTCTTCCGCATCCGCAAGGCCAACGGAAAATTGTACTCGCTACTTCTATTGCTGAGACTTCACTTACCATTGAAGGCATTACCACGGTAGTTGATTCAGGGTATGCACGGGTACCACGGTTTGATCCGCGTAGTGGTCTCACCCGATTGGAAACAATCCGCGTAACAAAAGATGCTGCCGATCAGCGTGCGGGTCGTGCCGCGCGATTGGGTCCCGGTGTTTGTTATCGGTTATGGTCCGAGGCAACACATCATACATTACAACCCACAAGGCAGCCAGAGATTCTCGAAGCGGACCTCGCCACGTTTGTTTTGGAGTTAGCGAACTGGGGAATTCAAAACCTGAATGAACTTACGTGGATCACACCGCCACCGGAAGGAGCGGTAAAACAAGCACGCGAGTTATTGCACAATTTGGAAGCACTTGACGTAAATAAAATTACTGCGCGGGGTAAAGAGATGTTGAAGCTGCCTACCCATCCGCGTATAGCGCATATGCTATTAGCCTCACCCCTTTCCCCTCTCCCGAGGGAGAGGGGTGTCCCAAAGGGACGGGGTGAGGTTGCACTCTCGACCGACATCGCTGCAGTATTGGAAGAACGCGATCCGTTGCCCAAAGAATCCGGTGCCGATTTATCATTACGCATTGAAGTATTGCGAAAATGGCGGAGCGGTGAGCGCGTTTCCGCAGAACGAAATGTGTTGGAACGAATTGAACGACTTGCTGCTTCGTGGCGGAGGATTTTTAAGATTGAAGTAGATAATCGTGCACCCATTGATTCGGAAGTAGGAAGATTGGTGGCCGAAGCCTATCCGGAACGCATCGCACAGCAGCAGGATAAACATAGTGTGCGTTATAAATTGGCTAACGGTCGCATTGTTAAATTACCCGATCACGATCCGCTGATGCGGGAAGTATGGCTATCGGTAGCGCACCTCGATGCCGGAAGTGGCGAAGGAAAGATTTTTTTAGCAGCTCCCTTAAATGAAAGGGATCTTCTTCATCGTGCGCATGAAGTTGAAACAGTAAAGTGGGACGCAGAACGGGGGATGATTGTTGCTGCGTTGGAGAAACGGATCGGTAATACAGTGCTCTCCAGTAAACCCTTGACAAAAATTCCTGATGAGCAGCGAATTAAAATTTTATGTGATGCACTGCGGGAAGAAGGATTAAAACTGTTGGGTTGGGGCGAGACGCAACAAGAATGGCAGGCGCGGGTGCAAAATGTGCGAAGCTGGCAACCCGATGAAAACTGGCCCGATGTAAATGATACACATCTGTTGCAGTCCGCAGAAGAATGGCTGGCCCCGTATCTCGCACAGGTTTCAAAACGCATTGACTTTCAGCGACTGGATTTACAGAATATTGTGGCTGGTTTATTGCCGTGGGACCTTACGAATAAACTGGATAAGTTTGCACCCGTGCGGATACTGGTGCCCAGCGGGTCACATATCAAAGTAAATTATTTTATGGATGGCCGCGCTCCCGTAATTGAAGTGCGACTGCAGGAAATGTTTGGGTTATTGGAAACACCGACTGTGAATGAAGGCCGCACAAAAATTCTTTTGCATTTGCTTTCGCCCGGCTATAAACCCGTGCAGGTTACGCAAGACCTGAAAAGTTTCTGGCAAACTACCTATCACGAAGTGCGCAAAGAGTTGCGTATGCGCTACCCCCGGCATCACTGGCCCGAAGACCCCTGGACAGCGGAGGCGGTCAGAGGCGCTAAAAAGCGTTCGCCTCATTGAATAGTATTTTCCGTGAATCCTCTATGTACTCCGTGGTTAAAGCCCTTATTCACCACTGAGTACACGGAGAACACTGAGAAAGACACAGAGAGATACCTTCTTAGAAAGAGCTTGCGAAATTAACAGAGTTTGAAAAGCTGTGGTTAAAACTGAATATCCGAAAGCTGAAAAACCTTGGCCTGACTATTAGTCACGAGGTAGGCTATCAACTTTCGCCATTAGGAAAGGCATTTGTTAAAAAACTGTAATTCTGACTGCAGTTAATTCCAGTTGTCTATTTTAAAATCGTGTGGACTAGGATTGCCTTTGCCGGTTTCAACAAGAGTTTTCAGACTCATCAAGAAGATTGCCCATTTGGTACTGCAATGGTGCATAAACTCTACCGGTTCTTTCCAATCCATGTGCTTGAAAAGAATAACAATATAATCACCGTCCTGCTTTAATTCCCAACTTATGGTGGTACCTATCCACTCTTCAGGGCCTTCAACTACTTTCCACAGCACATAATTTGGAGGAGTAAGTGCCATAACTTTAATATCGAACCCTCCGGCATCAAACCGAAACTTGAGCAGATCATTTACACTGCTGCCATCACCTTGGGTATCGGTCGTCCACCAGCCAGCAAGGCCTTTTTGCGTAGTTATTGCCTGGTAAACGTCAGCCAGCGTAGATGACTTGATTCCTATTTTGTGCAAGATATCGGCCATGATGATTTTTGATTTTGAATTTATTAGGTCATAAATGTATTGTCTAAATCGGACCATGACAAGGTGTATTTTAGACATTATGCGGGGTTGATCCCGACAGACCATTATTACTACCTATCCATAAAAATTATTTGTTATCCATCAATTTAGGATCAGTAACAAAGGGCGGTACCACTCGTAAATTTTCTCTTCCTAAAGCCCTTGGAAATACCTACCTTACCCTACTAAATTTCCATATCCCGTATCTTTAAAATAATTAACTCCAATTCATATGGCAGCTTATTCAATTAACGTAAATGGTGAAAGTCGTAGTGTAGATGTAGCGCCCGATACTCCCTTGCTATGGGTGCTTCGTGATAGCCTTGGCCTTGTAGGCACCAAATACGGTTGCGGCATTGCGCAATGCGGATCCTGTACGGTCCATGTAAATGGAGCAGCCGTGCGCTCATGTTCCCTGCCGGTATCGGCCGTTGGAAGCAGTAAGATCACGACTATCGAAGGCCTTTCGAAAGATGGAAGTCATCCGGTGCAACAAGCATGGCAGGAAGTGGACGTGCCTCAGTGCGGGTATTGCCAGGCAGGCCAGATTATGCAGGCCAGTGCCTTATTGGCAAAAACTCCCAAGCCTACTGATGAGCAAATCGAAAGGGCTATGAATGGAAACATTTGCCGCTGTGGTACTTATCATCGAATCAAAGAAGCAGTTGTATTGGCCTCATCAAAAATGAAATAAGCCATGGAAACAAGTAGCAAAACAAACAGGCGCGATTTTTTAAAACTGGGGTTGACAGCAAGTGGTGGCCTGGTGCTTGGATTTCACTGGAGCAGTTCTTCTGCTTCGGCAATAGATGTATTAAATGAAGCAGCTTTACCTGTTGGAGATATTAATTTCAACAGCTATCTATCAATTTCATCAGATGATGTGATCACTATCTTCTCACCTAATCCGGAATTAGGTCAGAACATCAAGACCTCGTTCCCCATGATTGTGGCGGAAGAACTGGATGCTGACTGGAAGAAAGTGAAAGTGGTACAAGCACATCTGGATACAAAAAAGTATGACCGCCAGCTTACTGGTGGAAGTGGTGCAGTTCCCCATTCCTGGGAACGCTTGCGCAAAGCCGGAGCAACCGCCCGCCAGATGTTGATGGAAGCAGCCGCGAAACGGTGGAACACATCGGCAAGCACATTAAAAACAGATACTGGGTATGTGATTCATCCTGACGGTCGCAAGTTGACCTATGGTGAACTCGCTACAGATGCGTCAACTATTCCTGTTCCCACGGAAGTGAAATTGAAAGACAAAAAAGATTTCAAGATCATCGGCCAGCCTATTCACAACGTGGATAACCTGGAGATGATTACCGGTAAGCCTTTATTTGGATTGGATTTCTATCGTGAGGGAATGTTGCATGCGGTGATTACTCGTCCTGAGTCATTCGGTATGAAACTGAAATCAGTAGATAGCGCTGCTGCGAAAGTGATGCCCGGCATTGTGGATGTGGTGACATTTAAAAACAATGTTGCTGTGGTGGGTAAATCCACGTGGGAGGTATTGAAGGCGCGCAAGGCATTGAAGATTGAGTACGAGAAAGAAGGAAATATTGAAAGCACTTCGGATCACGATCGCCTCTTCAAAGAATTGTTGGATAAGTCGGAAGCGACCGTAAGACGCAAAGACGGTGATGTTGAAGCAGCGTTTAAAGGCGCAGCACAAGTGATCAAGCGCGAGTATCAATGCCCGTTTTTATCACACGCACCTATGGAGCCGATGAACTTCTTCGCCCATGTGCGTGCGGATGGTGTTGAGTTGGTGGGTCCATCGCAAACTCCGGATAGAGCAAGAATGGCAACGGCAACGTTGTTAGGGATAGCGCCTGAAAAAATTACGTTAGAGTTAACACGTCTTGGTGGCGGTTTCGGTCGCAGGTTGCAGGCCGACTATGCGCTGGAAGCTGCAGAACTTTCCAGCATCATCAAAGCCCCGGTGAAAGTAACGTGGACACGCGAAGATGATATGATGGGTGGAAGTTATCGCCCGGCTGTGCGGTATCGTTTTGAAGCGGCCTTGGATGCGAGTGGAAAAATGATTGGATATAAACTGCGCGGTGTAGGCATCAACGCTGGCAATCCTACACGCGAAGACAACTTCCCATCAGGGGCAGTGGATAATTTGCTGATTGACTCCCACGAACATAAGTCACCGATAACTACGGGTGCATGGCGTGCACCAATCACCAACTTCCTGGCTTTTGCCGAGCAGGCATTTTTAGATGAAGTTGCGGTGGCTGCCAAGAAAGATCCGGTACAATTCCGGCTTGAGTTATTGGACAAAGCCAAACAAACACCAACCGGAGCGATTAAGTATGACATTGACCGCATGAAAGGTGTGATCAACCTGGTAGCAGAAAAATCAGGGTGGGGTAAGAAGAAAAATTTGGCGCAAGGGTTCAGTGTATATTTCTCACATCGCTCGTATGTAGCCCAGGTGGCTGAGGTAGAGATGAAGAAGGGCCAGCCCGTGTTGAAGAAAATTTATGCGGCATCAGATTGTGGTATTGTCATCAACCTCAGTGGCGCAAGGCAACAGGTAATGGGTGGCATTGTCGATGGACTAGGCCACGCGCTATATGGACAAGTTACCTTCAAAGACGGTGCAGCCGTGCAGCGAAACTTCAATAATTACCGTCTCATTCGTTACATAGAAGTGCCGGAAGTAGAAGTACACTTTGTGGATAATGGTATTGATCCGACAGGATTGGGAGAACCAGCCTTGCCTCCAACAGGAGGTGCGGTAGCCAATGCGATCTTCAAAGCCACTGGCAAGCGTTTGTATAATCAACCCTTCTCTTTACAAGAGGAAATGAAAGCAGTGAAGTTGGGCGAGAAGATGTAACTAGTCGTCATGACCACTTAAAAAACCTCCGATCTTTGGAGGTTTTTTTATTCGTGAATTGCAGTTTACTGCTGATATGCTCATATCCTTATGGATAGCTTGTGCATTCTGAACAAAATACTTACTTTTGACGTTAGTAACGCATGACGGCACTATGATAGTTTCCTTTGGTTCCAAAGAGACCAAAAAAATCTGGGAAGGTGAAAGAGTTAAGGGATTCGCTACCGATTTACAAGAAATAGCAAGGCGAAAATTGAGAATGTTAAGCAATTCGCAAAACATAGCTGACTTGCAAATTCCACCATCGAATAGATTGGAGAAATTAAAGGGGAGTTTGAAAGAGTATTATTCGATAAGGGTCAATGACCAGTGGAGAATAATATTCAAGTGGGACAAAGGAAATGCTTCAGACGTGAAGTTGATAGACTATCACTAAAAATAGAGGAAATGAAAAAATTAAGAAACATACATCCGGGAGAAATTCTTCAAGAGGAGTTCTTACTTCCTTTAGGACTAAGTGCTTACAAGTTATCAAAAGACATTGGAATACCTCAGACAAGAGTTTCAGAAATCATTAAAGGGAATAGACGGGTAACGGCCGACACCGCAGTGAGGCTTTCAAAATATTTTGGAAATTCAGCTAAATTTTGGCTGGGGCTTCAAGACGACTTCGACATTGAAGAAGAAGAACAACTTAAATCAAAAGAGTTGAAATCAATAGAACATTATCAAAGCAATGCGGCATAACAAAAAAGTATAGGTTGCGGGGTTCCGAAAGATGTTGTTCGACTCCTTCCAAGCGGAGTCTCCTGAAAGGGACTCTTAGTACAGAGAGTTAAAAATAAAATTGCTCCCACACGATCTTTCCGTCTTTCACTTCGTAGACACAGATTTCTTCTAATTTCATCCGGCCCATTCCTTTGAAGGTGGCGTCCAACATCATCGCGGCACTGAAATAACTCCCGCTTACGATGGGATCTGAAAAGGAACCCCCATGGCGTTCTTCGATCATGGAAGCGAACTGCTTCCCTTTTTCGAAGACAGCTTTTTTTCCCTTGGCAGATTTAGTGGGAGCATGCTCTGGTTCTATGCTCACGATATCGTCTGAATAGAGTTCTTCCATGGCTTTTGAAATTTCACCCTTGCGGCAAAGGGCAACCAGCCGATCAGCAACTTGTTGTGTAGTCATATTTTTTTGTTTTCTATTAAGACGAACCGCAGGACTGCTTCCGGACAAACAAGTTGAATTTATTTTTACTTCTTTCTGCCTAAACCAGCTGATCTGCGGGGCTCCTAAAATGTGCATAATCTTTTCAAAACAAGACCAATGTCATTTTTCCTTTTTTCTTGGAGCCGTAGCTTAGCTGCATGAACCTGATCTTGGTAATCATTCAAATTCTGGGTGCTTGCGCAGGCTCATTAGTTGCGCTCATGAGCATCCTGCTTTTGCTTCAGTTGCGCTGGCCGGCACCCGCCTTGTGGTTTGTAAAACTGTATGCCTCCGCATTATCAACATTACTTGTCGTCATTGGAGTTTTGACCTCGCTTGTAGGGCTGACAACCGGATCCGTATTCATAACGTTCATTGGCGTGTATGATGTTTTTCTTTTTTCAGTACACATCATCCGGGTTACGCGCCCACCTGATTCATCAACCGGTTTTGAACAGGCTTTCGGGCAGTGGGAGAACCGGATAAAACCCGAACAAAAAAAATATTTTCTTCCAACACGTACCCGTTTAAAGTTGCTTGCCGTTCCAGATCCACGTTTAGAACAAGATGTTTCATTTGCTGTCATTCCCGACACCGGCCGGCAATTATTGTGTGATCTATGGCAACCACCTTCAACGGTTGCAGCTTCCGGCCTCGCTTTTATCTATTTGCATGGTAGCGCATGGTATCTGCTCGATAAAGATTTAGGCACCCGTCCGTTCTTTACTCATCTCGCTGCGCAAGGTCATGTGATTATGGATGTGGCGTATCGGCTCGCTCCCGAAACAGACATGATGGGAATGGTAAACGATGTAAAACGTGCTATCGTCTGGATGAAAGAAAATGCGTTTAGATACGGAGTAAATCCAAATCGGATTGTTGTGGGTGGAGGTTCGGCTGGTGCGCATCTTGCTTTGATGACAGCATATACTTCCAACAATCCACAGTTTACTCCGAGGGAACTAGAAGGAAAAGACATTAGCGTATGTGGCGTGATTTCGCTGTATGGCCCAACCGATTTAAAAGCGATGTATTATCACACGAACCAACATCTTACTACACGCGAAACTCCCGGCAGAGCAAAGAAGGCTGTGCCTACTCAATTGCCAGCATGGATGATCAAAGCCATGGGGAAAGATTATCATCGCCTCGGGTTTGACAAAGGCTTTGTAAATGCGGGAGCATTTGCTCCGTTGCTGGGTGGACATCCGGATGAGTGCCCCGAAACCTACGCGTTGTATTCACCGGTCGCACATGTTCATTCCCAATGTCCGCCTACGTTGCTCATTCATGGCGAACACGATATTATGGCTCCGGTAAAATCTATCCGAAAGTTGTACGAGCGCCTGGTGCGAGAGAAAGTTTCAACCGTACTGCATATTCTTCCACAGACCGACCATGCCTTTGATCTTCAACTGCCCAACATATCTCCGTCTGCACATAATGCGTGGTATGATGTGGAACGCTTTCTGGCCTTCATGACAACGAAAGAAATAGCAAAGGAACCAGCAACTCCCTTGCGCACTGAACAAAAAGTAGAATCACATTTTTATTAAGATGAATCAGGTAAACAATCAAGAGAAGAGTATTTACCTTTTAGGTGCGGTAACCGCCCTCATTGCCTTAGGTGGTATTATGCTTGATGTTGTTATTGGTACCATAACAGGCGGCAACTTGTCTGCCCTGCCGCAAACCGCCATTGAAAGATTCGAACAGCTCCATACTAGTCCCATGTTTGGTCTTTACAATCTCGACTTGTTAAATATCATTAATCAGATTATTGTCTTGCCGTCCTACTTTGCGCTCTATTCGGCCCATCGCGCAAATGGAAAGGCATATGCGGAACTCGCATTCATCATTTTTCTGGCCGGCACGATAATTTTTGTTGCCACCAACACTGCACTGCCGATGCTCGAATTGAGCAATAAATATTTTATAGCTTCAGAAGGACAGAAGACTTTGCTGGCTGCAGCAGGGGAGGCGATGCTGGCAAGAGGCGCTCACGGAAGCCTCGGAGTTTTTATTGGATTCATGCTGCCAACCCTGGCAAGTGTTATGATGTCTGTTGTTATGCTGAACGGAAAAGTCTTTGGTAAAATCACCTCATGGCTGGGTATTATCGGAAATTCTTTGCTGCTGGTTTATATCATTCTGGTAACGTTTATACCGGCCGCTAAAGACATTGCAACGGCTTTGGCCATGCCGGGCGGGCTTATGGCAATGGCTTGGATGATATTATTCACCATTGTGCTTTTTAAGTTGGGAAAACATTCCCCTCCCAACCAACAGGATAGTGCTAATGAGAAATGAAGAGTTCAATAACACGATTCGTAAGTAAATAGAAATAGTATGGCTACAACAACGGTAGGTTCTACTGGATTTTCAGAGAAAATCTCGTTGAAAAAAATCTTGCTAACCTGTGGCATCCTCTCATCGTTGTATTATATCGCTATCAATGTATGGGTGGCCATGCAGTATGAGGGTTACAACGCGGGCTCTCAAACTGTGAGCGAGCTTTCTGCGATTGATACACCTACCCGATCATTATGGGTTTCGCTCGTTACGGTATACAGTGTTTTAGTGCTGGCCTTCGGGTGGGGCGTATTGAAAGCAGCAGGTCAAAATCGCAAGTTGCGGCTAGCTGGCTCGTTGTTGATTGTGTACATCGCAGTGGGTATCTTCTGGCCACCGATGCACCAACGCGAGGTGTTGGCTGCGGGAGCTGGAAGCCTGACGGATACCCTGCACATTGTATGGACCCTTATAACTGTGCCCCTGATGTTACTCATCATGATATTATCGGCAGCAGCTTTTGGAAAACGATTCCGCATGTATACGATAATAACAATCGTTGTTCAGATCGGGTTTGGAGTTTTGACAGGATTGGATTCTCCGAAGATGGAAGCTAACCTGCCTACCCCCTGGATGGGTGTTTGGGAGCGCATCAGCATGGCTGCTTTTATGATCTGGTTGATTGTGTTTGCCACGATTCTTTTGCGAATAGAAAAGTTGCAACAAGAGAAATCAGTGTCAGGCTGAGTTTATTGAATCTCAATTGAAACCTCTTAGTTTTCAAGTATTCAAATCCCTGTATACCACGCCCAGCCACTATCACCCATGTCAACAAAATCATCTGTAACAACAATGCGTTGCAGATACTTCATACTCTTATAACCTATTTGTGTTTCCACTCTTAATCGCACGGGTGCTCCATGCGGAACGGGCAGGTCCTTGCCATTCATACCATAGGCCAGCATCGTTTGCGGGTGAAAGGCATCAAGCAGGTCAATACTATCCGCGTAGCCATCGTAGGCATAGAAATTTACAAAGCGTGCGCTGGGTAAAATACCAACGCTTTGAAGAACCGTACTTAAGGGTACACCCGTCCATTGAGCGATGGCAGTCCAACCCTCCTCACACGTATGGCGGGTGATATGTGTGCGTGAAGGAAACTTTTGAAGATCAGATACTGAATAGGAGCCAGGTCGCGATACACTTCCTTCGATCGACAAGGCCCAATCGGCAAATGCATTATTTTGTACGCGTGCAAAGTCTTCGCTGAAAGTAGCCGGATTGGTAGTGCCGGTGGCAGGAAACGAGGAGATATCCCTGTATGCATATTCTTTCGCAAGAGATTGACCGGGTAGCAGAGCGCGATGTGCAGCATACGTAAGGTTGTCGCCCATGCGCAGAATGTTGCCGTAAGTGGGAGGCAAGGGTTTGGAGCATCCGGCCAGTAACAATCCACCGATAGAGGTCAGTCCTGTGATAATGGCCTTGCGCCTGGTAATGATTTTTTTCTTTTCCATATTATTTTCCAATGGTCATAGAACGTATCTGTTGTTTGAATCCTGACTTGATTACCATTACCACATGCACGATCAGAAAGAGAACGAGCGCTGAGGACGCAACGAAGTGAATGGTGCGGGCCGATTGAGCTCCAAAAAATATCTTTAAAAGAAACGGATAAGCGGCTGTGATGGCTGGTGACATGGTCATGCCCGTCATCACGATCACCGGGATCAGAAAAAAGATAACCATTACATAACTAAATTTTTGCAAGAGTCCATACTGCGGACCATTTGTTGCAGACGGAATCTGCATGCGTAAATGGTTGACAATATCCTTCCAGAACAAGTGCGGTGAAAACTCTTTTGCCTTCGGAAACAGATGCTTGCGAAAATGTCCGGTGAAAATTCCTGCGATGAAATAAATCAAGCCCGGGATCAGGAGGAACCAGCCGGCCAGGAAATGAAGACTGCGGCCCCAGCCATTCTGATTAAAAATATCGTAGGTACGAGCTGCACTCACCGGCCCACCGGCAACTTCGGAAAAGGGTACACTTTTTTCCCAACCCCCATGCTGATAGTTTCTGCTCACGGGTAATTCAAACAGTGCGGGTGTCAGATCGTTTCCTACTTCGCCCCAATAGAACCGGGGGTGCACCATAGTCATCTCTACTCCGGTAAAGAGCAACAAAAAGAAACTTGACGTGATAATCCAGTGCGAGCCTTTCACCCAGTGTTTGTGGGGTGCATGTTCTGAGTCAGAAGGTTGATGGGTCATTTAATTGGTGCAATGGGTTATTTAAATGTACATTTTTTTGACCAAATGGTTGTGCGCACCCTTTCAGGAGACGGAGCTTGAATTTAGATGGTGTATTTAACATTTCAAGTATCGTCTCCTTCAAGGGACGATACATTGATTGGAATCAGTGGCTAGTAACAGGGTAAACGCAGCATTATTAACCATGTGATGGTGCTTGAATTTGAATGCAAATAAAATGTAAATTGAAACTCAAGAATCATTAAACCTTATGAAAACCGTTTTCTTCATCTTTCTCGTATTCTCCATTAATTGCTTTGCCCAACCAAAAGAGATTGATGTTTCAAAAACTACCATCGAATCGTCCAGGTATTGGCTGGATGTAGACTACGTAGGCGATGGCTTTATCGGCCATCGGTTGGATATTCATTTACCTAAGAATGGCAAGGCACCGTTTCCTATTGTTGTAGCGATTTATGGCAGCGCTTTCTTTTCTAACTCTTCCAAAGCAGCAGTATTTAATGATGGGTGGGGACAAAGACTTTTAGAAAATGGTTTTGCCGTGGTGAGCATCAATCACCGGTCCAGTCGCGATGCTATTTTTCCTGCACAGATTCATGATATGAAAGCTGCCATCCGTTTTGTGCGAGCGAACAGTCAGAAGTTTTCTTTAGACAATTCCTTTATTGGAATTACCGGCTGGTCATCAGGTGGTCATCTGTCAGCACTGGCGGGTACTACTAATACCACGAGGACAGATAAAATCAATGGCCTTGATATCGACATTGAAGGAAATCTGGGGAAGTATACACAAACCAGCAGCCAGGTGAATGCGGTAGTCGATTGGTTTGGACCAACTGATTTTCTGATCATGGATCAATGCGGCAGCACCATGAATCATGACGATGCAAAATCTCCAGAGTCATCGTTAATTGGAGGACCCATTCAGGAGAATAAGGAAAAGACAGCGTTGGCAAATCCTGTCACGTATGTCAGTCAATCGAATCCACCCTTTCTGATTTTCCATGGTGATAAAGACCCGCTGGTGCCGCATTGCCAGAGTGAGAAGCTCTTTGAGAAACTACAATCTGAAAAAGTAAGAAGTGAACTTGTACTTGTAGCCGGAGGACAACACGGTCCGGGCGTAATGATTGACCCGTATTATGAAAAGGCAATTGCGTTTTTCAAGAATGAATTGAAAAATAAAAAGTGAATGGTTTCTTATCTTTAAGATAGAATGCAGTCAACTTCTTTAAAATCAACACTCGAAGAATACTATTTCTCCGAAACCTTTAAGTGGACTCTTGCTATTGGCAGTGTGATTGTAAGCACGTATCTGATTGTTATGACAGGCTATGCATGGATTTCAATTTTTCTGATACTTGTTTCAGTAATCGCATTTTCAACGAAGTACCTGCTGGTGGTTGACATGAGTCAAGAACTGATTACCGACTCGTTTCAAATACTATGGATCAAAACGAAAACTAGAAAATTCGTGTACTATGAATTAAAATGCATCCGGCTGGATAAGCAACACCATTCATATACTGCCAATAGCCGCGCCCGGACCGCACAAACAGATTTTAATGAGTACATCGGAACGTTGGAGTATGATACTCATTCCATTGAGTTAACACGGAGAGTTAGCTATGAGGATTTTGCCGAAGAGATGAAACGAATGGCTGCCGAATTACAAATTCCAATCAAGAGAACGTTTTGATGGTTATAGGGGCATCGTCCCCTTTCAGGAGACTGCTTGAA
>JBEBJH010000316.1:0-4283 GCA_040079965.1 Cyclobacteriaceae bacterium
CTATTAGCTCGTTCGATTCACTCCAGTCCCCGCATAAGGAGCCTAATTTAATCGCGGGTGGTGCGGATGTAATGGCGTGAGATTTAATTCAGCTCCGTTGCGGTGGACGCGGCCATGCGGCCGTGGAGCAGGTCTAAGGCAAAAAGAACAAAGAAAATAGGAAGTGATTTACTTTGCTGTGCGCACTCGCCTTGGTTAGTGTTCTTGTCGCCTTTCAAAAAACCAAAAATGTTTTCCAAGCGCAGTCCACCACCTCGGCCCGCGTAATACAAGATACACCCTCACCTCAACGCATCCCACTCCTGTAGTGTAGCCGTAGCCTTCTGGTATTCCATCATCGCCAGCCATACCCCGTTGCGTTTCACAAGCAGACTTTCAAAATGCACGGCCCCGGATGCAAGAACTTTTCCGTCATTATCCAGCGAGGTAAAATAAAAAATTCCTATTTCATGCGCGCGGGTAGGGTCGCCCACACGTTGGGTAAAACGGAATTCAACCTTGTTCCTGGTCTTTCCGGCCTTCGTATCAACAAAGTCCTTCTTCCATTGTGTAAGTTGTGTTTCAATAGGTGCGGTGCGTTTGTTTTTACCGGTAGTAAAAACACACACGGCATCTTTATGATAGGTGGCGGTATAGCCTTCGAAGTCACCCTCCCGTACCGTTCGCGATACTTCTGTCCAATAGCGATTAAGTTCGGCAAGCCGTATCGAGTCTGCAGCAGGTTTATTGGTTTGCGCGGTAGCAAGGGTTGTTATCATACAAGCCACCAGCACCAAAGCGCTAAGAAGAATTCGTTTCATGTTTTAAAAATTTATGCTTTGATAAACAAGATACTGGTAAAAGACAAGATCATTACCCCATTAATCATTAATCATTAACCATTAACCATTACCCCATTAACCATTAATCATTAATCGCCCCCGTCTCTTTCAACCTCTCATTCAACAACGCCCTCATCCGAACAAGCGTTTCAGCATAACCAGCATCACCAATCAAATTTTTTAATTCAAACGGATCTTCCTGCAAATCATACAACTCATCGGCCTCGGCCAGATCCACATAATGTATATACTTATACCGATCGTTGCGCACCGCCTTATACCCCATACTTTTCATTCGCTTAAATACCGTGTCGCTGTAATACTCAATCAATATGGAGCTCCGCCAGTTCTCCACACTGTTTTCAAAAATGGGCACCAGCGATCGCCCCTGAAATTTATCCGTCACCGCTTCGCCCGCCAGTTGCACGAGCGTAGGCGCAAGGTCAATACTCAGCACCATGTTATCCGGTTTGGAACCTTGCTGCACCTTGGGTGGATAGCGCACGAGCAACGGAATGCGAATCGCTTCTTCATAGGCCAGTCTTCTTTCCTCATTTAGCCCATGTTCGCCATACCAATACCCATGGTCGCTGGTGAAAACAATAATCGTATTGTCGAGCATGTTCAATCGCTCCAGCTCTTGCATCATTTTGCCAAGACCCTCGTCTACCGCCATCAGCATCTCGGCCCGCTCGCGAATCGTTTTTTCCTGGGTAGCCGTTTCCGGGCCGAGCGGAGGGAGGCTGTCAATTTTTTGCATGAGTGCCGGTTTGTCCAGCGGGGCAATGCCGTTGTTGGGCCTGCGGTTATAAACCTCAGACTCATATAAACCCGCATGGCGCGGGGCCGCAACAAAATCACCCTCGCCAATATTCACTACCCGGCCATCATCGCGCTGCACAACATTGGGGTGCAGTGCCTTATGGGCCATGTAAAGTAAAAAGGGTTTATCCCGCGGTTGCTGAATGAATTTGATAGCCTGGTCAGTCAGTATATCCGTAACATATCCTTTTACCAGGGTCCGCTCTCCGTTTATGTTCAGGTTCGGGTCGTTGGCTTCCCCTTGCCCTTTCAGCGAGATCCAATGGTTCCAACCCGGGCGGGGTGTGTCATCGTTGCCCATGTGCCACTTGCCCATAAAGGCCGTTTCATAGCCGGCCCCATGCAGTTGTTTAGGAAAAGTTTCTAACTGATGACTCAGTTCATTGCGCGCCTGGTTATCGATAATGCCATTCGTGTGCGCATACGTGCCCGTAAGAAAACTCGCGCGACTGGGCGAACACAACGGAGTAGTGGCAAATGCGTTTTTAAAATTCGCACCCTCGCGGGCCAGCCGGTCAATGTTCGGTGTTTTAATATAATTGTGCCCCCCTTCTCCAAACTCATCCCAGCGCATGTCATCCACCAGCACAAAAAGAATATTGGGCCGGTCTGGTGTTGAGGCGGGGCTGCAAGCCGCGAGCAATAAAACGGCAACACCCAGGTAGACGAAGCGAAGCATAGCTGGTTTTTGTTTTTTGTAAAAACCCTTGCGGGCCCGTCAAGATAGCTCAACTTTAAATTTTAATCCAATACGAAGTAGTTCTTTTGGGCGTGCCCCTGCGGGTCGGGCTGTGCAGGGCTCCGCTTCGCTCCGGTGCTTCGCACCCACGCCTTTGGCGTGGCCCTTACCATCCCTCACGCGGGTTGTGTCGTTGAATTGTAGTTTGAGTTTTGGTAAACGTGTAGCCTGACCTTAGCGTTAGGAATTTATCCTGACCGCAGCGTCATGGATTTATCCTGATTGGAGCGACAGCGGGACGTCATGAATTTATCCTGACCGTAGCGTCAGGACATTTTCTCCTTGCCAAAAACGGGAAAAACCCCGTGCCCGATACGGGGAAATCCCCGTTGTGGGTGAAGGTTGCTTTCACGAAATTGCCTGAAGATTAATAAAGAAGTATAAGGCACTGGGTTTCTAATGTATTCATGTTGGCGGCAAGTGTTTTTAGAGAGTTATGAAATCAAATCGGGACGACTTTACAAAAACGACAAAAGAAATACTCGCTAAACGAGTCTCCTACATTTGTTCCAATCCGAAATGTAGAAAGACGACTATAGGTGCTAACTCCCAACCGGACAAAGCAACTTCTATTGGAGTCGCAGCGCATATTACTGCAGCATCAAGCACTGGACCTAGGTATGACGACACTTTGACACCTGAACAACGGACGCATATTGACAATGGAATTTGGCTGTGCAATAGTTGTTCGACTTTGATTGATCGAGACCCTGAATACTTTACAGTTGATTTACTTAGAAAGTGGAAGACTGACTGTGAAACCGAAAGCTGGAAAAGATTGATCGGAGAAATCCGAGTACAACAGAAAGGTCGACCACGCTTAGAAGTTGACTTGATCTTCACAACGCGCGGACGAAGTAACCGAGGTTACAGTGATAAAAACCCTATTGAGCAAGTGGACGGACATTTCATTATGAATATGCCACCGAACCCAATAATTTTCTGGGGGATTTTTTGGAGCTTTAATTTTGTCGTTTACAACAACTCGAGTTATCCTGCCTTTAATGTAAAAATTGAAAGCATTGGAACTGATGACTTCAGTCAATTGGACTCTTTACCCAGCATAAATAATCTTCCCCCACTGAAAAATATTGACTTAAAGGCAAAGGTTACAGACCTAGTAGAAGGCGACTATTCAGTGGCCGACAGTGTAATGACGGCAAAACTTCCTGACAAGTTCAAAAAGCTGAAACTGAAACTAAGTTACAGCGATGAGGATAAAATCATTTACACTGACAGTTTTGAGTTTACAGAATTAGGATTGAAGAAAGTGTAGTGTAAAAAACACCAGCCGCAACAAAATGTTTGCGCAATGGTGGGGTGCAGTGTAGCTCAAAGTTTTTATCTTCGTTCAACGTTTGGTCACGTGGGACAGTGAAGCGTTTTAAAGTCCCACCACTGCTCAAACACAAACGTTAGCAGCAAGTTCATTCGATAGTTAGTTTATAGTGAATACCCAAGAATTAATATGTTGACATATAACGAACTCATAGATCTGAGGGACAAATTAGCAAATCGCGAGATTTCATTAGAGTTCGCAAAAGCAGAATTTTGGAAAGACTTCAAAGAAGGACAACGTTCTTGGCAAACAAAAGACTGGAAAGAGAGAAGGTCTAAATTCCTTAAAGATGAATGTGAAATATGTACTAGTAAAGACGTATTAACCCTACAGCATCTCTCTCACCCAAGAAAATTCTCTGAATATAAAACAGGAACGGCAAGAGAATATACAAAAGAATACATAGAGGCAAATCCCGATATTGAGAAATCTGATTTTAGCAATCATATATTAAAAATGTATGACTACTTACCTGTCCTTTTATGTCCAAATTGTAAAAGTAAAAATCCTAGTGAAAGAGTGAGAAAAACTCCAAAGTATCGTTGCGCAGATTGTAAGCACG
>JBEBJH010000057.1:0-21539 GCA_040079965.1 Cyclobacteriaceae bacterium
AGCATAATCAGGAACACTTTTTGTCACCACAGCGCCCGCTCCAATAAAAGCATACCTGCCGATATCATGACCACAAACAATGGTTGCATTGGCACCAATAGAAGCTCCTTTTTTTACTATCGTTTTAGCGTACTCATTTTTGCGATTAATGGCACTTCGAGGATTAATCACATTAGTGAAAACCATAGAAGGTCCCAGAAAAACATCATCTTCACAAACCACACCAGTATAGATCGACACATTATTCTGCACCTTAACGTTCTTCCCTAAAACCACCTGTGGTGACACAACTACATTCTGACCAATATTGCACGCTTCTCCAATTTTACAGTTGGGCATAATGTGAGAGAAATGCCAGATTTTAGTTCTGGATCCAATTTCACAGCCTTCATCAATCACTGCTGTTTCGTGCGCAAAATAGTTTCTGATTTCAGCCATGATGGGAATATTCTTTGATGGTGCTGCAAATGTAAGACAATTGCTCTTCGTTCATTTCCGTGTGGATGGGCAATGAAATTACGGTGCGTGATAACTCCTCCGTTATTTTGAAAGAACCTATGGGGTATTCTGGTCTTTCATACGCCTTCTGCAAATGAAGTGGCACCGGATAATAAATCATGGTAGGTATTCCTTTGCTCTCCAGATAAGTTTTAAAATGATCGCGATTAATTCCCTTGGTCTTCAAAGTGTATTGATGAAATACATGAGTAGAATTTGATGCACGATAGGGAATCTCGAAAAAATTTAAGGACGAAAGTTCGCGATCATAAAATTGCGCCACCTTATTTCTTCGCTTTTCGTACTCATTAAGGTATTTCAACTTTACATTAAGAATGGCCGCCTGCAGGGTATCCAATCGGCTATTCACACCAATAATATCATGATGATACTTGATCTTCTGACCATGATTTGCAATCATTTTGATTTTCTCAGCTAACTCATTGGTTTGAGTGAATATTGCACCCCCATCGCCAAAACAACCCAGGTTTTTAGAGGGGAAAAAAGAAGTGCAACCAATTGTCCCCATTGTTCCAGCCCGCAGCTTTCGTCCATCCGAAAAAGTGTATACGGCACCTAAGGCTTGTGCAACATCTTCAATCACATGAATGTGATGCTTCCTTGCAATGGAAAGAATTGGTTCCATATCGGCACATTGACCATAAAGATGCACCGGCACGATGGCAAATGTTCTTTCTGTAATCTTTTCTTCAATTTGCTTTACATCAAGATTGAAAGTCAATAGATCCACTTCTATGAATACGGGCTTCAATCCCAAAAGGGCAATTACCTCTGCAGTGGCTACATACGTATGCACCGGAAGAATAACCTCGTCACCCGGTTTACAACCCAGGGCCATCATCGCAATCTGCAATGCATCCGTTCCATTTGCACACGGAATTACCGCCATAGAATGTAAATACGTTGCCAATGAATCTGCAAACTTATTTACCTGCGGGCCTTGAATAAACGCTGTCGAATCTAATACTTCCTGAATGGCATCATCAATCTCCGGCTTGATACGCAGATACTGAGTATGTAAATCGGCCATCCTGATTTTTTCCATAATCAATGTCTATAGATTTCTGATTTTTTTCTCCCATTGCCATGCATGAAGGAGTGATTGACCCAAATCATAGTTGGTACTCCAACCGAATGCACGATTTATCTTATGCGGATCTGCATACACCTTTTCAACATCCCCTGGTCTGCGTGGACCAATCGTATATTGTAAATTTACACCCGTAACTTCAATAAATTTTTTTACCAATTCCAATACTGAAACTCCTATTCCTGTACCAAGATTGAATGCCTCAAATAAATTTCCACTTTTCTGCTTTTGCATATAATCAATCGCTTTTACGTGGGCTGTGGCAACATCTCCAACATGAATAAAATCACGAATGCATGACCCATCAGGTGTATTGTAGTCATTTCCAAAAACCGTAAGCTTCTCACGAACGCCTGCAGCAGATTGAGTAACATATGGCACCAGATTGTTGGGTACTCCTAGTGGGAGCTCACCAATCATTGCGCTAGGGTGCGCCCCAATAGGATTAAAATATCGAAGTGATATAATCCGAAATCCTTCGGTAGCCACATCTTCCAGAATTCGTTCACAAACCTGCTTCGTTGAGCCATAGGGTGATTCAGCTTTTGTGAAGGGAGCTGATTCATCTACAGGGATTTTATCGGGTTGTCCATATACTGTGCAGGAAGAAGAAAAAATCAGATCGGCTACCTGATGCTTTTTCATAACCTCAAGCATTGTCATTAATGAGCCCACATTGTTTTTATAGTATTCAATAGGTTTTGTGACTGATTCATTTACAGATTTATAGGCCGCAAAATGAATCACAGAAGTAAATCTGTTTTTAACGAATAAATCGTTCAATGCAGTTAAATCAAGGCAATCTATTTTATGAAAATCAACCTTCATTTCTGTTATCGATTCTATACCTTTTATCATCCGGTATTCACTTCGTTCCAGTGTATCGACTACGGTGACTTTGTAACCCGTGGTTAGCAATTCTACAACAGTATGAGCACCAATATATCCGGCACCACCTGTTACCAATATGTGATTGGGAGTTGTCATAAAAATTATAAACGTGCTGTTACGATAGCCTTATCCAGAAATCCTTTTACATCATAAATGATTGTATTCTCATTCTTAATGGCAGACCAATCCAGGGACTTAAATTCATTATGACTGACTGCTAAAACAATGGCTGAATATTTCTTATTTAGTTCCCTGATCAAGGACAGTCCATACTCATGGGTCACTTCCTTTGCATCAGCATGAGGGTCATAAACTTCTACATCGGCTCCAAAACTCTGAAGTTCGCGAATGACATCAATAGCCCGGCTGTTTCGGATATCAGGGCAATTTTCCTTGAAGGTTATACCCAGTACTAATACCTTAGATTTATTTACGGGTAAATTATTTTGCGTCATCAATTTGATCACACGATTGGCAATATGAATTCCCATATTGTCATTAATCCTTCTGCCAGCCAAAATAACCTGAGGGTGGTAACCTAGACTGTCAGCTTTGTAAGTGAGGTAGTATGGATCTACTCCAATACAATGCCCGCCCACCAAACCGGGTTTATAAGGAAGAAAATTCCACTTAGTACCAGCCGCGTCCAGCACTTCATGAGTATCGATACCCATTTTTTCAAAAATCAACGAAAGTTCATTGACAAAGGCAATGTTAATATCTCTCTGCGAATTCTCAATAACTTTAGCCGCTTCTGCTACCTTAATACTGGAAGCTTTATGCGTACCTGCCTTAATGATCTTCCTATAGAGCTGATCTACTTTCTCTGCAATTTCTAGAGTGCTGCCACTAGTGACTTTTTTGATATTTGGTAACCGATGTTGCTTATCCCCCGGATTGATACGTTCGGGTGAATAACCACAAAAGAAATCAACATTAAATTTTAATCCGCTAAATTTTTCAAGAACCGGAACGCAATCTTCTTCAGTGCAACCTGGGTATACAGTTGATTCATAGATAACAACATCACCTTTTTTCAAAACCTTACCTACGGTCTCACTAGCCTTAATCAGTGGGGTAAGGTCCGGGGTCTTGTATTCGTCAACCGGGGTAGGAACGGTAACAATAAAATAGTTGACATGTTTAAGATCGGATGGAACAGCTGAGTAAATCAAATGCTTTGCTGACGTCAACTCATCTTTATCAACCTCCAAGGTTCTATCATACCCAGATTTTAATTCTTCAATTCTCGTCTGGTTAATATCAAAACCAACAACATCCAGAATTTTTCCAAATTCAACCGCCAGTGGTAATCCTACATACCCTAATCCTATAATTCCTACTTTTTCCATTATTTCACCTTATAATATTCTTTATACCAATTCACAAAATTTCCGATTCCCGTCTCAATAGATGTGCTTGGCTTAAAGCCAACATCTTGCATAAGATCATCCACATCTGCATACGTTTCCGGAACATCTCCTTCTTGCAAAGGGAGTAGATTCTTAATGGCTTTTTTGCCAAGCTTAATTTCAAGCACTTCAATAAAATGAAGGAGTTCTACTGGCTTATTATTTCCAATATTATATATCTTATAAGGCGCAAAACTGGAAGCCGGATCGGGATTCTCTCCGCTCCACATTTGATTCCCAATGGGAGGTTTGGGAATTAAGCGTACAATACCTTCTACAATATCATCTACATACGTGAAGTCTCTTCTCATTTTACCATAATTGAAGACATCAATCGATTTACCATCAAGAATTGCTTTTGTAAATAAAAACAAAGCCATATCAGGCCGACCATAAGGACCATAAACGGTGAAGAATCGTAAACCGGTAGTTGGGATTTGATAAAGATTGGAATAGGCATGCGCCATCAGTTCATTGCTCTTTTTAGTGGCTGCATACAAGGCAAGCGGATGATCTACGTTATCGTGAACCGAAAATGGCATTTTTCGATTTGCTCCATATACCGAGCTGGAAGAAGCATAGATCAAGTGCTTTGCAGGGTGATGTCTGCAAGCCTCTAGGATATTCAAAAATCCTGTAAGATTACTTTCCAGGTAAGCATAAGGATTGGTAAGAGAATATCTAACACCTGCCTGGGCTGCTAAATTAACCACATAATCGAATCTCTTTACTGAGAATAAATCATCCAGTGCAGTTTTGTCTTGAAGGTCAATTTTAAAAAAAGAAAAGTTACTGATGTCTTTGAGAATCGCCAACCGGGACCTCTTTAAACCTACATCATAGTAATCGTTGAGATTATCAAGACCGATAACTTCATGGCCTTGTGCTAATAATCGCTTGGATAAGTAAAAACCTATAAAGCCAGCTGCCCCAGTTACTAATATGCGTTCAGAACTCACAAAAGAAGAATTTGGGCTCAAAAGTACGGCAAATCTGGTTAGATTTGCGCAAATCATTAAAAGCTTTCATCAATGACTGAGAATCAAAAGCAACCTTTAAACTCTGATGAAATTGATTTGCTGGAACTGTTAGCCAGGATTGTTCTCAGCATTAAAAGCAACTTTAAACTTATTCTAGGGGCTTTTTTGATCGGTAGCCTTTTCGGCCTAGCCTATTATCAGTTTGTACCAAAGACATATGAAAGTCGTATTTTGATAAGCTCAGAAATTCTTACGGAGTCCTATTGCAAGACCATAGTAGCTGATCTTAACAAATTAATTCGTGAGGATAACTTTGTTTCACTATCATCTAAATTAAAAATTGATATGCAGGAAGCATCGACTCTCAGTAATATTGAGGTGAAAAATGCTATTGATAAGGCGGATGGTATCAAGGAGCAAGAAAAAAATTACCTTACTATTACATGCCAGACCAGCAACAATTCGATCTGGCCCAACCTCCAGACGGGACTAATCAATTTTTTTGAAACCAATGAGTACGTTAAGATCCGAGTTGAGCAAAGAAAAAAATACTATACCCAAGTAATACAGAAAATTGATAAAGAACTCATTGACCTCAATGAACTAAAATCAAGAATTGCTAATAGCGAGATAAATCAATCCAATAAGGATAATTATATTCTATTTGATCCAACAACTGTCAACACTAAAATTCTTGATCTTAACAAAGAAAGGATTAATCTACAAAATGCATTAGAGACTGTTAACAGCGTTCAACTAGTTGAAGGATTTACCATTTTTGAGAAGCCTATTGGCCCAAAGCTATCAATCTCGTTGGCCGCAGGTTCTTCTTTTGGACTTTTCTTTGTTGCTCTAATTATTGGGTTTAAGTCACTGCGTAAAATAGTTAGCCTATCTGAAGAAAAGCTTGCAAAGTCTTAAGCATTTATTTTATAAAGAACTTACCCTCGAACTCAGACGTAGGTCTGTGATCTCCGGATTATTGTTATACCTGTTCAGCACGGCCTTCATCTGTTACCTTACGTTTAGTTTACGCCAAAATCAGATTACTCCGCTGGTATGGAGTGCTCTTTTTTGGATTACCATTCTCTTTACCGTTATTAATACTGTTGCAAAAAGTTTTATCGGAGAAAAAAAAGGACGCGATATCTACTATTACTCCATTGCTTCGCCAGAGGCCATCATCCTGTCAAAAATTGTTTACAACTTTTTACTTACCATGATCCTCTCATTTACAGGCTTCATGCTTTTTGTACTATTCCTTAAAAATCCAATTGCCGATCTTGGACTTTTCTGCATCGTGCTTACGCTTGGGGCAATGGGATTCTCAGCCTCCTTAACTGTGCTCTCCGGCATTGCTGCAAAAGCAAACAATAGCCATATCCTTATGGCTGTACTAAGTTTTCCAATAGTAATTTCTGTGCTTCTTATCACTGTTAAAGTCACCAAAAATTGCATCGATGGGCTCGATCGATCTGTTAGCACGAATGATCTGCTAACGCTACTGGCAATAAATTGCCTTGTGACTGCCGCGTCATATCTCCTCTTCCCGTATATTTGGCGCAGTTAAAGTGTAGAGTTCTACTCTGAGTTTCAGATAAACTATGAAGACCTGGTTAAAAGTATTGACGGCCATTTTGCTTTTATATACAATTATTGCTGGTTTTCTTTTTGATGTGCCACGATTGAACATCGTAAACGAAACAATCAGGGCACTTTATTTTCATGTCCCCATGTGGTTTGGTATGGTAGTTTTATTCTTAATCTCTACCATTCATTCCGTTCAGTATTTGCGAAATCCTTCTTTTGAAAGGGATACTTACGCAGTTGAATTTGCTAACACAGGGTTGTTACTTGGTCTATTAGGAATTTTTACCGGAATGATCTGGGCCAATTATACCTGGGGCTCTCCCTGGCATGGCGATCCTAAACAAAACGGGGCTGCCATTTCTTTACTGGTCTATCTGGCATACTTTGTATTAAGAGGCTCTGTTGAAAATGAAGATCAGCGGGCCCGACTAAGTGCTGTTTACAATATTTTTGCCTTTGCTGCGATGATTCCGTTGATCTTTGTTATACCCCGCATGACCAGTTCGATGCATCCCGGTAGCGGGGGAAATCCGGGGTTCAATATGTATGACCTCGACAGTAAGATGCGAATGGTCTTTTACCCAGCTGTGGCGGGATGGATTTTGCTTGGGGTGTGGATTGCCACGCTGCGAATTCGGGTTCGTTTAATCAATGAAAAATTACTTAATCAGGAAAATGAATAAGATTACTACTCTGACAGGATTAATTGTCCTCATTTTTATTCCCTTTTTACTGAATGCCCAACCCATCGAAATGGCCGACACGATGCGGTCAGAGGGAAAGATTTATGTAGTTGTGGCAATCTTGTTAGTAATTTTTGGAGGCTTACTTGGTTATTTGGTTTTACTGGACCGGAAAATTACCCGGATTGAAAAAAAACTACTCGGAAAAAAAGACTAATTCACGAGTTAAATAATCAACTTTTTAATCTGAATCGCTGTTTTTGACTGTAACTTTGGAGTTGAAAGTTACAGAAATGAAGAAATCACACATCATAGCCATTATTATCATTGCAGCGTGCATTGCTTTAATCATTGCCACTGCAGGTGATGCCAGCACGTATGTTTCCTTCGATCAGGCTTATCAAATGGCCTCCACAGGAAACAACACACAAATCCATGTGGTCGGTGATTTGAAAAAGGACGCGCAGGGCAATATTCTCGGTATCGAAAAAAGTCAAGACAATTTGTCCTTCTCCTTCATTCTGATCGATGAGCATCAAAAAGAACAGAAAGTATATTATAACGAACCAATGCCCCCTGACTTTACCCGTTCAGAAAAGGTAGTGGTAATTGGAAACTATCAAAATAATGCCTTCGTGGCCCGTAAGATTTTGTTGAAGTGTCCTTCAAAATACCAGGAGGAAAAAATTAATGCGGGTATCTGATCGAATGAAATCCATTCGTTGCGAAAATCCTAATGAATCATTTTTTGTAAGTCGAACTATGTTAACTCTTTTCTAAATGCATTACTTCATTGGTGATCTGGGTCACCTTTTTGTTATCGCTTCATTTGTTACTTCCTTGCTTAGTGTATTCACTTACTGGAAAGCAAATTCGGCCAACGCTGAGACTAAAGATCAGTGGCTTCAAAATGCACGGGTAGCATTTTATATACATAGTACGGCCGTTATAGGTGTAGTAACCTGTTTGTTCATCATCATTTACAATCACTACTTCGAATACCATTATGCCTATAGCCATTCTGACAGTCGCCTGCCCCTACATTATCTGATTTCTACTTTTTGGAATGGCCAGGAAGGAAGTTTTCTGTTGTGGATTTTCTGGCAGGCCGTCCTCGGAGTTTTTCTAATCCAAACGCAACGTGCGTGGGAAGCACCCGTGATGGTCGTATTTGGGTTGGTTCAGGCTTTCCTGGCTTCTATGATTTTAGGTGTGGTAATCCCATTCATCAATGTCAAGCTAGGAAGCTCACCCTTCATCCTGCTTCGCGATGCTATTGATGATCCCATCTTTAAACTTCAGCCTGATTTTATTCCCAAAGACGGAAGCGGCCTCAATCCATTACTACAGAATTACTGGATGGTGATTCATCCCCCCACTCTTTTTCTTGGCTTTGCATTAACATTGCCACCCTTTGCATTTTGTATCGCAGGTCTTTGGCAAAGAAAGTATTCAGAATGGATAAAGCCTGCATTGCCCTGGGCTTTGCTGGGCGCTGGTATTTTGGGATTAGGAATCCTGATGGGTGGGTATTGGGCCTACGAAACTCTAAACTTTGGGGGATACTGGAACTGGGATCCAGTTGAAAACGCAGTGTATGTTCCATGGTTGGTATTGATTGCTTCTATACACACAATGATCATCTACAAAAACAGTCAAGCAGCATTGAAGACCGCGATGATTTTAAATATCTCGGTCTTTGTCCTGATTCTGTATTCAACATTTCTTACCCGCAGTGGAATTTTAGGTGATGCGTCTGTCCATTCATTTACCGACCTTGGACTCTCCGGGCAGCTACTTATTTATCTTTTGTTTTTCACAGCTGTTGCTGTTGTACTTGTAGCGATTCGTTGGAAAGAAATTCCTTCTTCAGAAAAGGAGGCTTCCATTTATTCGCGCGAGTTTTGGATCTTCTTAGGTGCCACCACATTGTGCCTGATGGGCTTTCAAGTATTACTCCCCACCTCCATTCCAGTGTATAATAATTTCATCGAACTATTTGGTGGAGAATCAAACCTGGCACCCCCGGCAGACCAAATTGGGTTTTACTCAAAGTTTCAACTTTGGTTTGGTGTATTGGTAGCGCTTATATCAGGAACCGGTCAGTTTTTTTGGTGGAAGCGAATGGAAAAGGAAAAACTAAAAAAAGAAATCCTTCCCCCTATTTTGATTTCGCTTATAGTTTTTGCGATCATCATCTCGATAGCAAAAGTGTATGAGCCTGCTTATGTTTTACTTACGCTGGCTGGAGTTTATCTGATAGTATCGAATCTAAAAGTGCTTTCATCCGTGATAAAAGTAAATCCTTCGTTATCGGGCGGGGCACTGGCACACATTGGCATTGGAATGATGCTGATTGGAGTCATGTTTTCTTCCGGATATTCCAAAGTTGTTTCCCTGAACAATACAGGAATGCTAATTTCCAAAGATCTTCCTACTGAGTTTAACCGTGATAACCTGTTGCTGTTTATCAATGAACCTCGCACCATGGGGGGGTATGAAATAGAGTACTTAGGCGAAAGGGTAGAGCCACGATATGTAAGTGGATATGTAAGTAAAAATGATATCGATCTTACCATGGATCCCTTTAAAGTGGTAGCCAGAAAGGATATCGAATTTAATGGGAAGAAAATATTGAGTGCAAAAGACACTTTCGAGATCAATCCCGAAAATACCTACTACGAAATTGAACTTAAAAAGAATGGCAGCGTGGAGGCCCTGTTGTTTCCACGTGTACAGATTAATCCATCCATGGGTGGATTTGTTGCCTCCCCGGACATCAAAAGAAATATTGGTCGTGATCTTTACACACACGTTTCGCTACCCATGAATCGAGAGGAAGAACCTGAATGGAGCAAAATGGAAGAAGTTCGCGTTCGCATCAATCAACAATTTTTTGTCAACGATTATGTGGCAGTTTTAGAAGAGGTTACCCGCATTAATGAAATTGAAGGAATCCAACTTTCTGATGAAGACGTTGCCGTAAAAGCTAAAGTCAAAGTAACTGGTGAGAGAAGCTCCTACTATTCAGAACCTATCTTTTTAATAAAAGACAAAACACAAGTGGGCCGATTACCCTCTGAAATAAATGATCTGGGCGTTAGAATTACGCTGATGAACATTCATCCCGAAACTAATGAATTCAGCCTTGGGTTAAACACGCGTCAGAAAGACTGGGTGATTATTAAAGCCATGGAGAAACCATTGATTAACATTTTATGGTTAGGCACCGGGGTATTAATGGTTGGTTTTTCTATAGCTATGGTACGCAGGTTTAAAGAGTTCAAAAAGTAAATACCTGTTAGATAATCAAATATTCTGTTTCTTCATTTCGCTAACCGCGTAGGCACAGGCGCGCGCAGTCATTGCCATATATGTCAACGATGGGTTAACACATGACGAAGAAGTCATGAAAGAACCGTCCGTGATAAAGATATTCTTCACCTCGTGCATCTGATTATATCCATTTAGAACTGATGTTTTAGGATCGCGGCCCATACGCGCACTTCCCATATCATGGTTAGCATTTCCAGGAAAAGAAATTCTTGAAAAGGATCGCACATTTCTATACCCAGCCGCTTCCAACATTTCAGCCATGGCATTAGCCATATCTTGCTGCATCACTTTTTCATTTTCTTTAAACTCAACATCGGTGATGAGTGTTGCCCGACCCCACTTGTCTTTAATCTCTGTGTTAAGAGTAACGCGATTCTCTTGATACGGCAAACATTCACCAAAGCCACCAAAGCCAATTTGCCAACTGGCAGGTTGTTGCAGTTTGTCTTTTAAAGCAACTCCAAAATCCGGATCCTCGGTTCCTCCACCCCAACCCTCGCGACTGGCACCGCCCTGATAGCCAAAGCCTCGGATGTAATCTTTTCTTTTCTCTCTAAGATTTCGAAAACGAGGGAAATATACCCCATTAGGTCTCCGGCCAAAATAATACTGATTGTCAAAACCCTCCACCTCGGCTCCCGCGCCAGCGCCTTTATGGTGATCCATAATATTGCGCCCTACCTGATCGCTTCCATTGCCAAGACCATTAGGAAATCTGGTGCTGGTTGAGTTTAATAGAATAAACGCAGTGCCCAGGGTAGCTGCATTTAAGAATACAATACGTGAATAAAATTCAATTACCTCGTTCGTCTCGGTATCTACAATTTCAACCCCTGTGGCTTTACCCTTTTCATTATCATACAAAACACGATTTACCAGAGAGTTCGGTCTTAATGTAAAATTGCCCGTTGCGAAAGCTGCAGGCAAGGTACTTGCATTAGTACTAAAATATGCTCCGTATGGGCAACCCCGGTGACATAGATTGCGATATTGACATACACCTCTTCCCTTTACAGGCGATGTCAGGTTTGCAACTCTGCCTACGGTAATTCGTCTACCCGGAAACTGTGCTTCTATTTTATTCTTAAAATCTTCCTCCACACAATTCATCGCCATAGGCGGCTGAAATTTTCCGTCAGGCAAATGAGGAATGCCTTCGGCTTTGCCTGAAATGCCAATGAATTGCTCCACGTAATCATACCAGGGAGCTATGTCTTTGTAGCGGATTGGCCAGTCCACCCCTATGCCATCACGCTTGTTTGCTTCGAAATCGAGATCACTCCAGCGATAACTTTGCCGGCCCCATAATAGCGATCTTCCACCCACTATATCGCCACGAATCCAATCAAACCGTTTGGTTTCTGTGTAGGGGTTTTCGAGGTCGTTGATATAAAAGTGCTTACTATCCCCACTATAGGAAAAATGGCGGGTTTGAACAGGACATTTATCTCTATCCATCTGAGTCAATCTGCCTCGATGCTCTAGTTGCCAGGGATCGTAAGAAGCTGTTGGGTAATTTGGATGCTCAACATTTTTACCGCGCTCCAACATCAACACTTTCAAACCGCTTTCACAGAGTTCTTTGGCAGCCCAGCCGCCACTGATTCCTGAACCGACCACGATTGCATCGTAGGTATTTTCAGATTTGCCTTGCAGATTAAGATTCACTTGAAATAAGTTAGAAGATAAAATTTCTGAAAAAAAACTTACTACCATAGCCTTCTGAATAAAAGTAATCATATGGGCCATTAAATCGTGAAATACTCATTATTTTTGCCCGATTTATCCATACCCAAACAGCCACTATGCCAAGAGATCGCAGTATTCGCTCCGTACTAATTATCGGTAGCGGCCCTATTATTATCGGTCAAGCCTGTGAATTTGATTATGCAGGCTCTCAAGCCGCCCGATCGCTGCGCGAAGAAGGTATTGAAGTTATTCTGATCAACTCCAACCCAGCGACCATCATGACCGACAAGGTCACAGCGGACCATGTTTACCTTAAGCCGCTGGAAAAAAAATCAATCCGTGAAATTCTCGAAAAGCATCACGTGGATGCTGTGTTGCCAACCATGGGCGGGCAAACCGCATTGAATCTTTGTATTGACTGCGAGAAGGCTGGGATTTGGGAAAATTATGGAGTAAAGATTATTGGAGTTGATATTAAAGCCATTGAAACAACCGAGGATCGTGAGAAATTCAGGTTGAAAATGATTGAATTAGGCGTTGGCGTGTGCAAGGGCGCTACGGCTACTTCGTTTTTAGAAGGTAAAGAGATTGCCCAGGAAATTGGTTTTCCACTAGTAATACGGCCGTCCTATACGTTGGGAGGCACCGGTGGCGGGTTTGTTGAAAAGCCTGAAGATTTTGATGCCGCCTTGAATCGGGGCTTACATGCTTCACCTACTCACGAAGTGCTGGTAGAGCAAAGCATCATGGGCTGGAAAGAGTATGAATTAGAACTCTTGCGCGATGGACTTGGCAACGTAATTATCATTTGCTCGATTGAAAATTTCGATCCAATGGGTATTCACACCGGTGATTCTATCACCGTGGCCCCCGCCATGACCTTGCCAGATACGGTTTATCAGCGCATGAGGGATCTCGCGATCAAGATGATGAACGGGATCGGAAAATTTGCTGGTGGTTGCAACGTGCAGTTTTCGGTAAATCCTGATAATGACGATATCATCGGTATTGAAATCAACCCCCGGGTATCACGTTCTTCTGCGCTGGCCTCAAAAGCCACTGGCTACCCGATTGCCAAAATTGCAGCCAAACTGGCTATTGGATATTATCTGGATGAATTAACCAACGCAATTACCGGAACTACCACTGCCTACTTTGAGCCTGCTCTCGACTACGTAATTGTTAAAATTCCGCGCTGGAATTTCGACAAGTTTCAGGGAGCCGATCGCAAACTCGGTTTGCAAATGAAATCAGTAGGTGAAGTAATGGGTATCGGAAGAAACTTCCAGGAAGCATTGCAGAAAGCTTGTCAATCGCTAGAGATCAGAAGAAATGGTCTCGGTGCTGATGGACAAGAACTAACTAATCAAGCAGATTTATTATATAGCCTTGAACATCCTAGTTGGAACCGTCTCTTTCATATTTATGATGCTATGAAATTGGGTATCTCGATGAAGACCATTCAGAACCTGACCAAAATTGACAAATGGTTTTTGGAACAGATCTGGGAACTGATCGAACTGGAAAAAGAAATTGGAAAATATAAACTCGATACGATTCCTGCCGAATTGATGCGCACCGCCAAAGAAAAGGGCTATGCCGACCGACAGATCGCTCACCTTATTGATTGCCGTGAAAGTGAAGTTCACAAAAAACGGAGAGAGATGGGTATCAACCGGGTTTATAAAATGGTGGATACCTGTGCGGCCGAGTTTGATGCAAAGACAGCTTACTATTATTCAACGTTTGATGCCGAGAATGAATCTATTAGCAGTAACAAAAAGAAAGTAATTGTCCTTGGTTCAGGCCCAAATCGTATTGGTCAGGGAATTGAATTTGATTACTCATGTGTGCATGGCATTTTAGCAGCGAAAGAAGTGGGCTATGAAGCCATTATGATAAATTGTAATCCGGAAACCGTTTCCACAGATTTTGACATTGCCGATAAACTCTATTTCGAACCTGTATTTTGGGAACACTTATGGGATATCATTCAACATGAAAGACCAGAAGGAGTTATTGTACAACTTGGTGGACAAACTGCATTGAAACTTGCCGAAAAACTAAGCAAGTATGGCGTAAAAATCATGGGTACTTCTTTTGAGGCACTAGATCTTGCTGAAGATAGAGGAAGCTTCTCAACTTTATTGAAAGATTTGAACATCCCATACCCGGAATTTGGTGTAGCAACCACCGCTGATGAGGCTTTGGAAGTTTCAAAAACAATTGGATTTCCACTTCTAGTTCGTCCATCATATGTATTGGGTGGTCAAAGTATGAAGATAGTCATTAATGAAACTGAGCTCGAAAACCACATTTTAAACATCTGGAAAAACTTACCTGAGAATAAGGTACTATTAGATCATTTTCTGGATGGCGCTATTGAAGCAGAAGCCGATGCTATTTGTGATGGTGAAGATGTTTATATCATCGGTATCATGCAACATATTGAACCGGCCGGTATTCACTCAGGAGATTCTTATGCGGTATTACCACCATACAATCTTGGCGATCTGGTTATCAAACAAATTGAAAGCTATACCAAGCGTATCGCACTAGCCCTAAAAACAGTTGGATTGATTAACATCCAGTTTGCGATCAAAAAAGATAAGGTGTATATCATAGAAGCAAACCCGCGCGCTTCTCGTACTGTACCCTTTATATGTAAAGCCTATGATGAACCATACGTGAACTATGCGACCAAGGTAATGTTGGGCGACAAAAAGCTGAAGGATTTTACGTTCAGCCCTAAGCGCCATGGATATGCCATTAAAGTTCCTGTTTTCTCATTCAATAAATTTCCGGATGTAAACAAAGAGCTTGGCCCTGAAATGAAATCGACCGGAGAGGCTATTTATTTTATAGATGACTTAATGGATGACTACTTCATGAACATCTATGCTGAGCGGAATTTCTATTTGAGCAGATAATTGGCGTTAATAGTCAAACTTATACCTTTGGAATAACGTTTAGTAAAAAACTGCAATTATGAGGTTTTTCATCATCCTGGCCTTGGTTGGGTACGTTTTATACAAAGTTGGCGGGCTGTTTTTCCGGGCTGGGGCCGCATCGCAGCAATCCCGATTTCAGCAACGCAGACCTCCTGAAGGAGATATTCATGTTAACACTGCTCCAAAGAAAAATAAGGACGGTCATATTAAAGGCGGTGATTACGTAGACTACGAAGAAGTTAAGTAACCAGAATAGGGTAAGGCGGATTCGCTTCTCCATTAGTTAGTATCCTCCATAAAGATTCCTGTGACTAAAATCCATTTCCATAAATATCAGGCAACGGGCAACGACTTTGTGCTGATCGATAATCGATCAGGAGCCTATTCTTTTACAAAAGAACAAATTGAGAAAATCTGTGACCGCAGGTTTGGAATAGGGGCTGATGGACTCATGCTTATTGAAAAACATCCTACTCTCGATTTTAACCTGGTCTATTATAACAGCGATGGTTCACAAAGTCTTTGCGGCAATGGAAGTCGTGCAGCGGTAATGATGGCCTCAAGTCTGGGATTGTTGAATGACCATACCGAGTTTAATGCTTATGATGGTCCCCATCAGGCTGAATTGGTGAACGCTGGTATTGTTAAGCTTAAAATGAATGATGTCACCGGGGCAAAAAAAATTGGCGATGATTATTTTATCAATACTGGCTCACCTCATTATCTGAGATTTGTCATGGATGTGAAAAATCATCCGGTAGTTGATGAAGGACGAAAAATCCGGTTCAGTCAGAACTACGCTCCCAATGGCACCAATGTCAATTTCATTCAATTGCTTGAAAACAATACCATCTTCGTTCGCACCTACGAGCGAGGTGTGGAAGATGAAACCTTTTCTTGCGGCACGGGGGTTACGGCAGCTGCTTTAGCTGCTTCATTTCACGGTTATTCTTCGCCTGTGCAGGTAAGGGTTCGAGGTGGTGAACTCTCCGTAGAGTTTAAATCCGGTCAGGCAGGCACATTTCAAGATATTTTTTTAACAGGTCCTGCCAAAATGGTCTTCGAAGGCACTCTGGAACTATAATTGCACCCCGAAATCCTTAAATTTACGGCCCATTTGACTGGTTGAAACAGGTTCATTTAGATTAAAGGCATGTCGGCATTAATCCTTCCTGAAACAGCAAGACCTCAAGTGACAAACGAATACACATGTTAAAACTGCTTGCAAAAATTTTTGGCGACAAATCTCAGAAGGACATCAAACTTATGATGCCTTTAGTAGAACAAACCAAACGAGAAGGTGAAAGCCTTATCTCTTTATCTAATGATGATTTAAGAAATAAGACAACCGAAATCCAACGTCATATAAATGAAAAGTTAAGGTCAATCGATGATCAGATTGCCGCTCTTCATACACACATTGCCGATCAGCCCGAAATGGATCTCAATGAAAAAGAATCCGTTTTCAAACAAATTGATAAACTGGAGCTTGATCGAAATAAGGAACTGGAAAAAGTTTTGATGGAAGTGTTACCGCGGGCTTTTGCTATTGTTCGCGAAACGGCAAAAAGATTTAAAGAGAATGAATCGCTGGAAGTAACAGCAACTGAACTTGACATCAAACTGGCCGCAAAAAATCAAAACATACAAATTTCTGGTGACAAGGCTCATTGGTCTCGTCAATGGATGGCTGCCGGAAATCTGATCACCTGGGATATGGTGCATTACGAGGTACAGATCATTGGTGGTATCGCCCTGCACGAAGGTAAAGTAGCGGAAATGGCTACGGGTGAAGGAAAAACGTTAGTTGCTACCTTCCCAGCCTTCCTTAATGCTTTGGCTAAACGAGGAGTGCATATAGTAACGGTGAATGATTACCTCGCCAGACGAGATAGCGAGTGGATGGCCCCACTGTTTCAATTTCATGGTCTCACCATTGATTGCATTGATAAGCACGAACCTAACTCACCTGAAAGAAGAAACGCCTATCAGGTCGATATTACCTACGGAACCAACAATGAATTCGGCTTTGATTACCTGCGCGACAATATGGCTCGCGAACCCGAAGAGCTTGTGCAGCGTGGACATCATTATGCCATGGTGGATGAAGTGGACAGTGTCTTGATTGACGAAGCGCGTACGCCTCTCATTATATCAGGCCCTGTACCAAGGGGCGATGAACATGAATTTTATGATCTGAAACCGCGGATTTTCAAGCTGGTAGAAGCACAGAAGAAATTAGTAAATCAGTATCTGAACGATGCCAAAAAACAATTGGCTGAAGGGTTGGATAAGGATGGTGGGTTGGCATTATTCCGCGCCCATCGTGCCATGCCTAAATACAAGCCACTGATCAAACTACTCAGTGAAATGGGCATGAAGAACGTGCTTCAGAAAACAGAAAACTTCTATTTGCAGGATAACAAGAAGATGATGCCGGAGGCTGATAAGCCTTTGTTTTTTGTTATCGATGAAAAAGATAATAGTGTTGACCTCACCGAGAAAGGTATAGACTTGATCACTGGTGAAGGTGAAGACGCAAGGTTTTTTATTATGCCTGAAATAGGAATTGAGTTAACCAAAATTGAGAAGGATTCTGGTTTGAATCCGGATGAACGCCTTAGAAAAAAGGAAGAACTAATTCGCGACTACACAACCAAATCACAACGTATTCATAGCGTAAATCAATTACTGAAAGCCTATACGTTATTCGAAAAAGATACAGAATACATCATCGTGGATGGTAAAGTGAAAATTGTTGACGAACAAACAGGTCGCGTACTGGATGGAAGAAGATATTCGGACGGGTTACACCAGGCCATTGAAGCAAAGGAAAACGTGAAGGTTGAAGATGCCACTCAAACCTATGCCACCATTACACTGCAGAACTATTTCCGTATGTATCACAAGTTGGCGGGTATGACAGGCACAGCGGTGACGGAAGCAGGCGAATTGTGGGATATCTACAAATTAGATGTAGTGACTATTCCCACTAACAAGCCCATGACCCGCAAAGACAAGGATGATCTTGTCTATAAAACCGTGCGTGAGAAATTCAATGCCGTGGTTGAAGAAATCGTCAGGCTTACTAATGAAGGTAGACCCGTTTTGGTGGGTACCACTTCCGTGGAAATCTCTGAACTCGTAAGTCGCATGTTACAGATCCGAAAGATCAAGCATCAGGTATTAAATGCCAAACAGCACCAACGTGAAGCAGAGATTGTAGCTGAAGCCGGTAAACCGGGCACAGTAACAATCGCGACAAACATGGCGGGACGTGGTACTGATATTAAACTGACTCCGGAATCAAGGGCGGCAGGTGGATTAGCCATCATTGGAACAGAACGTCATGAATCACGAAGAGTTGATCGTCAGTTGCGTGGACGTTCAGGTCGCCAAGGTGATCCGGGAACTTCTCAGTTCTACGTATCGCTTGAAGATAACCTGATGCGCTTGTTTATGCCTGAGCGCATTGCCCGCATTATGGATCGACTTGGCCTGAAGGAAGGAGAAGTTATTTCTCACTCCATGGTAACTAACTCTATTGAGCGCGCCCAGAAGAAGGTAGAAGAAAACAACTTTGGCATCCGTAAACGCCTGCTTGAGTACGATAACGTTATGAACTCGCAACGCGAGGTGATTTACAAACGAAGAAGAAATGCACTCCATGGCGAGCGACTCCAGTTGGATATTCTAACCATGCTTTTTGATACCTGCGATGAAATAGTTGCCAATGGAAAAGCTGCTGAAAACCTTGAGACATTCAAATTGAACGTGTTAAGCCTGCTCGGTTTTGATTTCACTATCTCGCAAGAAGAGTATGCGAAATTAGATCAACCCCTGGTTAGTGAACGTTTATATGAAGAAGCCTTATCGCATTATAATCTCAAAAATAAGGCGGCTGCAGAGAAAGCCTATCCGATCGTTATGGATATCTCCAGGACGCGTGGAGCCACCATTGAAAATATTCTGGTGCCCTTCACGGATGGTGTAAAACAAATTGGCGTATCGGCTAATTTGAAAAAGTGTGTAGAGTCAAAGAATGGTGAACTCATCAAGTCGATGGAGAAGATGATCACGCTTGCTATCATTGACCAACAGTGGAAAGAACACCTTCGCGATATGGATGACCTGAAGCAATCTGTACAAAATGCCGTGTATGAACAAAAAGATCCGCTCCTTATTTATAAGTTCGAAGGATTCGAAGCCTTCAAACGCTTCATTGCAAAAGTGAACGAAGAAACGATTTCGTTCCTGATGAAGGCTGACATTCCGATCCGCGAAGCAGACCAGGTGCAGGAAGCCCGTCAGGCAAAACGACAAAGACTAAGTGAGAAAAAAGAAGAGTCTCGTTCTTTGCTTCAAGGTGGAGGAGCGCAGCCACAGGCTCCGCAACGCGAAGTCGAAGAGAAAGTAATGCCAATTAAATCCGAAAAGGTTGCCGGTCGAAATGATAAGGTTAGTGTTCAGTATCCGGACGGTCGTGTTTTAAAAGACGTTAAGTTCAAGAAGGTGGAGGATGATGTAAAAGCAGGTCGGTGCATCGTAATTGAAGGATAATATATTGAGGGGTCTTTTGTGTCGATAAACTAACACGAGGATAGTTCAAGTTGATTCTACCATTCAGTTTTAGTTTCGTATCTTCAAAGATCATTTTATATGAGAAGGAACACATTTATCATTCTTTTTAGCCACTTACTCATGGCTTGCGCTGCTCAGAATAACAGCAGCGACAAAAGCTATTATGAAAATCTTTCGGCCCTGAGACCAAAGGTGATTGTGCCGGTTGACACCCCCCGAAAAGATACTTCCACTCAAAAAAATGTTACAGCATCAATAACCCCTACCAAAACAGTAAACACCAAGGTGGATGCAGTATTGGATAGCATAGATCGTTATAACCTGGTGCGCAAATTTGTTGATGGTTATACCATTCAGATTTATTCCGGTCAAAACCGGGAAGAGGCGATGAACACCAAAAAGAAAATGAATGAGGAAATACCTGACCTTTCCGCCAATCTTCAATATCAACAACCCAAATTCAGAGTAACGGTGGGTAAATATTACACCAAGCTTGAAGCTAATCCAGATCTCGTTCGCCTTAGAACAAGTTTTTCTTCAGCCATCCTGGTTCCTGAGAAAATTCAAATCAAATAAGTCCCATTAACCTAAGGTGCTGGTGCCCTTAATGAGTTAATCCACCCAGCTATTTTTAAAGCTTCATCTTTTGGTACTTGCGGCATGGGCGCCATCGGAGTTTCATGCTCGGGCCAGTTTTTAGGTTCAGGATTATAAATCAACTGTACGATGCGTTCATTGCTGTATTTGCGTTTGGCAATATCCGTAAATGCTGGACCCACCTGTCTCTTACTTACCTGGTGACAAGCTGTACATGTATTCTTTACTAATAGTGGCTCAATCTCCGCATACGTAAGAGATTTATTTCCTGATGTGGTTTTTACCACCGGTTTCACCGCGGCAGGTTTTGCAGTTGCTGAAGAACGTTTTGTGCTCAATTCACTTGCAGGAAGCTTATCCCCATCCGGTATGTTATTTAATGTATAGTATGCAGTATTATGTAAAACAGGGAGCCCTTCTTTTGACTTAATTCCCGTAACCATAATTTCATGCAGATAGTATTGACGCAAATTATCAACCACAACGCGTACGTGCAGCCCATCATCAGAAACCTTAATCCCTTTAATAGTTAACTTCTCTTCGTTGATGGTTGGGCTTCCATATACCGGATGATATTTATAGATGTAACTTCTACCAAAATAGGAATCAAGATCTTCGGCCGTTTTCTTATCAACCGGCTGAGTGAATTCAATCTCAAAACCATCAGGCCGTGCGCTCATCGTTTTCATTTCCATTGGCACTTTCCCGGTCCAGATAAGTCTTTGTAACCCTGCTGTAGTTGTACCTGCTGAGCCCCAACCCCGATTGGTGAGACCGGCATAAAGTGAACCATCATGGCCCCAATTCATGCGTAACACGCCTGATTGAAACCCGGATTTAAAATCAAAAGCAACGCCTTGAAATTCGCCTTTCACTTTCTCCATCACCACACGCATAATTTTACTCTGACCTTGATCGCCCACGAATATCTGTCCAGTAAAAGGACCGAACTTTCCGGCCGTTTCATCACGAATAATTTCCGAATTAGAAATTCCCAATACACCATGAGGCAACCATACCGCAGGAACCCGTGCTTCCGGAAAATCACTTTTTAAACTATACAGTAAGTTGGGGCTTTTTTCATCCGCAATATTCTCGGGCTTTATATACTGCCCTTCCTTCTTAATTTGTCTTGAATCTACCTTGCTATACAATTGCTCGGTAGAAATTTTTACAGGAGAGTTATCACGGCTTGTCCACCGTAGCCCAGCAGGGTGCCC
>JBEBJH010000058.1:0-21513 GCA_040079965.1 Cyclobacteriaceae bacterium
GTTAAGTCCACCCGCGCTGATGGTACTAGGGTAAAACCCGGGAGAGTAAGTCGTTGCCTTTTTTCTTCAAAAGCCTCAGTAGTAATACTGAGGCTTTTTTTATGCCTTAACTTTTCCTAAAGAGATTGGCAATAGATCAGCTTATCAAGATAAAGAAAAGTGAGATTTAAAATTTGTAGAGGGGATCTATCCAACGCTCACTTGGAATAGGTTCTCTTCGTGAAGATGTGATTGAGCAATACTTTTAATAGATTCAGAATTTGTAATCTGAATGCAATCAAATAGATCACTATAGAAATCAGAATTCAATTGATTGAGCCTGATTGTTTTAATCTTTTCCAGAACTGAAAAGGGATTAGCTGTTTCCAATTGAAGACTTCCCAGAAGATGGTTTTTGGCTGTTTCCAATTCTTCAGTTTCAATAGTATTTTCTCTTAGCCTTCTTATTTCTGCTTTGATCTCCGATAAGGCTAACTCGCGATTATCCTTATTGACATCGGTTCCTATTAAAAAGAATGCATCCTTTTTTAACGTGTTAATGGAAGAATGAATTCCATACGTTAATCCCTTTTCCTCACGAATATTTTTCATTAATCGCGAGCCAAAATAACCTCCCAAAATATGATTTAACAGAACGATTGATGGATAATCCGGACTGCTTCTGTTAATGATTTTCTTCCCTAATCGCAAGGATGACTGGACACTATCAGACTTTTCAACATGCTGTGAATTGTTTTTTTGCCCTTCGTCAAAATTTAAGGTTGCCTCTGGTTCAGTGGCAATTCTAAACTCGGAAAGCCTACTTGTTAGCATTTTCTTCACAGAGTCATTTAATAAGCCAGTTACATAAACTTCATGGAGGTGGAATCTTCCTTTAAAGAAGTTGATGAGATCCGTCTGTGTTAGATCCTCCGCATCGTTTTCATCTACTGAATTGCCATAGGGATGATTACTGCCAAAGATGTTCTGCCTGATTAATTTACCAGCCAGATAACTGCTCTTCTCTTTGTTGATTTTAAGATTCTGCTTAAAAATATCTTTCAGCAATGTAAACTCAGAATCAGGAAATGCAGGGGATAAAGCGATCTCGCAAAAAAGTGGTAAAACTTTTTTTATGTTTTTTGACAGGGTAAAGAGAGAAAGTGAAGTAAAATCAAAACCAGGATTGATCTCTATAGATGATCCGAAAAGATCAAAAGTCTCCGCAATTTGTAGCGAGTTTTTACTAAGGGTTCCTTTATCAAGCAAATGAGCTGTGAAGTAGGACGTTCCCCTTTTGGTTTCAAACCATTTCCCGGCCTTAAAAATAAGCTCTATCCTAAGGACTTCCTGATTCACTTTATCAAACTGAATTAATGGCACGCCATTATCCAACATGATTATTTCTGGCGAGGGGAGATGAAATCTTTTTATTTCGGCAAACTGCGGGGCAGACTTCCTATTGAGCATAGTTAATCGTCTGTGGCTGAATCCTCTTCCGCTTTTTTGTTTTGAAAGTTCATCATCAGTGTGAATCGGATGGTTTCGGCCAAGGCATTTTCGCGACCATTGGTGGGAACCAGATAGGCGACATCAATTCCAAATTTCTGATATCTAAAACCAACTCCTCCCGTAAGGTATTGCCTGTTTCCCTTGTCGGTTGCCTCGTAGAAATACCCCAATCGTCCTGCAAAGGTGTTGTTATACCAATATTCAGTACCCATGGATGTCATGATTTCACTTATCTCTTCTTTGAATCCTCCAGGGGCATCTGTGAAGGATCCAAAAATACCACTAAGCAATGGTGTTGAATTATCTTTCGGAGGGCTGGGCACCATCAGCTTATTAAAATCCAAAGCAAACGTTATTTTGTTGCGGGCATCCATCTCAAGCGTAAAGGCACCTCCCAAGCGTAAATTCGTAGGTATGAAATCCTTGTTATCAGTATCTGAGTAGGTGATTTTAGCGCCCAAATTAGTTATCGCAGCACCCAATGAAAGCGAAGAGTTACTTGACTTAAATGGTTTAGTGTAATAAATGCCCATATCAACAGCCACAGAATTACCAGGCCGGGCATCGATATTACCTGTGCTTAGAGCCCCGGTAAGGTTTGAATAAATATATCGCAGGGCTCCTCCGATTGCGAGTTGCTCTGTTAACATCCGGGAGTAAGTGACATCAAAAGAAAATTCCCGGGGATTAAATCTTCCGAGGTCGTTGTTGTTTACATCTTTGAATTGAATCTCTCCCAAATCAAAATACTTCATAGAGGCTGCGACTGTTTGTACTCTTCCGATCTTATAAAATCCGGAGAGGTAAAAGACATACATGTCGTTGATGATTTTGCCAAGCCAAGGCGTATAGGACCCAGAGATTCCATAACCAAGACCATTATCGATAAAGGCGAGTTTTCCTGAATTCCAATAAGCCGAATTTACATCGGCTGATGTTGCAACGCCTGCGTCCCCCATCCCTGCCGCCCGGGCATCCGGGGTAATAGTGAGAAATGGAACGGCTGTCGTGATCACCTTATTCGTTGTATCCTGACCGATCAAAGTACCTGAAGAGGACACTTGCGACCAGGAGAAAAAAGGAATAATTAGGAGAGTGAATACTATCGGGATACTTAACCTCTTCATAATCAAGTTCTAATCGGTAAAGGTAGTTAATTCAGGATAATTAGCTTGGTAAATTGCTCATTTTTCGAGCCGTCCACCTGTGAACGAACAGAAAGTTTACCCAGATATATGCCTTGGCTTAATTTTGTTCCTGTGGCTGATTTTCCATCCCATTCGGTTAATGTGACCTTATATTGGCTTGAAATCACTTCAAAACTCTGATTCATCATTTCCTTTCCTGTTAAATCATAGATGGTTAAATAGGCTTCCAAATCTTCGCCCGGTCGCGTATGGGTAAATTCAAGGATAGTGGATTCATAAAAGGGGTTAGGGTAATTGCTGAATTCCTCAATTTGAATCTGATCACCTTCGGTTACTACAAAATCCACACTTGTGATAGTCTGATTATTATATGTATCAGAGGCTGATAAGGTAAGCGTATGTTTTCCTTTTTCCAGTCCGTCCAAAGGATATGTCAACGATCCCTTTTTATAGTTGTTTTGGTTGGATGAATAATAGTTATTCAAAAGTATACTTGAGCCCCCATCAAGAGAGGCGGTAATCTCATTGCCCTGTGGGTCAGATGAAAGATTTATTCCATGATCGTCATTCATGAGGGCGACCAATTTTGTGTTTGGCCCAACAACCCCACCAGGGATAAAGGTCGTATCACCCAAAAATAAACGAATTGAAGGAGGAGTATTATCTGCAACAGGACCTGGCTCAAGGCCGCCAATCAAACTGTTTATAGAACTACCATTAGCAAGCTCGCCACTTTCATCAAAGGCAAAAGAGAAAAACTTTCCAGAGATGAATTCTGAGGGAATGTTTTTTGGCATAATAAAATCCATTTCAAAAATTCCTTGATCTATAGATGACTTACCCCGAAAGAGAGTATTCGATCGTTCGGTATAATTAAAGGGAGGATTTTCATCGCCTTTTGTTACCTGATTGACTTCTTCACTAAATAAGGTTAGAGATAGCTCACCACTGAAATTGCTTTGAGCTACTGTTTCTTTTTCAATGTGACCTTTTATAATTACATGCGATAAGCCTTTTAATTCAGACGATCCGCTGCTGGTTTTAACCTCATCAAAAATAATTTCATTTTCTGCCAGGGCCAGATGCATTGAGGGATCGGCCAGCAGTGAAAAGTTTCTGTTGGCAACACCACTTGTGCTTTTATTTTTTGTCTCTTTAAAAACAAAACCTAATTCCCTGAATTTGTTTTGAGACTTTGTTAAGAGTGATTCATAAAAGGCTTTGTTCAAGGTAAAGTTTGTACTTGAGTTTACGGGGCGGGCAGAAGTCACCAAACCAATGGAACCGCCTTTTTTTTGAAGTAATGTTAATTCGCCACTGGTAATTTGAAAGGGATCATCATGACGACCAAACTCACAGGTAGCTGTAACGAACAAAGGATATTGTGGTCCGTTTTTCCAGCTTTGAACAAGGCTCTCATCTAAAATGCGTTCATCCATCCATACTCGTTCTGAACCATGGCCGGTATAGTTTACAATCAAAGCACCTTTGCGCACCCCCAGATCGAGCGCTTTGCTGGCCGCGGGACTGGACTGACCATTGGGTTTGTTGATCTGATCAAAAGAATCCAGAAAAAATTTATGTGCAATAAGATTTGAATTCAAAAGCTCAATCGAATTTGCAAGCTGGTCAGCCTGGCTATTATGAATATTGAAATCACCATCATCGGCTACGAAGAGAATTTCATTTTGCCATGGACCAAAAGTTGAAGGATTTGAATCATATTCGATTAGTTTGTCAACCACCTGGCGGGCCTCTTCCAGCGTTTTTACAGGTAAGCGTCCCACGCCCACATCCATAGTATGATTTTGAGCAGGACTTTCGTTCCATTCGCCTTCATTAGCTTCCAGAAAGGTATAGTAATCATCAGATCCATACGTTTCGAGCGGACTCAATGAATTCCTTGATTCATAAATGGGAACATAGTTGGTGTTTCCCAATACTCGGTTTTTATAGTCGTATGACCCGCGGCCAAAGAGTAAAATGTTTTTCAATTTCGAGCCTCCTTGATCATAAAGAGCGCGAACAAAATCGCGGATAGCAGTAACATCTTGCTTGCCTCCACTAAATTCGTTGAACACCTGTTCAGTTGTTACAACCAAGGCGCTGATTCCTGAATAATTTTGACGATGACTTGCAAGACGCTGGGCTTCACTTAAAAAATTCGAATGTGCAACGATAATTAAACCAGGCGCTGAAATGCCATGAAGGCTTTGGTTCGGCACCTTGCTTTCGAAGGTGGGCGCTTTAAGTTTATCAGGATTGAAGACGGCAAAATTTCGCAAAGTCTCTGAGTTAGCAGAAAAACTTAACTGATCACCACTAAAAGAGAATACCTGTTCTTTTACATTGTCTGGATCAGATACATCCCAAAGGCGGGTATTGGTTGCTACAGTAGCTACTTCATAAGATGAAACAGAATTCACAAGGCTTGCCGATGAACTAAATATTGTTTGATCTCCATACAATGCAATTTTTCTTTTCAGAGTCAAGAGAAATAAATCAAGATAGCCAATAGAAATACCCGGACTTCCTTTTGTGAATTGATATTTTACTTCCAGGTTGTTTCGTGCGGGAGCGCCTACAGAAGTAGAATTCAAAATAATTGTGTCTGCCTGTATTCGACCCTTAATGCCATAGTTGGTATTGGGAATAGCAACGATAGGTTGTGTAAGCACCGAGTTGTTGTTAAATGAAACCTGAAATGAGGAATTAGTAATAGACTGAGCCATTACATGAGAAACTAATTTGATATCTGAATTTTCGATGACTCCGGAAATATCAAATCGAATCGTTGCCTCCGTTATTGCATCAAATTGTTCTCCAAACCAATGACGTCCTGATTTTAGAAGGTTGTATCGATCAGTTTCATAGTAAGCAATGTCGTCATACTGTTGAATAAGGGGAAATGTCCCTGAAAGATTTTCACTTTGCGTAAGTCGCTTGCCAGCATCGGACGCAACTGTAAGAAAATAAAAATTCTTGTCCGTAAATAAGTTGTTCTGGTATTCGAAAATCTGCTTTTGAATACTGAACTGATATTTATCAGGGCCCTGTCCAAAAAATAGAATGAAGTCATTCGTATTAAAGCGGCCGTCTGATTCGCCCGAAACCTCAATTGCTATTTCAGATAAATCGCTTTTTCTTGGTTGGTTGTTTGCCTGAGGCAACATCCCATTCTGGCCAGTATAGATTCTTATGTTTCGGGGATCTATCTGATCGGGGTTTACACCTGCATTGCGCAATAGGGTATAATCAATTTTCACAACCCCATCTGTAGTTACTGAAAACTTAAACCAATTTCCAGAACTCAACACAGATGGTGATTGAGCTAAACATAAAGCCATACCAGTGAAGTATAGCCCAAAAGCAGTTATAATTTTTTTTACTCTAATCACTAAGTTGTTAGTTTTTCTCAACACCCAATACCCTGCTCACTAACGAGATAATTATATAAGATAGTATAATAAACGGTAAGGCTCCAGCTTGTAAAATTACCAAAAGGAATACGGCCAATGCCAGAAAGGTAAACCGCACTTCATTCCCCCGCCATCCGAAATTTTTGAATTTTAAAGCAAATAGGTTGATTGGGGCAACCAGCAATAGGGAAAAGATAATTGTTATGCCCGCTAAAACAGGACCTGTAAAGACAAGTGATATCAACGATTCCGGCAGGAAAACAAGTGCTGTTATAAATAAGGCATTCGCTGGAGTGGGAACTCCAATAAAGGAATCAGATTGGCGTTCATCAATGTTAAATTTTGCCAGTCGTAAGGCCGAAAATACAGCAATCATAATAGCCAGGTAAGGCATCCAGCCAGCATCTGCGTTGATGTCCATCCACCGGAACATCGCCATAGTTGGGAGAACGCCAAAGCTTACCATATCTGCCAGGGAATCGAGTTCTTTGCCAATGGGTGAAGAGACTTTTAGCAACCGGGCAACAAACCCATCTAAAAAATCAAAGAAGCAGGCGGCCCAGATAAAATAGGCAGCTTCAACAGGATAACTGAAAACGGCAATGATACCCAGACATCCACAAATCAGGTTTGCACTGGTGAGTGCATTAGGCAGGTGTCGGGCAAGATTCATTTGAGTAGACTTATGCGCAAAATGGATTCGAGATTTTTTCTTCACCTACAGTGGTTGGGCCGCCATGCCCAGGGTAAACAACTACGTCATCAGGCAGGGTAAATATTTTTTGATGGATGCTTTTTATCAAGGTATTAAAATCCCCACCGGGTAAATCTGTTCTGCCGATGCTTCGTTCGAAGAGTACATCGCCACTAAATAGTGATTTTGATTCATCGTGATAAAAACCAATGTGCCCCGGAGCATGGCCAGGCAGAAACAATACCTGAAACTCAATTGTGCCAAATGAAACCTGATCGCCTTCATTAAGAAATTGGTCAGGCAAAGCCTCGTGATATTGGGCAAATCCATAAGATGGAGCATAAGCCTTTACCGATTTCAAAACAGGTTCTTCTTTAGGATGAATTAAAAAGGGAACCTTATATTTTTCTTTTACAAAGTCATTGCCAAGTACATGATCAATATGACAATGAGTATTAAGCAGGTATTTAATCTTAATGCCCTCATCTTCTATGAATTTGGCAAGAGCCGCTTTCTCCTGGGCATCGTAACAACCTGGGTCAATAACTACCCCCTCACCGGTTTGGTCAAACACAACATAGGTATTTTCGCTAAAGGGGTTGAATGTGAAAGTCTGGATCTGAATCATAAATAAGTGGTAAAAGTAAGGCTTTTCTTAAAAACAGTTTGAGTAAAGACATGTTTGCATCACTTCTTCCCTTATTTACTGTGTTGTATTTTTGATGCCTTAATTCAAACGCCATTAAGAAGCTAGATTTTATTTTGGTAGGACAAGGCCTTGCAGGTTCTTGCCTGGCGTTGCGCCTTCTTGCACAGGGGAAGAGGGTTATTGTGTTTGACGAACCTCATCAAAACAGGAGTTCAGCTATTGCTGCAGGACTATTTAATCCAATTACCGGAAAATTAATGACCCGTACGTGGATGGCCGAAAAGATATTTCCAGAGCTTCATCAGTTTTATCAGAATGCCGAGCAGCAGTTAGGACAGAAGTTTTTTTACCCTCAGCCACTATACAGGCCCTTTATCTCTGTGGAAGAGCAAAACTCATGGATGGGTAAGAGCTCAGATCCATCCATGAGCCGATATATTGAGGCGGTCTTTTCAACAAGCACATTTGGCCACCAGGTTCATGATCCTTTTGGAGGAATTTTACTTAAACACTGCGGCTATCTTGACGTACTGCAATTTATGCTTAGTGTTCGTCATCATCTGACTGCGACCCAATCTATTGCCCTTGAGAGATTTGATGAACAATTGCTTGAGATTGGAAATTATGGTGTTAAGTATAATGACATGGAGGCAGACAAAATTATACTTTGTAATGGCATGGGTATTTTGCGTTCGTCACGTTTCACTGGAGTGCCGGTGAGATTGCTGAAAGGGGAGACATTAACAGTAAAAATAGATCAGGTGCCGGAACTGATTTACAATAGGGGTGTTTATATCGTACCACGGGTTGAAAAAAACTTTTACCGAGTTGGGGCTACGTATGAAACAAAAAATTTGTCGGAAGAAACTACCACTGCGGGACGGATGGAGTTGGACGAGAAACTGACAGATTTGATTAAGCTTCCTTATAAGGTGATATCTCAGGATTGGGGGTTTCGGCCTACTTCCCCAGATCGAAGGCCAATTTTAGGGCATCTGCCAGATTCGAAAAATGTTGTTATTTTTAATGGTTTGGGTACTAAGGGGGTTAGCCTGGCACCCTATTTTTCGGCTCAGTTATCCAATTGGCTTTTAGGATTTGGTGAAATCCAGCCAGAAGTCAATATTGGGAGGTTTAAATCGTTATCTTCGAAATCCAGTGAGGTAGTATGAGAGGAAAGTTAAGGGTATTAGGAGCCAGCATATTCATATTTCTTTTTTTCGGGGTTTCTCAGGCTCAACAGGCCTTAGAAACGTTCGGCAAAAACAGAATTCAATACAAGCAGTTTCGGTGGAACTACCTCAGTTCCGAAAACTTTGATGTGTATTACTACGATGACCGTAAAAAAGTAGCTCAGGAATCCGTTGAATATCTTGAAGGCGAGTTTGATCGCATTACCGACCTGATTGGTTTTTATCCTTACCAAAAAACAAAAGTATTCTTATACAATTCAGTTACAGACCTACAGCAAAGCAACATCGGGCTTAATCACACGCAATTCAGTTCTGGAGGCGAAACGGAATTCATTAAACCTTATGTTGAAATTGCCCACCCAGGCACCCTCGAGGCCTTTAAAGAGGAATTGATCTACAAGTTCTCTGATCTAATGCTTCATGAAATGTTGTTTGGCGGAAGTCTGAAGGATATGTTTCAGAATGCAGTACTGTTGAACTTACCTGATTGGTTTGTGGATGGCGCTTCATTGTACGTTGCAAAGGGATGGAATGAAGAAGTGGATGATTTTGCCCGACAATTGGTAGTAAGCAAAAAAGGCAACAAGGCCCTTAAACTTACTGGAAAAGAGTCGGCATTGGTGGGTCAGTCAATCTGGAATTTTATTGTTGAAAAATATGGGAAGAGCAGCATCAACAATATTCTTAACTACACTCGTATAATTCGCAATGAAGAAAAGAGTGTGCTGATAACATTGGGGATTCCATTCAATCAGTTGATGATGGAATGGAGAGAATTCTATTCTTCTATGGAGACCCGGGTTTCACAAACTTATGCAGCCCCTTCCGACTCTGTACTCTTTAGTCCGAAACATCGTAAAACGGTTGTTTATACTACTGTTAAAATTAGCCCGGATGGGAAAAAGGTTGCCTATGCAGAAAACGATCGTGGCAAATTCACGGTAAGAGTGAAGTCTCTTGAAAATGGAAGAGAGACGGTAATCTTGAATGGAGGAAACAGGGTGATAAAGCAAGCGGTAGATTATAAAATTCCTTTGTTGAGTTGGTCAGATGCAAATACACTAGGTGTTATTGGGGTTAAAGACGGCCAATATGTTTTCTGGCTATATGATCTGGTCACCAAAAGTAAACTGCCCCGCGAGCTCGATCGCTTCAGTAATATTCGAAGTTTTGATTTCTCAGGAAACGGTAGACTGGCTATTTTAAGTGCTGATTTAGCCGGACAGAACGACTTGTTTTTAATCAGCAGTAGAAGAGACCGCACCCGAAGATTGACCAACGATTTGTTTGATGATTTGGATCCTTCGTTTATACCAAATACAAATACGGTAGTCTTCACTTCCAACCGCACCACTGATTCGGTTGCAACTACTGTGAATAGTTATGCCAAATCTACGCCCAACTACAATCTCTTTTTGTTCAATCTCGATACGACTACTACAGAAGTAAAACGCCTCACCAATACGTTGAGCAGGGATTACCATCCAAAAGCATTCGATGAAAACAATTTCTATTATTTAAGTGATCAGCGGGGCATTGTCAATTTGTTTAAGTTCGACCGTCAGAACGGTATTTACTCTCAAATCTCAAATTTCAATTCAAGTATTAAAGATTTTGATTTAGATTTTTATACCCGTTCGCTGGCCCTGGTTACCACCAAAAATTTGACTGAGGATATTTTTATTATCAATAATTTTAACTTCGAGCGTCAGATCTTTACCCCGGCCTCGCGCAGAAAGGAAATTCAACAAGCAAAAAGTGTAACTGAAAAGAGGAAAAAAGAACCCTCGAAAAACATGTCAATCAAAGACCTGATCAATGCCAGGTTGAAAGAGAAGCAGGACACTGCCCATCAAAAAAAGGAGCAACCTCCTATAGTAAAGGATACAACCGAAGTTAAATCGAATGTGGTTAACATAGATGACTATCAGTTTGAAGACCAACCGAAAGTTGACACCCTAAAACCAGCAACACCAAAAGAGAAACCGCTCAATACCGATGATTATGTGTTTGAAGATGAGGTGATAAAGACCAAACAACCCAGCGAAACATTTCTTACCCGGTATATGAAAGCCCGGGAATCCAATCGAGTTACCGGTCCATTCCCATACACCCCTAAGTTCAGTTATGAAAATGTGGTTACCAACTTTGTTATTGACCCGTTACGCGGATTCAGCATGAGGGTGGAAACCCAAATGAACGATATACTGGAGAACTATAGAATATTAGGTGGATTGCAAACTGCTTTTGATTTTAAGAGCGGTGATGTATTTCTGGAAATGCAATACTTACCGAATCGTATCGATTACAGCGTTCGTTTTGATCGCAGAGTTATATTTTGGGAGACACCACAGGAAAGCATTAGCCAGGTTGAACAACAAAAGTATTCGTTTCAGAAAATTGAAGTAGGAGCTTCCCTTCCTTTGTCGGTGCGTACTCGTTTAACCGTAAAACCGTTTATTGGATTTACCCAGTTTTTGGATCGCGGATTAGAGCAGCCGCAGACTATGCCGGTCTTCCTCCCTTCTGAGTATCAGTTTTATTCGGGAGCCAAAGGTGAGATTGTATATGATAATTCAATATCTACTGGAATGAACCTGATTGAAGGCACACGCGCAAAATTGGGGATGATTCATTATCAGGCTTTAGGCGACAACCAGAAGAGCTTCTCTCAGGTTTCGCTTGATGTAAGACATTATCAGAAAATCTACAGAGAGATTGTATTTGCTGTGCGCGGGTTTACAGGAACGTTTTTTGGCAACTCTCCTAAAAAATATTTACTCGGAGGTATGGATAACTGGTTCTCAAATAAGATCAATTATGAGGGCTTACAAAATCCTCTGACAAGTGCCGTTGGAACCTACAATCAAAATCTTCTTTTTTCTGAATTTGCAACTAGCCTCCGGGGATTTGATTATGCTACCCTATATGGAAATAGCGTAGCCATTTTGAATGCTGAACTTCGCGTACCTCTTATCCGGGCTCTGTCTAATGGACCCATTGCCTCAAACTTTTTCCGCAATCTTCAGTTTACAGCGTTCTATGATATTGGTACCAGTTGGACGGGAGCACTTCCCTTCGATTCTAAAAACAGCGTGCGTAAACGAGTTGTACCTGAAGACACTTCCGGAAGTCCGTTCCTGATTGAGTTGGATGAATACCTGAATCCCTGGCTTTATAGTTACGGTTTTGGTTTACGCACTATGATGCTTGGCTACTATATGAAGTTTGATCTGGCGTGGCCGGTAGAAAATTACCGGGTACAGGATCCTCGTATATACGTTACACTTGGCTTCGACTTTTAAGCGTTAAGGTGATTGCATAAAAATAGTACCTTCGCATTGCGATTTGCATAATCACCTTTATACCCCACTATGATTAAATCAATGACTGGCTTTGGCCAGGCCTCATTCAGTTCCGGTGAAGGCACTCTTTCTGTTGAAGTAAAAAGTCTTAATTCAAAATTTTTTGATTTAAGCTTACGCCTGCCTAAAAAATATTCAGAGAAGGAACTGGAACTTCGAAACCTGATTGCGGAGAAGCTGGAGCGCGGAAAAGTTTCGCTTAGCATCGATTACCAAACCGGCCTTAAGGTGGAGATCAGGCAACAATACAATGAGACGCTTTTCATCTCGTATTTTCAGGAGTTGAAAAAACTAGCCGACAAAGTAAATGCTGGTCATGATTCACTGTTTCAAATGGCGCTCAACTCGCCCGATGTTGTGCAAAACAATGGCAAGGAAGAGCTTGATCCTGCCGAATGGGAACGCGTGCTTGGATTGCTTATAGAAGCAATTAATAAGTGCGAACACTTCAGGGCCGAAGAAGGTAAATCCCTGGAGGTTAAACTCAGTAGCTATATCGAGAATATCCGCGTGGGCTTATTAGAGGTGGAAAAAATTGATCCGATGCGTATAGAAAAGATTCGCAGCCGGATAAAAGGAAGCATAACTGATTTCTTTGGAAATGAAGGCTTTGATGCCAATCGACTGGAACAGGAAATTATTTTTTATATTGAAAAGCTGGACATTCATGAGGAGCGGGTGCGCCTGAAAACGCATCTCGATTATTTTATAAAGATTATGAGTGAAAAGCAATCGAACGGAAAAAAGCTGGGCTTTATTGCGCAGGAGATTGGTCGTGAAATCAATACGATTGGCAGCAAAGCCAATGATGCAGAAATGCAGAAGCACGTTGTGATGATGAAAGAAGAACTGGAAAAGATCAAAGAACAGTTAAATAACGTATTGTAACCCACATTAAGACCTTTCAAATAAGAGATGGTTCAACGTATGGACAATACTTACTAGTTTTATCAACTTCAAAACTAAAATTTTATAGCTATGAAAAAATTTAACTCTTTCTATGCTTTAGTATTTCTGTTGGCATTCGTAACACTATCCTGCCAAAAGTCTGAAACAAAGCAAGAAACTGCTACCGCAGAAGCAACATCAAATACACTAACCGATGAAGAGAAAGCAGCCGGCTGGGAGCTCCTCTTTGATGGTAGCAGTTTCAACGGTTGGAAGCGATATAATCATGACACCATCGGGCCACTTTGGACCATAAAAGATGGAGTGATTATCTGCGATGGCACCGGATTGGGTGAAGGCTCCGGAAAGGATGGTGGTTCACTTACCACCACACGCACGTTTGGAAATTTTGAATTGAGTGTAGAGTGGAAAATTACGCCCGGTGGCAATAGTGGAATTCTTTACCATGTGGTGGAAAGTCCGGAGTATGGCCATGATTATGAAACAGGACCCGAGTACCAGGTGATGGATGATATTGGCTGGAAAGGTGGAGATTTAACTCCTCAGCAAAAGGCGGGAAGCAATTATGATATGTTTGAAGCGCCTGAAACTAAAAAAGTGATGCCTGTAGGGGAGTGGAACACAAGCCGGATTGTTTATAACAATGGCCATGTAGAGCATTACCTTAACGGTGAAAAAACTGTTGAGTTTGATGAAGGCAGTGAAGACTTCAATCAGCGGTATCAAAAAAGCAAGTGGGTGGATTATCCAGGCTGGAATAAATCTAAGGTAGGTGCAATCTCATTACAAGATCACGGAGCACCGGTTTATTACCGATCTATTAAGATTCGTGCTCTTTAATTGTTTATAAACTCTGTGATTTCTCAGTGCTCTCTGTGGTAAGAAATTTTTAACCACGGAGAGCACAGAGAACCACGGAGAAAATGGATTTCATTATTTGACGGATTTCAGAAGAGCATTTACAAATCCATCAAGCGAAGAGTTGTCAATCCATCGCACTACGGCCACAATATCATTCTCTTTGTCTACGTAAATCATGTTGGTGCCATTACCAATGTGTGTGAATGCCGTTGCGGGAGCTGAGGGTAAATATTTTTTATCTGTGTTTAGAAAGTAATTCATAAAACCATAGCCAGGTTGTACAGGTGTTGGTGTTGCCGACCATGTCAACCATTGCTCGGATAATAGTTGTTTATCTTTCCATTTTCCATTTCGGAGAGTTAAATATCCAAAACGCGCCATATCATAAGCGTTTATAATCATGCCGCCACCCCAATGCCCGCCTCCACTTACCGACTGAACGATGTTTCCATCTAATACAATCCACGCATTGTCATAGCCATACCATCGCCATGTAGCCGAGGCATTAATCTCATCCATTATATTTTCTTTTAATACCTGGGGCAACGGTTTTCTCCAAATATTAAGAGTTGCCAGGGCAAGTACATTTACGCGAGTGTCATTGTATTCATAAACCGTTCCGGGTGCATTCCTTTTTCTCGTCAGCCATTCTTTAGGATCAGCAGCAGGCCGATCGGCCCATTCGGGTTTACCCCAGAGCGTGCCTTCCCAATCGCTGGTTTGGCGCAGCAAATCGTTCCATGTAATTGTGCGGTTGTGTGGTGTATCAAACAGGTTCAGCAATTCAGGTTTACCAAATTGGTCTGCCCTATTCCCGGTTTCGATAGGCGAATACAAATGTATGGGGGCTATGTACGTATGCACAGTATCATTAATGGATTTGATCAAACCACGATCATAAGTAAGACCTACGGTGGCCGAGAGAAAACTTTTTGTAACGCTGTGTGTCATATCAGGCCGGTGAGGCTCGCCCCACGCTGCAATTACATATCCGTTTTTAATTATTACTCCAGTGGGCGCACCGCGATCCTTCATCGGGCCAATAGCATCGCCAAAAGGCTCGCGGCCAAAAGTCTGATAATGGTTTTGTTCCATGCTTCGCGGGCTTTTTGTTTCGTGAGCAATGGCGAAGTCAATGGCTTCCTTTAATTTTTGACTATCAACTCCGGTTTCTTCGGGCTGTTTATGAATCCATTCCTTTTCGGGAAAATAAGGTGCGATGCTTGGCGATTTGCTCTTCTTCTGACTGAACCCGGCCACGGATAGAAGTGACAAAAAGAGAACGAGCATGTTTCGTTTCATGGAGTGAAATTGATGTTAGACGAGCAATTTATAAAATCCGTTAATTGATAAGCAGCATATTGTATATTTGTTCACCATAAATCAACTGCTTCGGGTATCTGTATTCTATGTTTCAGATTTTTTCACCAGCCCTGGAATCCAAAAAGCAACGCATTGATCTGATAACTCACCTTTCGGTGATGGTGATGACTATAGCAATTATCTTCTGGTTTCTCAATTTGGTAATTGTGACCTACATTCCGCCCTATATTTTTCTAAGCATTTTTACAATCTGTATAGCCACGTTAATTCTCAACAAGATGGGGTATCACAGAATTGCAGCCATGGTTGGGTTGTTTACAGCTGATCTTGCTATCTACAGCATTGCTTCGAGCGAAACAACTGAAACCGGATTACACATGTATTTGGGTGTTACGGCATTTGCCGCCTTTGTTATCTTCGGTTATGAAGAAAGGTTTTTAGGTTTCGCCTATTTGATTTTTTCGGTGATTTTGTTTTTTGCTTGTTTCTTTTCCGACTTTTCCCCGTTACCTGAACGGAAATTTACCGAGACAGAGGTTAATAGTTTTTTTATTGTTAATGCAATTTCCTTCGTAGTGATCTGCACCTATTTATTTTACCTGGTACTTCGGATCAACTACAAAAATGAAGATAATCTTAGAAGGAATGAAGCAAGAATCCGGGATCAAAACGAGCAATTGCAAAAGACGAATACAGAACTAGATCGATTTGTTTACAGCGCTTCGCATGATCTCCGCGCGCCCCTGAGCTCGGTTTCCGGACTTTTAACTATTGCCGAGTCCAGCCAAAATCTCGCTGAGGTAAAAGACTATCTTTCCATGATGAAAGGTCGCGTTAAGGTGCTGGACAAATTCATCATTGATATTATTAACTACTCGCGCAATACCCGCCTGGACCCGGTAAGTGAAAAAGTGGATCTTCATACCCTGGTGACCGAAACAATGGAGGGACTTAAATTTACGGAGGGAGTTGAGCAGATTTCTTTTCGTGTTGGAATAGAGCCTAACTCAGAAATCATTACAGACCCTACCCGCCTGAAAATTATTCTGAATAATCTTGTTGCTAATGCAATCAGGTATCATGACAAGAGTAAATCAGAAAAATTTGTAAAGGTACAAGTAGAGAAAACTCAAAATGATGTAACTATTCATGTCGTGGATAATGGCCAGGGAATTCATCCGGATCATCAGGAAAAGATCTTCAACATGTTTTACAAGGCTTCTCCCCATTCAAATGGCTCAGGATTAGGTTTATATATTGCAAAGGAAACCATTGCCAAGTTGGGCGGTGATATTTCAGTGTCTTCAGAGCTGGGAAAAGGCTCTACATTTTCAATTATTCTCCCTGCTTAAAATTTATCGCGGCATTTTCAAAAATATTTTGTTGATTGGCGCCCCAATTAAAAATTATTCACGCATCGGATTTCATGGAAAAGAACATTTTAAAAATTGCGACTGAGTTAAAATTAAAACCAGATCAGGTACAACGCGTTGTTGAACTGCTGTTAGAAGGATCTACCATTCCTTTTATCGCCCGCTATCGGAAAGAAGTTACGGGAAGTCTGGACGAAGTTGAATTGGCCTCAATTCGTGATCGACATGAGCAATTGATCGAATTGGACAAGCGCAAGGAGGCTATTCTTAAATCCATTGAAAAGCAAGAGAAACTTACCCCGGCCCTGGCAAAAGCTATTGAAGAAGCTGAGACATTGAATGAGTTGGAGGATATTTATCTCCCGTATAAACCAAAACGCAAAACACGGGCCAGCATGGCGAGAGAGAAAGGACTGGAACCTCTGGCACTCAACATTTTTGAACAAGGGAAAATTGACCTTAGCAAAGCTGCCGCGGGATTTATTGATCCTGAAAAGGGTGTGAGCACAGAACAGGAAGCTCTTGAAGGTGCACGCGATATCATGGCGGAGTGGATCAGTGAGACTCAGGAAGCAAGGCAAAAAGTGCGCGAGTTGTTTTGGAAGGAAGGTGTAGTCGAGGCCGCTGTGATTAAATCAAAAGCGGAGAGCGAGGAAGCGCAAAAGTTTAAGGACTATTTTGATTGGAAGGAACCGGTAAAGAAAGTGCCTTCACACCGATTGCTTGCGATGCGCAGAGCCGAGAAGGAAGGATTTGTTACGCTTGACATTGCCCCCACCGAGGAGTTGGTTATTCAAACACTGGAAAAGCAATTTGTAAAATCAACATCTGCAGCGGGAGAACAAGTAAGTCTGGCGGTCAAAGATTCCTACAAACGTTTATTAAAACCTTCGCTTGAAACCGAAGTACGGGTAGAGTCGAAATTAAAGGCAGATGCTGAAGCCATTCAGGTGTTTGCCTCCAATCTTAAGAAGTTATTGCTCGCCTCTCCGTTGGGTCAGAAACGCGTGCTGGCACTCGATCCTGGTTTTCGTTCGGGGACCAAACTGGTTTGCCTCGATGAAAAGGGGGCATTGCTTTTCAATACCGTTATCTATCCACATGAACCCCAACGTGAGACTGCAAAGTCTGCGACTATCGTATTGGGCTTATGCGATCGGTTTAAGATTGAAGCCATCGCTATTGGTAATGGAACAGCCAGCCGCGAGACGGAAGCATTTGTAAAAAGCATTGGCCTTCCAAAAGAAATTTTGATTGTGATGGTGAATGAAAGTGGCGCTTCGGTTTACTCAGCCTCTGAAGTAGCACGCGAAGAATTTCCTGATCATGATATCACCGTGCGAGGAGCAGTTTCTATTGGCCGCAGATTAACCGATCCATTGGCCGAGTTGGTGAAAATTGATCCCAAATCTATTGGAGTTGGTCAATATCAACATGATGTAGATCAAACCAGGCTAAAGGCCGGACTTGACGATGTGGTGATGAGTTGCGTTAACTCGGTAGGCGTGGAGGTGAATACCGCCAGCAAAGAATTGCTGAGTTATGTTTCGGGTCTAGGCCCCCAATTGGCGAAAAGTATTGTGGAGTATCGCAATCAGCATGGAGCATTTACCGATCGTCAATCATTGCGTAAAATTCCGCGTCTGGGTGACAAAGCTTTCGAACAATGTGCCGGTTTTCTGCGCATTCGCGATTCAAAAAATCCACTGGATGCCAGTGCAGTACATCCCGAACGCTATGAATTGGTGGAGAAGTTTGCCAAAGACCTGGGTTGTACGGTAAAGGATTTGATGACGAGTGCAGAGCTGCGGAAAAAACTGGAACTCAAAAAATATGTAACTGACACTGTAGGGTTACCTACACTGACTGATATACTTGCAGAGTTAGAAAAACCCGGTCGCGACCCACGCGAAAAGTTTGAAGTGTTTTCGTTTGAAGAAGGCGTTCATGAAATCAAGGATCTGAAGATTGGTATGGCGCTTCCTGGCATCGTAACAAACGTAACTGCGTTCGGTGCCTTTGTTGATATCGGAGTGCACCAGGATGGTCTCGTTCACATCAGTCACCTGAGTGATCGTTTTATTAAAGACCCTAACGAAGTAATTGCCGTACAGCAAAAAGTAAAAGTAACGGTGTTGGAAGTAGATATCCCGCGCAAGCGCATTGCTCTTTCTTTAAAGAGCGATCCGTTCGGGAAAACCCCACCGACTCCTGCTCCGCAGCGACAGGAGAAATCCAGCAAACCAACCAGCAAACCAAAATCGGCTCCTAAACCGGTAGAAACGATGGAGGATAAACTTGCTCAGTTGCGAGAGAAGTTTAAAAAATAGCTCATCAATTGCGCTCAAAAGTTAAAACCGAACACCATCCTGTTCAGATTGGTACAATCTGTTTTGGCTAGGCAGCCAATTCGTAATTAAAAGACCTTTTCTTGGATGGCACTCAACTTGTTATTGTCTGTCATACTAACCAAACTCCTGCCGCGTTACTACCCCATGGAAAAATTGAAACACTTCTTCTGGCTTTGCTCCGGAGCCCACCTCGCTATTCTTAAGAAATGTGAATCAGAAGCCAGCAAATATGTGGGCATTGGCGCTACCGTATTTTTTACCGGAGTATTTGCAGCGCTGGCTGCATCGTATGCTTTATACACAGTGTTTGATAATTATTGGATTGCCACTGCGCTTGGGTTAGTGTGGGGGTTTATGATTTTCAACCTGGACCGGTACATAGTTTCCAGTATGCGTAAGGAGGGCAATGTAAGACGCGAACTGCTTACCGCGTTACCCCGGATTATTCTGGCCGTTATTATTTCGATGGTAATTGCCAAGCCACTGGAGATGAAAATCTTTGAGAAAGAAATTCAGGCAGAGTTGGTAATGATGGAACAGCAAACTCTTGCTGCGCAGGAAAGAGAAACAAAACTTCGGTTTCAAACAGATCGCGACAGACTGAATGGTGACATTGCAGCATTAAAACAAGAAATTATAGATAAGACTGCTACGCGCAATGAATTAGATCGCCTGGCAAGAGAAGAAGCTGATGGAACCGGTGGCAGCAAGCGCAGAAATGCGGGACCTATTTACAAACTTAAGAAGGCGGATGCTGATCGTGCTGCTTTGGAATTGCAACAACTTGAGCAAAGAAATAATCAATTGATTCAGGAAAAGCTTGCTATACTGGATAAGAGTGATTTATCCATTGCTGCCGAACTTGCTACACTCGAGCGACAAAAGCTGAATGGTCCTGCCAGCCGCATGGAAGCGTTGAGCCGCATTACCGCGCAGAGTGATGCAATCTGGTGGGCCAACTGGTTTATAATGTTATTATTCGTTGCGGTAGAAACAGCGCCTGTCTTTGTGAAACTGATTTCCCCCCAAGGACCCTATGATCACCTGCTGAAAATTGAAGAACATGGTTTTGAAGGCCAGCGAATTGAAAACCTTGCTAAAACTAACGCTGATATTAAAAGCAGAACGAAGGATTTGCCAACCACTGAGTCAGGTTTTGTCAATGATCGTTTGGATGTGATCCTGAATAAATCCTGAATTGAAATAATCTCCTGATACTCGGTAAGCGGCTACTTTTTGAGGCTACATTTTTCAGTATCTTCGATCAAATAACCCTGCACGTTTATGCAAGTATTGATCTCCAATGCCGTACCCATCTTGTTTGTGGTGGCCTTTGCCTTCCTTGTTTTTGGTCAGCTTAAACGCAGAAAGCAAGCAATGTTGAAGAAAGATATACATCAACAAAGTCAGCAACAAGCACAGGCAGCGGGTGTTCAAATTGCGTCTCAGGCCGATGGCCGCGTTTCAAACTCCGGAGAGATTCATGGAGACACTAATTACAATGGCACTACGGGTGGCATTGAGTGGACATTGAAATCAACGGTATTGGTTGGGGAGAGTACAATTTCGGGTGGTGGAAGAAATCAGGTATGGAAACGCAAATCGGCCTGGCGAACCGGTGCTGTAAAACTACCGGCCGGCAAATTCATCATGCTGATGTCAACACCCGGAGAAATTAAAATGGGCGACATCAAGCGCGGTGGTTTTATGAATAAGCTGGTAAACATAGCAGCCGATGCCGTGCTGGATATTTATGTTGCAGGGTATTTTGGGAGCGAATATAAATCGCTCGTGAGCATTGGTGAGGATGGTGTAAAGATTGAACGCGATCAGTTGAAGGATTTTATGATTCTCACGAACCTGGAACCCGCAGCGCAGAAATATTTTGATGAGGCTACGGTAACAACAATTGCCGGTTGGAAGAAAAGTAATGTGGGATTTACCGAAGAGAAGAAGGTAGATCAGTTCGGGCTTTTATTTTCTCCGGATGGTGTGATCCTTGCCTGCCAGTCGAACATGAACAATGCGAATGAAGTGAAAGCGTTTTCAGATTTTGGTGCAGCGCTTACAGCCAAGATGATGCAGGTCTTAAATTAAAAGTTCTGATTAGTTCCCGGTTTTTACGTCCGCCTGAAACTTAGCAAACTGTAGATCGCCCTTAGTCAGGAAGAGCACGTGCTCTTCGATCTTGTAAGAATCTGTTTCGGCAAGAGCCTGCAGAAAGCGGGTTTCTATCTCCATCGTTTCCTGGCAGAACATACGCGTGGAAGCAACATTTTTCAAACTGAGTTTTTTCCCTTCGAGTGTATATTCGCCTGTAAACTGATTGCATCCGGCAAAGCCACTGGCTGTTTTGGTGACCGGGTTTAGCAAGACGTGCAGTTTTTTTGCCTCATTGATGGTGGCGATGGGTTTGCCATCCAGTTCGGTAAGCACCCAATAGGTATCTTCAAGGGGACGTTCTTTGGGCACCCCCACCAGCTCCCCGATTTTATGGGAGGGCCGGCAGGCGGCAAGAAGGATCAGGAACACAACCAGCAGTCGCATGCCCGAATTTACAGAAAGTTTAGTGAAACAATTCAAACGAAAGTGGGGCGGTAGGTTGCTTTTTTCTGCTGACTGATGATTGTATTGTGAGTATATAGGATATTGAGTGGCTTATCTTTAGATGTTGTGTGTCATACCCTCGGACAGATGGGAACGTGGCTCATTGCCTTGCCACACATCCAACACTCAA
>JBEBJH010000317.1:0-4266 GCA_040079965.1 Cyclobacteriaceae bacterium
CTACCTGGGTAGGCGAATCAAATGGTCCTCGTTCTGAGCGGTTTGTTCACATCACAAATAAAAACACCGGTAAGGTGTTAGTCAAAGCCAAAACTACCTGGTGCCTACTCGATGGCACTACCTTGCGGCCAAGACGTGTGGATGAGGAAGTCATTGGCTTGTTGAAGCCAGTTGGTTAGCCAAGCTTGTTCAAGGTTTTTTCCAGCAATGCTTTGGTAGCCAGGATACCTTCGTGTTCGCCCATAGTAAGTCCTTCAAATTCAATTCCGATATGGCCACGAAATCCAGACTCTTTTACCAGTTTTAACATGCGCGTATAATCAATTTTAGTTTCCTCCCCTTGCGCATCAAACTGGTATGACTTGGCGCTCACTCCTTTTGCATAAGGCAACGCTTCCGCAACACCCTGGTAGCGATCATACACTTCGGTGCAATCGCCCTGGGTAGTTCCCCACTTGGCAGACAGGCACCAGTTGCCAAAATCCGGAAGTGTGCCGCAGTTAGCCATATTCACCTGCTTCATTATCTCCGCGATCCATTTGCCATCGGAACTATAAAGACCATGATTCTCAATTATCACATTGATTGTTGACTTCGCAGCATATTCACAAAGCCGACTCATTGAATCAATCATTGCTTTCTGTACTTCTTCATTAGTTCCTTCGCCAAAAGCATTTACGCGAATAGAATGGCATCCTAATAACGCAGCGGCATTAACCCACTTGTAATGGTTCTCCACAGATTTCGTTCGTTCAGCGGCATCAGTATGACCGAGGTCGCCCTCTTCATCAACCATCATCAACAGACTTTTCACACCATTCTCATCAGCCGACTGTTTCAGTTGATTCCAGAATTTTTCATCCGTTGCTTTGTCGCGGTAAAACCCATTCACATATTCGATCGCATCTATGCCATAGGTTTGTTTCGCAATCGATGCAAAATCAACTGCTTTTAATGTTCCTGCTTCCAAGGCCCGGTGAATAGACCATTGGGCCAATGACAATCTCAGCCATGGTGCAGTGGCGGTTTCCATACTATTTTCGTTTTGCTTGGGTTGGCAAGAGGCAAGCCACGGTAACTGCAAATAAGCAGCACCCACAGCGAGTTTTTTGATAAAGGTTCTTCGGGTATTCATAGGGGCGTTTAATGAGTCAATATAAATAATTTCCAATCACTTTTTTAATTAGTGATTTGAAGCCTTGGTACTCAACTATTCATATGTGTTGTTTTCGAAGCTAAGGCTATAAAAAACATTCCCCGACTCCTCCTCATAATACGGAGAAGAAGTCAGGGAATATATTTAGAGTTAATATTCTCTGCGTTATTTAGAGAATGTGTAGCTAAGTCCAACCATAACCATTGAGGTTGTCATGGAATAAGAGACGGATGTGCCTGGAAGAGCGCCATACGGATTACTGCCAGTAACCGCCATAGGATTTAAGAGTTGACCTGTGGTGGAACCACTGCTCGTTCCATAATGATAAACTCCGTTTACAGTAAAACGGTCATTTATTTCGTAGCCGGCTCCAACCTGGAATGCGTTCTTGATAACGGCAGTTGCCGGGGTGGAGAAGAATGCTAATTCACTATCAATCGGGTTGGTGCTATAGGTATAGCCTACCCGCAGCGGTAATTTGCTGATCCCTTTATATTGAAGGCCGAGTGAAACTATTGACATATTCTTCCAACCAAAGCCTTGCACAGATCCCGTCTGAGTCCAACCCTTGGCTTCAAATCCATCCGTATTTTCATACAACACATACCGGTAGTCAAGGGCGAGATCAACTACCCCTTTGGAATAGCCGGTGCCAATGGATGCAATAGCTGGATAATTCATTGTGAAGGCATTGCCCGGAGCAGCCGATCCATCGAGGTAGGTATTTTTGAAATCGAACGTATTGAAATACTGTTGTGATTTATACGCAGCTCCTAGTTTAAATCCGGTTTTGGAATCGAAGAAAATACCTGCTTGTCCGCCATAGCCTACCGCAGTAGCTTTATCACTCGTTGGATAGCCTAATGTCATGCTGGGTGATGACAGAGGATTAGGGATTAACTCTAAGGATGAATAGTTGAATGTAGGTTGTATACCGATTGAAACTTTATCGGAAAGCTTATAAGAATATGTAAAGCCAACCTGCAACAACATGTAATCTGATTGCAAAAGACCAAACCCACCTGCCTGCTGTGGATAGTTAATGGGATTGCTTGGTTTGGATGGATCAAAACTATCACTTAGCGGATTGTTAGCCTCTTGCGGAAAGGTAACCCCAAAACCACTAACACCAAATGCAGAGACTCCAAAGGTGTGCTTACTAGTAGGTTTTGCAAAAATCATGGCAAGCGCTGGCATAACAGAAGTACCACGGTTGTCTTGTGTTGTACCGCTTACTGCTGGTGCCCCGGGCCCCATCATACCGGCCGGCAATGAAGAAGATAGTTCGGGCGATGAAAAGAAAGCGCCTGCATTTACAGAAATGATTCTGCCATTGAACGAGGATATGGTAGCCGGGTTCCATAGCAAGGCTCCGCTGATATCTAAAGGCTGGGCCGTGGCCGCTCCGCCCATCGACATATTGGTGGCTCCAACACCCTGCATAATATGACCGGTCTGTGCATAGCCAAATGCGGTTACAAGCAACAGACATAAAACAACAAGATATTTTTTCATAGACGTACTGATTAAGGTTAAGTACTTAGAGATTTTATGGGGTTGAAGGTTCGCCTTTATTCTTACCCATACTATGAAAGGAATCACACCTAATGATGATTACAATCATGCGCTTGTGTAACATAGGTTACAGACATGATTTTTGCTGCTGGATACTGGTTGCTAGCTACCTGATGTGTTCAGGGCTGAGATTGAATGCCAGAAAGTTTGAAACATGATGTCAGAAGAAGGTAAGACACTAACCAAGAATCAAATGGTTCGAACTCCATTTATGAGTAACGTCACTCTTAACCTGCTGGTATTTATCATCCACAAACATGACATAGGTCATAGATTGGAGAACAGGAATTTCGGAGAATTATACACTGAAATTAACCGCTGAAACGCCATGAATACGATGAATAAATTGATAGAACACCTCGAAGAGGTAACGGTACGCTTTGCCGGTGACAGCGGTGACGGCATGCAATTAATAGGCACTCAGTTTAGTGACACGGCAGGTTTTGCCGGCAATGAAGTAAACACCTTTCCGGATTATCCCTCCGAAATCCGGGCCCCGGAAGGTACCCTCTATGGTGTGAGTGCCTTCCAGGTACACTTTGGGTCAAAGAACATTCACACTTCCGGGGATTTTGTGGATGTGCTGGTCGCCATGAATGCAGCAAGTCTTAAGGTAAACCTTGCCCATGTGCGCGAGCAGGGCATCGTTATTGTAAATGCAGAAGGCTTTGACGACCGGAACTTAAAACTGGCTGGGTATGCAAAGAATCCTTTAGAGGATGGAAGCCTTGCGAAGTTCAATGTGTTTCCCATTGAAATGAACAAGGAGTTGAAGAAGGCTTTCATTGAAGTGGATACGCCTACTAAACTTGTACAGAAAACACGCAACATCTTTGCGCTCGGTATTACCTACTGGTTGTTCAACCGGCCGTTAGAAGCTACTGTCAACTGGATCAACAAGAAGTTTAAAGGCAAAGAAGATGTGATCATGGCCAACGTGCATGCCTTGCAAGGCGGTTGGAACTTTGCTGAGAAGAATCCGGATTTCAGAAAGCAGTTTATCATCGATAAATCTGATTTACCACCCGGTAAATATCGTAGCATTACCGGCAACCAGGCTGTAGCGCTGGGATTAGTTGTCGCTGCAACCAAAGCCCACCTACCTTTATTCCTCGGCTCCTATCCGATCACTCCAGCCACCGATATTCTACATGCCATTTCAGGCTATAAAAAATATGGTGTTAAACATTTGCAAGCCGAAGATGAAATTGCAGGCATCACCAGCGCTATTGGTGCAGCCTTTGGGGGAAGTCTTGCTGTAACGACTACGAGCGGACCGGGACTATCGTTAAAAACAGAAGCGATTGGTCTTGCTATCATGACTGAGTTGCCCTTGATCATCGTGGATGTAATGCGAGCCGGACCCAGTACGGGTTTGCCTACAAAAACAGAACAAAGTGATTTGATGCAGGCGATGTATGGCCGGCATGGTGAAGCACCTATGCCTGTATTGGCCGCAGCCAGTTCAGCTGATTGTTTCGACATGACGCTTGAAGCAGCACGCATTGCACTTAAATACATGACTCCTGTGATGT
>JBEBJH010000318.1:0-4259 GCA_040079965.1 Cyclobacteriaceae bacterium
TGCCTTGCTGGAAACTTGATTTGAAACTTGGCAACTGTTGCTCCTGGTTGAAATACCTGAATATGGCAGAATCGTAGTGTGAAGTAACATCAAATGCTTTTGCGGCAAATCTCTTCCTGTCGGCCAGATCTGAGGAGCCATTCTTTGCCTGCAATAAAATCAGCAATTCCTGGTATTGAGTGCGTGCCGAAACAATCAACACGTCATTAAAATTCTTGGCGGCACCACGAATCAGGGAAATGCCTCCAATGTCAATTTTCTCTACAATGTCTTCTTCGTTGCCACCTTTCGCTACTGTCTCTTCAAAAGGATATAGGTCTACAATCACCAGATCAATAGGCGCAATTTTAAACTCCTGCGCTTGCTTTAGATCACCTTCATCATCCCTTCTGAAAAGAATGCCTCCGAAAACAGCCGGGTGGAGAGTTTTAACACGACCACCAAAAATGGAAGGATAGCCTGTTAGTTTTTCAACAGGAATTACTGAGTACCCTAGCTTTTCTATAAATTCCTGAGTTCCTCCTGTAGAGACAAATTCTACTCCTTGTTTTCCAAGAAAATGGATGATGGGTTCAAGATGATCTTTGTAAAAAACGGAGATAAGCGCGCGGGTAATTTTCTTTGATGACATGGTTGAGATTTGAGGTGCAAAAATGCAGGATTAAAGTGGAAAGAACCAAAAGATTCCACGCAAAGACGCCAAGTTCGCAAAGTACTTTATAGATTATCTTTGCCCCATAGCGTGGGAATAAAAATATGAAACTCTTTCTGCACCTGGAGCTTAGAAAATGGCAAGAGTCGGGCTACGAAAAACCTCTTCTAGCCTTCGCCTCTTCACTCTCCAGTGATTTGATAGGTGCTGAGATGGACAATCAATCGGATGCTTCCATAGCTGATCTGGTAATCCGACTGTGCGATCAGGTACAATCCGTTTTTATTTTGATTCAGGCGCAACCGAATGAGCCCTTTGGACCCGCAATGAAATTGCTAAATCACCTTCTTCGGTCCAATGAAAAAATTCATTCAGTGATACTTTCCGGAAATCATGAACAAGCCCAAAAATTAATGGCTACACTGGGCGAAAGATTTAAAAAGGAAGAAGATCCGGAAAAAATTAAAGTCTGGATTAAGGATTTTGCCTCAGCTTAGACCAGGCAGGTAGTCGCGCTCTTCATAGGCCTCGGCCTCAATAGAAAAATCATCGGCATCCATAAAAGCCGGAAATTTATCGCGATAAGCCTGTAATGCGTGAGCATTTAATTCCAGGGTTTTAATTGCCTCAACACTTTCAACAGAAAAGAATGAATCGCCTTTAGGTCCGATAAAGGACGAGTAACCATTATACTCAATGCCATTTCCGTCAAGGCCAACTCGGTTTACACCTACAGCATAACTTAGATTTTCTATTGCGCGCGCCTTTAACAAAGTTTCCCAGGCCGTTGATCTCACCATAGGCCAGTTGGCTACATAAACAAGCAAATCGTAAGCAGGTTTTTTAAGTGACGCATTCCAACGATTTCGACTCCAAACCGGAAAACGCAGATCATAACAAATCAAAGGACAAATTCTCCAGCCCTTCCAATGTCCAATTAAAAGACTTTCTCCAGGTGTATAGACCTGATGCTCTTCTGCCATTCGGAACAGGTGCCGTTTATCATAGGTTTTGTAATTTCCACCTGGCTCCATCCACAACAGTCGGTTGTAAAAGCGGTCGTGCACATTGGCGATAAAACTTCCCAAAATCAATGCCCCCGTTTGGTCTGCCATCTGCTTCATCCATTTGAATGTGCGCATATTCATGTGCTCAGCCAGTTTGGGCGCCTGCATGGTAAAGCCGGTAGTAAACATTTCGGGCAGCACGATCACATCTGTAGACCCACCAATCTGCCAGATTTTCTCTTCAAACATGGCCAAATTGGCTCCAATATCTTCCCAATGGAGGTCGGCTTGAATGATTGTGATTTTTAAATCCTGCATAAGGGTAGCAAACGGACTGCAAAGAAAGCAATACGGGCTCAAATTTTGAACCCTTTACCCAATAAAAACCCGTTAAAGTTTTCGAAGAATGGCGCCAGCCTTTTCGAGCGTTTCTTCACCCTTGGCAAAGCAAAAACGCAGAAGCTTATGGTCGGATTTATCCAGATAAAAGGCAGATACAGGAATAGGCGCAAGTTTTTTCTCCTTTGTCATCCATTCCGCCATTTCCATTTCTTTCAAGTCCGAAACTGATTCGTACGAAAGGAGTTGAAAATAGCTTCCATAGCTTGGTAACGGTTTCAAAGAAGAGCCTTTGATCTGATCTAAGAAGAAGTCGCGTTTTTGCTGATAGAAATTGCCGAGGTGAAGATAATTTTCCGGATTGCCAAGATATTCTGCCAATGCCAATTGAACGGGGGTATTTACGCTAAATGTAATGAACTGATGTGCTTTGCGGATCTCTTTGGTCAGAAACTCGGGTGCTACCGTATAGCCCACCTTCCAGCCCGTAGCATGAAAAGTTTTACCAAACGAAAACACCGCCACGCTTTGAGTGGACAACGCTGGAAATTTTAAAACACTCTGATGGATTTGGTGATCAAAAATAATTCGTTCATACACCTCATCACTCAACACAATCAGGTTGTGATCAAGGGCAATTTTCTCCAGTTCTTTCAGATCACCTTCGCTCAAAATGGAACCAGTTGGATTGTGCGGAGTATTGATCATGATCATCCTGGTACGCAGTGAAATTTTCATTCGCACTTCTTCCCAGTCGATCGAAAAGTGAGGTGGCTTTAATTTTATATGAATTGGGCTACCTCCATTCAACCTGACGGCAGGATCATACGAGTCATACGCGGGATCAAACATGATCACTTCGTCACCCTCCTTCACAAGGGCAGCAATGGTAGAGAAGAGCGATTCTGTACCTCCGGCTGTCACCGTTACTTCCGTTTCAAAATCAGTAGATCTGTTATACGTTTTCACAACCAAATCAGCTATCGCTTTTCTCAAAACAGGTGTACCTGGCATAGGTGCATACTGATTGTGCCCCGCCTTCATGTTTTTATAAATAAGCTCAATCAATTCCTCCGATACTGGAAAGTCTGGGAACCCCTGAGAAAGATTAATGGCACCGTGCTCCAATGCCATGCGCGACATAACTGTGAAAATGGATGTGCTAACCTCCGGAAGACGAGAGTTTATATTCAAGATTCAAAATTTAGAATTCAAAATTCAATTGTGAGCTATTTCTATTTTGAATATGGAATCTGAGAATTACTTCCTAAGCGGAGCTAAAATACGGTAATCCGTATCCACATCACCTTTACTGATATCGGCCAGCTTGCCTTTTAGCATGCGCTTCTTTAGCGGAGTTAAATAATCAATGAACAACTTACCTTCAATATGATCGTATTCATGCTGAATGATTCGCGCTTTCATGCCTGTGAATTCTTCGTCAAATGAATACCAGTTCTCATCGAAATATTTAATCCGCACTTTTTCCTTTCTCCAAACATCTTCACGGATGTTGGGAATGCTCAGGCATCCTTCTTCGAAGTCCCATTCTTCTCCGGTCTCCTTTACAATTACAGGATTGACAAAGACCTTCTTAAAATCGGCAAGGGTTGGTTCGTCCTCCAATGTAGTTCCATCCACTACAAAAAGGCGCACACTTTTGCCAATTTGCGGAGCCGCCAGACCAATACCGTGAGCCCCGTGCATGGTTTCATACATGTCCTGAACCAACTCCTTCAAATCTGTTCCCTCCTTAATATCGGTGGCCCGCTTTCTTAATACCGCATCGCCATAAACCACAATCGGATAAACCATGACTAAAAATTAAACGACAAAGGTAGGGTACATTCCATGAATTTTAAGCCATACACCACGAATTTGATGTCAAAGACCCTTCATTTGAAGATAATCCTGTAAAATGAGGGTGGCGCTGATCTTATCGACATTGCCCTTTATCTGCCGGTCCTTCTTCTTCATACCACCAGTAATCATAGCCCGTTGGGCTATCGAACTGGTAAAGCGCTCGTCTATTGTTTGGATCGGTTTTTCCGGGAAGGTTTTACTGAATAGCTCAATGAATCTCCTTACAGCCGGGGCCGTTTCCGAGTCTGTATTATTCATTTGCTTCGGCATGCCTATCACCACCTCATCTACTGTTTCCTTCTGAAAATATTTTACCAAAAAATTAATTAATCCTGCGGTTTCAACAGTCTCCAGTGCTGTGGCAATAATTCTCAGCGGGTCGGTAACTGCCAGGCCGG
>JBEBJH010000319.1:0-4243 GCA_040079965.1 Cyclobacteriaceae bacterium
GAATAGCAGTTAGAGGATGAATGTAACAGAGCAGGAAGAGCGGGAATACCTGGAGGGGATTAAAGAGAAGTTGCTGTTCGCTATCCGGCAATCTGATGATCGGGTGAAACAATTCTCTACCGAACTCAGGCAGAACAAAGAATATATTTACGAGCATCAATCGGGCATGGACGAAGCGGATATGGTGGCTGCCGGTCAGTCTATCAACCGCATGGCCTTTACAGGCGAATCGGCTGTAGCCAGAAGAAAGAAATTACTGAAACTGAGTGCCTCCCCCTATTTCGGCCGTATTGATTTCGTGACGGGTACAGAAAGTAATCCGGTCTACATCGGCATTCATACGTTCACTGATGAAACCCAGAAGGCCAATTTGATTTACGATTGGCGTGCTCCCATCTCGTCTATGTTTTATGATTTTGAATTGGGCGAAGCCTGGTATAAAACACCTTCCGGGAAAATCAGCGGAAACATTACGCTGAAACGCCAATATAAAATCAGGGAAGGCCAGATGGAGTTCATGATCGAAAACGATGTGCACATCCAAGACGATTTGTTGCAAAAAGAATTGAGCAAGTCGAGTGACGACAAGATGAAAAACATTGTCGCCACCATTCAACGCGATCAGAATGCTGTAATAAGAAATGAAACGGCACCGGTGATGATCATTCAAGGCGTGGCGGGCTCAGGTAAAACTTCCATTGCCCTGCATCGTATTGCTTTTTTGCTGTACCGTTTCCGGGATGAGATTGCAGCGAAGGATGTGCTGATCATTTCACCAAACAAAGTATTTGCCGATTACATTTCGAACGTACTTCCAGAACTAGGTGAAGAGCAGATTCCTGAGATGGGCATGGAAGAGCTTGCTACAGAAGTACTGGAAGATAAATTTAAGTTTCAGACTTTCTTTCAACAGGTAACTGCCCTGCTGGAGAAACCCGATCCGAAGTTCATCGAACGGATTCAGTTTAAATCCACCTTCGAGTTTTTAAGCAAGCTCAATCAATACATCGTTCACCTTGAGAACAATTTCTTCACGTTTACCGAATTGCGCGTTGGCAAAGTGATCGTTCCCTTTCCATTCATCCTGGAGCGTTTCAAAGCCTATCATCGCATCCCGCTGTTGAAGCGAACACCGGAAGTGGTAAAAGACATATCACAACATGTGCGCAACGAAGTGCAGCGCAAGCTAACCGGTCACGAAAAAAATCAGATCTGGCAAGCTGTGCCGCGCATGTTCAAGACAAATAATTTACTGGACATCTACAAAGACTTTTATACCTGGATCGGCAAGCCGGAATTGTATAAAATGATGCCTGATGATACCCTTGAATATGCCGATGTATTTCCACTGATCTATTGCAAGATCAGGCTGGAAGGTGCGCAGACGTATGATCATGTGAAGCATTTGCTGGTGGACGAAATGCAGGATTACACCCCTGTTCAATATTCAGTGCTCTCTCGCTTGTTCAAATGCAAGAAGACCATACTGGGTGATGTGAACCAAACCGTAAACCCATACAGCGCATCTTCATCCGAAAGCATTGAGCGTGTTTTTCCGCATGGTGATACGGTGAAACTTTTCAGAAGCTATCGGTCTACTTTTCAGATCAGTGGTTTTGCCCAACGTATTTCCCGTAATCCAGATCTTATCCCGTTGGAGCGACATGGACAAGAACCGGTAGTAAAAGGTTTCAACAGCAATGGAGAAGAAATCGAAGAAATAAAAAAGCTCATTAACGATTTCAAGAATTCGAAACACCCATCGATGGGTATCATCTGCAAAACACAACAGCAGGCAGAATTTGTTTATCAGGAAGTGAAATCACCAGCCGTGTATTTGCTTACGGCAGATACTACCTCGTTTAAAGAAGGCGTGATCATCACTACTGCTCATCTTGCAAAAGGATTGGAATTTGACGAAGTGATCATTCCCTTTGTTTCCATTCGTAATTATCATACTAATGTGGATAAGCGGATGTTGTATATCGGGTGTACCCGGGCGATGCATCATCTTACGCTGACGTATACCGGAAAGAAATCTTCGCTGATCGGGGATTGATAAACGAAGAAATCTATTTTCACAGAAATGTTATGCCTTCAATCCGTTTGGTAGTAAGGGTAGCTGATTTATCTTTTTATTCGTGGCATCTAAGATCGCTTGTCGGATGGCAGGCGCTAATGCAACCAGCGGAGCTTCACCGGATCCTGTAGAAGAAATGTCCGCCCGATCGAGCAGAACAATTTCCATTTCGGGCACATCGCTAAACCGGGGCACCCTATAGTTCGCCATAGAAGGATTGATGATTTTTCCATCTTTAAAATCAATGGCTTCAAACAATGCTCCACCCAATCCCTGCAAAATGCAACCGACCACCTGGCTTTTTAAATGTCGCGGATTAATGATCTTGCCGCATTCAAAGGCCGCAACTACGCGTTTTATTTTGACTTCACCCGAAGTTACATCCACTTCCACTGCGGTCGCAATGTAACCACCCTTTTCAAAGGCACATGCAATTCCAACCCCGTGGTCTTTTGATTTGGGTTTGCTCCATCCAAATGCCTGCGCAGCTGCTTCCAGTACATTCTTCAAGCGTTGGTCTTTCAAGTTTTTTAAACGGAACGCTACCGGATCCATCTTTCTAAGATTGGCCATATCATTGATCTGACACTCCCGTGCAAACACATTGGCGGTAGCTGCGAGTGAGCGATACGATCCTTGTCGCAAAGGAGAATCTACCGGATGAAATTCTATCTTTTGGTTCTCTACTTCATACGGCATGCGAAGACCAGCTGGTCCGGAGTTGTAATTGTGAAATTCCCAGGCAGTAATCAATCCCTCGCTATTCACGGCACTCTTCACTTCAATCACTCCGGCAGGACGGAAGTAAGCCCACTTGAATTCTTCTTCGCGCGTCCATACTACTTTTACGGTCTTACCGGTTGCTTTGGAAAGTCGCGCTGCTTCAAGGGCGGCATCACCGGAATGTTTACCGCCATAACCGGAGCCGGTATCCGGCATGATCACCCGAATGTTGTTTTTCGGAATAGTAAAAAGTTTCTCCAATTCCTCTTGAACACCAAAAGGTCGCTGCGTGCCGGTCCATACCGTGAGGTTACTTCCCTCCCATTGTGCCACCGCTGCGCGAGGTTCTAATGGAACGTGTGCGATGTAATCGATGTAAAAGGTTTGCGTCAGCGTATCTTTCGATTCAGAGAAAATCTTCTCCACGTTTCCCTGATTACTTTCTGATCGGGGTGATTGTGCATTCTCTTTGAAGTACGAAAAGATAGTATTCCGTGAAGGTTGTGGAGTGGTTTTCCATTGTGCTTTGATTTCCCACAAGGCGCTTTCCGCTGTTTGAGAATCAGGTCCAATCACACCAATGAAATCTTTATCCTCCACAACAGTGATTCCGGGAATAGATTTTGCTTTGGATGTGTCGGCCGAAATCAAGGTGGCTCCGTAAGCAGGTGCCCGCAGGATTTTTCCATACACCATGCCGGGAAGCTTCAGATCGGACGTGTACTTATGTTTGCCGGTGATGAAATCGCGACCGTTGATTTTACCAACGGATTGACCAGCCACTTTCCACTGATCCGGAGGAGTTAATGTTACCTTATCATTAACCGGTTTTAGTATCTTCTTTCCTTTCGTGAGTTCGCTAAATGTAAAAGTCTTTCCATTGGGGTGAATTACTTTTCCGTCTTTTACTTTGAGCGATGCAGATGAGGTCTTCCATGTTGTAGCAGCCATCTCGGTCAGTACTTCCCGCAATGAAGCAGCTGCTTTCCTTAGCTGTGGCGACATCGTGGGGGTAGTAAGACTACCGAACGTTCCACGGTCATACGGGGTAAGACTGGTGTCACCCATAATCATCTCAATAGAATTCAATGGCACACGTAGTTCTTCGGCAACCACTTGCGTAAGCGAGGTGCGGATGTTTTGTCCCACTTCCACTTTGCCGGTATACACGGTGATCACGCCATTCTCATTAATATGAATCCATGCAGCGATGGGATCATCTGCCGGCAGCAATTCATCGCCATGGATGGCTGATGCAAAAAGATCAGAAGCCGTGAGTGCAACGGCTACCCCACCACCCATCAAACTGAAAAACCTGCGCCTTGTTAGAGAAGCATTCAGTTGTATTTCAAATAATTCGGGTTCTTTTTCCATGGTGAATTATTTTTTAATGGCTTTGGAAATAGCATCAACCAGGGCCGGATACGTACAACACCGGCA
>JBEBJH010000059.1:0-21396 GCA_040079965.1 Cyclobacteriaceae bacterium
ATATATGCGCAGGCAAACCAACACCATCAACTTTGGTGACAGTTTGCCGCTGGCACAGGGAATCAAATTTGAAATATAGTTCTGTTTGCAAATCAACGCCCTTAAGGCTATTTTTAAGAGATACAGTTTGAAATATTATGTCTGAACCTAAATACCGCTCCGTTATGCTCATTGATGACAATGAGATTGACAACCTGATCAATCAGAAGATGATTGAAGCGGCAGCCATTACGCAACACATTTACACCTGCACGGGTGCCAAAAGTGCCATTGAGTTCTTGCGGAACGTGGAAAAATTGGAAGTGGCCGACAAGGTTTTACCAGATGTGGTTTTCCTTGATATTGATATGCCCCTGATGGATGGCTTTCAGTTTTTAGATGAATTTGAAAAATTTGGAAATCTGGTTAAAAAGAAATGTAAAATTGTAATGCTAACTTCCTCCATTAACCCTCAGGATTTTAATAAAGCCAAAAAATATCTAAACGTAAAACTCTACCTCAACAAGCCCCTTTCACACGAAAGCATTGCCAATTTGAATGTGTAGATCACATTCCCGGAGCATCAATTGCCGTTAGATTTTCAACAAACTGCTCATCCATCCTGACAAAGCACGTGGGTGCAAAGTAGGTAACCTGAATGGATTTGAACTTGGGTATCACAGCAGTTATTTTCTTCGCTTTTTCCTTCTTCGCCTCGCTGGTTGCTATTTTCAGAATCTTCAGAAAAAGTAAAACGTTTTCACATTCATCTTTACCAAACAAACGAATCTGACGTTGAATGCTGCTGGTCAATTGATTGAATAATTCAAAATCCTTCAACATGCAATACTGCAAGGCAAGTATAGCCTTTACCTCCATTTGAACGAACGGATATTTCTTCAAACTCACTTCATTGAGTAATCCGTTAATCAATTTAGCTGCTTCCTCGTACTTGCCAACATAGTAACATCCAAGTGCCCGATAGATAATGAAAATTGTATGCTTGGGAACATCCTGAAGATCCGATTCTATGTCTTCGAACAAACTTTCATTCTCGATATAAATCTCTTTCTCTGTTGCCAACCGAAGATGCCTATCCAATTTTGTAATTAAGAATCTGGCAGAGAAAGTATAAAAGGAATAGTTAACCAGCAGATTGGTAGCCGCATCATTAACCTCTTCAAAATATTTCTCTACCTGGCGATAAACCTTGTAGTGATTATAGTATTCCAGCTTCAGGAATTCAAAAATCAGGTTGAGGTGATAATAAAGCGGATCGAGGTTATAGGTATCAAATATCTTTTGAACGTGTGCAAAAATATCTTCAATTGACTCCCCATCTGCTTGCAGGTTATCATCTGGTTCTACAAACAGACGATGAAAAACCAGCATGCAACTCTGGTAAACATAAAGCCGGTGCGACTCGTAAATGCGAGCCACATTCTGCATCTCCTTCATTAAAAGGGAAAGTCCCAACTTCTCAGTCTCGTCATTCGAAAGGTAGTAGTTCCCGTACTTTTTGAAATACTCGGTCATCAAATCCTCCGCCTTATCTACCGCCAGCATATAGGCCACATGGCGGTTATATAACTGCGAGTATTGAAAGTGTTCTGGAGAGTTGATGTGAATTTTCTTTAATGATTTGTAGACTATGGTAAGCTCATTAGCCAGGTCATAATCCAGCAGTTCCTTTTCTAACTTCTTTAAGGTAGCGATGGTGATCGTCCGTTTCTTTGTAAAAAGCACTTCATTCAGATTAGCCACCTTACGCAAAATGTCGGTACGCGGGCTTTCCATCTGCTGGAGCAGATGCTCTTCAATCTTTTGATTTAAACGCGAACGAAGCGTGTAATAGGCATTGGCATTCACCTCCAGTTCAACCATTATTTTGCTATCTGAGAGCTGGCGTTCGCGGAGGGCTTTTAGTAAATGAGCTGATTTTTCGGCATTACTTTCAATCAACGAATCATATATTGACTTATAGTCATTATCCGAAAGTTGCTTAACAATGTTTTTCAGTTTGGCCATTAAGGGAGGCAATTAGACCGCAAAAGATACAAATTTATAACCTCGTTACAATGTTCCAGTTCAACGAATACAATTTTGCCGCTGAGACTTATCCTCTTCATGGCAGGTCATAATTCTGAGACCTGTGCAATGAACTGGCCACCCATCAATTTTTCGGTAACTAAGTTTAAAAGAAATTCTCTCCCTGACCGATATTTCCGTAATTGATCAAAGTTAAGTTGTTCCGGAACATGGCCAAAATATGGCAGGTTTCGATCCGTTAATGACATTGCAAAATTTTGATTTTACGCATATGAAGAAAATCATTCTGGTCTTTGTATTAATCATTCCTATCTGGGCTTCAGGCCAAAGTATCCGGTGGGCAAAAGACGGTAACTCTTATTATCGCATTGAAGCAGGTGAAATAAACCGGTACGATCTGCCGGCCAATACCAAAAACATTTTTGTGGCGAAAGCCAATCTAACACCCAGCGGCCGGGACCAAAGCCTTGCCGTTCGTAATTTTTCATTCTCAGAGGATCAATCCAAACTTCTTATTTTTACAAATACACGCAAAGTCTGGAGGCTAGACACCCGAGGTGACTATTGGGTGCTCGACTTAAAATCTAAATCATTAAACCAGTTAGGTAAAGGAAAACCAGAATCCTCCCTCCTGTTCGCGAAGCTGTCTCCCGATGGAACAAAAGCGGCCTATGTGAGTGAATGGAATGTCTATGTAGAAGATCTTGCAACGGGTGAAATAAAAGCAATTACCTCAAATGGCAATCGTAAACTGATTAACGGGACTTTCGATTGGGCCTATGAAGAAGAATTTGCCTGCCGCGATGGAATTCAGTGGAGCCCGGATAGCAAACATCTTGCCTACTGGCAAATCGATGCCAACCAGATTCGCGACTTCTACATGATCAATAATACCGATTCGGTTTACTCAAAAATTATTCCAGTGGAATATCCAACTGCCGGTCAATCACCCTCCCCTGCAAAAATCGGGGTTGCCGACATTGCCTCTGGTAAGACCACCTGGTTGGCTATCCCTGGAGATCCAAAGCAAAATTACTTGCCTCGTATTGAGTGGAATAATGCGAACGAATTATTTGTTCAGCAAATCAACCGCAAGCAAAATGAAAGCAAGATTTTCTCAAGCCAGCCAACCTCTGGAAATGCTAAATTGATTTACTCAGAAAAGGATGAAGCCTGGATTGATTTATACAGTCCGTGGGAAAATGTTTACGCACTAGACTTTCGTCATTACTTCAAGTGGTTCAATGACAAAAAAGAATTTTTGTGGATCAGCGAGAAAGATGGCTGGCGTCATGTATATAGAATCACAAAAGAAGGAACTAAGGAGACTCTCATAACCAAGGGAAATTATGATGTGATGGATATCAGGCTGATTGATGAGAAAAACAATTTGCTCTACTTTTTAGCCACTCCAAATAATGCAACCCAAAAATATTTATACAAAACAAAACTCGATGGCAAAGGTCAGATCGAATTGGTATCTCCAGTCGCTCTAGTCGGCACACATGATTATTCAATATCGCCTTCCGGTGCCTTTGCTATGCATAGCTTCAACAACAGTTTTACCAAACCGGTAAATGAGTTAATTTCTCTGCCGGACCACAAAGCACTCAATGAGAAAGAAAGCATTCAGGCAAAATTGCAAACTGCCCAACAGGTAAAAACAGTAGAATTCTTTAAAGTGAAAACTGATGAGGGAATTGAGATGGATGGCTGGATGGTAAAGCCAAATAGCTTTGATCCTTCAAAAAAATACCCAGTCTTGTTTCTCGTGTATACAGAACCATGGGGAGCCAACGTACACGATACGTTTGGAGTTGCTGATAATTCCCTTTTCACGGGAGACCTGGCCGAAGAAGGTTACATCTATATGTCCATTGACAACCGTGGTACACCCGCCCCTAAGGGCAGGGCGTGGCGCAAGAGTGTATTTAGAAAAATCGGTTTGATAAATATCCGTGATCAGGCTATGGCCGCAAAAGAAATTTTAAAATGGCCTTATGTAGATGCCGATCGGATTGCAGTGTGGGGTTGGAGTGGCGGTGGTTCGGCAACACTCAACCTTATGTTTCAATACCCTGAGATTTATAAAACCGGAATTGCTGTGGCCGCTGTCGCAAACCAGCTTACCTACGACAATATCTATCAGGAACGATATATGGGGTTGCCACAGGAGAATATGGAAGATTTTGTGAAGGGGTCCCCTATAACCTATGCAAAAAATTTGCAGGGTAATTTGCTATACATTCATGGAACCGGAGATGACAACGTGCATTATGCCAATGCCGAAATGTTGATTAACGAGTTGGTGAAGCATGGAAAGCAATTTCAATTTATGGCTTATCCCAACCGAACCCATGGCATTTCAGAGGGTGAAGGAACCTTTGAACATCTTGCCACACTCTATTCTGAATACTTACGAAAACATTGCCCCCCGGGCGGCCGATGATAGAAGTGTCAATTCCTACACTGCATTTATTTCTACCACTTGATCAAAAACTGATTGAGTTACTGAAATCACTTTCCGATGACGAATGGAACAGGCCCACGGTTGCCAGATTGTGGATGGTGAAAGACGTGGTGGCACATTTGCTGGATGGAAATATGCGCACACTTGCAGCAGCACAAAACTATATCGGAGATCCACCCGGACCTATTAACTCCTATCAGGACTTAGTCGACTATCTAAATCGCTTGAATGCCGACTGGGTGAAAGCCATGAAGCGGGTGAGTCCTAAAATGCTAATTGAGCTTTTAGAAATCACACAAAGGCCCTGTATCGATTATTATCATTCTTTGGATCTGTGGGCGACTGCGCGCTTTGCTGTTTCCTGGGCCGGTGAGCAGGAATCTAAAAACTGGTTTCACATAGCACGGGAATACACGGAGCGGTGGCACCACCAACAACAAATTCGAGAGGCGGTGAATAAACCCGGGATTATGGATCGCGTATTTTTCTTTCCGCTAATACAAACTTTTATGATGGCATTGCCGAACACGTACCAAAATATTGAGTCCCCGGAAGGGACAACCATATCTGTTCGGGTAACCGGTGAGGCTGGTGGCGAATGGAAAATTAAAAGAGGGCGTTCTGAATGGAAATTTTCTAATGATCCTGGTGAGGTTGCTACTACCATTGAACTTGACCCAGAGACAAGTTGGAAACTCTTTACCAAAGCCCTTCAAAAAGATGAAGCAGTTGAAAGAGTTAAAATCTCCGGCAATCAGGAGTTAGGCCTACCCATTTTAAAAATGCTTTCAGTGATGGCTTAATTGCGTTTTTCGAAAGGGATGATCGATCCTTCCTCCACGTATTTCTTTAGACCCGCCAATAGTTGTCCCCAGCAAAAGGTAGTAATACCAAAGTGCTCATTAGCTTCCTGCCAATCCTTATGAAAGAAGGCAACTGAGGTATTGTTATCGAGGTGTGTCAATTTAAACCCCACGGTGGTGGGCATCCAATCGTCCATCGCTGCAACCATCTTCCATGTCAATTCCCGACCGGGTACAACATGAATTACTTCGGCCAGCCAGTCATGCTCGGGTCCAAAATAGAACGTGTAACTATTTCCCAAAACAGGTTTACCTGCCGACCGGAGCGTCCACCAGGAATCTAAACCCGCAGGGCTACAAAAAGCTTCAAAGACTTTTTGGGGAGTGGATTTTACTATGAAATTGTGATAGATGTCAAACATTGGAGATCAAGACGGCTATTAAATATAGCTAAGAAAAACATCACAATGAATGCCTTGCAGAGAGGCGAAAATAAAATATATTTGCGATCTCTTACTAAAAAGGGGGATTAGCTCAGCTGGCTAGAGCGCTTCCATGGCATGGAAGAGGTCATCGGTTCGACTCCGATATTCTCCACAATAATCTCACTCCAATGGTGAGATTTTTTTCACTACAGCATATTGGAACAGGTCATCCGCCAGTTGGCGGACTCCGATATTCTCCACAAAAAAATCTCATTCTAAAGGTGAGATTTTTTTATTTAATGTGGCTCCTGATTTCATTTTAGAAATCTCCATTCACTGGATATGCGTCCTATCAATAAACTCCTTAAAGGATTTTCGATAAGTATCCCCTATGGGAAGGGAAACTGAACCTATCGACACCTCATTCTTTTGAATCACATCAATTGCATCTACCGCCACGATATACGAGTTGTGGATTCGAATAAATTTATCGGTAGGCAGCTGCTCCTCCAACGCTTTCATCCGCTGCAGCGTGGTGATCTTCTGGCTTCTTGTGTGAATAGTCACATAATCTTTTAATCCTTCCACATAAAGGATTTCATCCAACCGGACTTTTACCAGTTTGGTGCCATCTTTAACAAATACAAAAGTTGGCGATGCACCAGTCTCAGAAGTCGTTATCACGGGTTTGGGATCAGCCTCCAATCGCTGCATAATTTTATCAACCGATTTTAAAAAGCGTTCAAATGTAATTGGCTTTAGCAGGTAGTCCGCCACATCAAGCTCATAGCCTTCGAGAGCATACTCAGAATAAGCCGTTGTAAGCACCACCAATGGGCGCTTCTTTAAAACTTTTAATAACGAGATGCCTGTAATCTCTGGCATTTGTACATCCAGAAAAAGAACATCTACCGGAAGTGTGCGCAAGGCTTCTAGAGCTTCGAGCGGATTTGAAAAAGCATTTAATAAATTCAGGGAGGGCACTTTCTTCACGTACTCCGTAATGAGGTTCCGTGCCAGAGGTTCATCTTCAATTATGACGCAATTCAGTTTCAACTCAATGTGAGAATCAATTGAACGAAATATACATCCTTTTTGTCCTCGGTTGTAAGTTTATATTGACCCGGGTAACTCAATTCGAGTCTCCGCATTACATTTTGCAAGCCTATCCCGGATTTTTCGTTGAGATCAGTTTTTTCCGGTTTACTGTTTTCTACCGTGTAAATACACTCATTTGCATTTAGCTCAATATTAACATTAACCCAGGCCTTGGGATTATTATTGCTTACCCCGTGCTTGAATGCATTTTCAAGAAAAGTGATAAATATCAAAGGTGCAATCCAACGGTTTTCAACATTACCCTTAACCTCAAATTTAATTGGAATCTGATTATTGAGCCTTAAGCGCTCGAGACTGATGTAGTTTTGCATGTACTCAATTTCTTTGCTCAACAAAACTTTGGGATGATTGGAGTCATAAATCATGTAGCGCATCATCTGCGAAAGTTTGGCTATAACTTCGGTTGTATTGTCTGACTTCGTATAGGCCAGGTAATAAAGATTATTGAGTGTGTTAAACAGAAAATGTGGATTAATCTGTGCCTTCAAAAAATTTAGTTCGGCAATCAGTTTCTCGTTCTCCACTTCTTTTCGTTTTGCTTCCAGCTCAAACCAATCAACAGCAAAACGAAGCATTCCAACAAAAATCACGATAAACAATGTTACTGCTACTATCTGAACGATGAAAAAGCTTGAATAAAAATACTCCACCTTATGGGTGTATTCATCTACCAGGTAACGTTGAAGGTGCACACGGGCAGTAAGCAGCGCTGCAAAGGGCACTGAAAACTCCAGCAGGTAACGCAACACACTTTTGCTTTTAAGAAACCGGGGCCAGGTAATGAAATAGTTGAGGTAGGCGATCAGCATTGTAAATACCAACTGTACTGATGCTGAAGTAATCATCCGCTCCCAGTCATACCCCCGGCCACGCTGAAAAGCGCTGATCTGGTACAGGTTAAACGATAGATACACAAACCAGAAGGAGATGTGTAGCAGCGTTACCCGATTACGGTTGAAAAATGACTGCATAACCTGATAATATTTTATTAAAGAGTACAAAGGTAGTTCTGCATGTGAACTCCTGAACGTATTGGCTTACATTTTCTACTGGTTGTACAAATTCATCGACCGATCCATGCAAAATCTCTGTATTCACGATGGTCGAATAAGTGACTGAATAGTCGAAGGAAATGACCTGATCGTCTAATACACGCTTACAAGTGCGAACAAAAAATTTGCTTTGCAGTTTATATAGAGGCACGCAAGTGTTGAACCGCCTTAAAACTATCCGAACGATGAAAAAACTCATTACTCTTATTGCCTTCCTGGGAACAGCTACCCTGCTCTTTGGACAAGAACAAACGCCCAAAGGAAGTGGTAAAATTTCAGGCATTGTCATGGATGCCAAATCAAATCTACCTGTTGAGTTTGCTACCATTGCACTTACCGACCTAAATGGAAAGACCCTCGATGGAACGATTGCCGATGCCAAAGGAAAATTCCTAATTCCTAAAATTGCGGATGGTACTTATAATGTGTTGATCTCATTTATCGGTTATCGCACCATCACACGCACCAATGTGATGCTGGAAGGAAAGAAAAATGACATTAATCTTGGCACTGTAAAAATTGAAGAAGAAGCTACCCAATTGGGTGAGGTAGTGGTCGAAGGCCAGAAAGATTTAGTTGAAGAGCGAGTAGACCGTACGATTTATAATGCAGAAAATGATGCTACGACTAAAGGTGGTGATGCTACCGATGTACTTAAACGTGTGCCCTTGCTTTCTGTAGACCTGGATGGAAACGTAAGCATGCGGGGTAGTCAGAACATTACCGTATTAATTAACAATAAGCCTTCAACTATTATGGCTAATTCGGTAGCGGATGCTTTGAAGCAAATTCCTGCCGACATGATCAAAACTGTAGAAGTAATCACCTCTCCCTCGGCCAAGTATGATGCCGAAGGCTCAGCGGGTATTATTAACATCATCACCAAAAAGAATACGTTAGAAGGCTTAACACTTAATGTCGATGCCGGTGTAGGCTATCGTGGTTCCAATCTTAGTTTGAATGGTAACTACCGCAGGGGGAAGATGGGCTTTTCACTAGGCGGTTTTGGAAGGTCTAACTACAATATTCAAGGGGCATTTAATAATGATCAAACCACGATTGATGGTACGGAAACCTATCAAACCATCCAAACTGCAAACAATAGGAGCAATGGCCTATTTGGTAACTATAATTTAGGCTGGGATTATGATATCAATAAGAAAAATTCTGTGACAGCTTCCGTTCGCTATGGTTTACGTAATAATAACTCGTTTCAGGATGGGCTTACTACCTCAAGTTTTGAAAATGGATCAACAATACCTTCTTCAATCAGCTTAAGGGATGTAGACACAAAAGATCTTTCCAATACTACTGATTTAAACTTTACTTATACTCACCTTTTTGAGAAACCCCAGGAAGAGTTTAGTCTGCTTGCCCTCTATAGTCGCAACGATCGAAACAATGATTTTACAAACTCCATCTTAGATAATACTACAGAAGATATCACTCAGCGTTTCAAAAATGAAAATGATGGCTTAAACGAAGAGTATACGTTTCAAATGGACTATCAAAACCCACTTAGCGACAATCAAATGTTGGAAATAGGTGCCAAGAACATCCGCAGAAAGGTACTGAGTGATTACGCCTATTACACTGCTGTTGGCGCAGATGGCGACTATGTGCTTAATCCAAATCAAAATCTCTCCAATCAACTGAACTACAATCAAAACGTATTAGCCAGTTATTTATCATATACCTATAGCTCCAAAAGCGGGTATAGCTTAAAAGCTGGTGCGCGCTATGAATACACAATTATCAACGCCTTTACCCGCACGGAAGATGATATTGAAATTCCGGAATATGGTGTGTTGGTACCAAGCCTTAATGCTTCCAAAAAACTGAAGAAGGGAACGATGAAAGCTTCTTACAACAGACGCATTCAACGTCCATCAATCCAGTTTTTAAATCCAAACATCCAGGCTTCAAATCCATATAATCGCACAGTGGGTAATCCTGAGCTTGATCCGGAATACACCAACAATTACGAACTGGGCTACAGCACGTTCATCAAAGGAACTTCGCTAAACTTTACTGGCTTTGTGCGGAATAGTAACAATGCCATTCAAAGTTTGAGAAATGTGGCAGGCGATACGATTGTAACTACGTATGATAACATCGGTAAAGAAAATGCTTATGGTATGAGTGCATTTGCCAACGTGAGTGTAGGCAAACTTTCAATAAATGGTGGTGGCGATGTGTTCTATGCCGACCTGGCCAACAATGTTCCCAATCCAGAGCAAAATGCAAGCAACTCAGGTTGGGTATATAGCGGCCGGTTGTTTGGAAGTTATAACCTGAGCAAAGGCTGGGCATTGCAAGGTTTTGGTTTTTACCGCGGTCGCAGAGTACAACTTCAGGGTTACCAGGGTGGGTTTGGTATCTACAGTTTAGGTGCACGCAAAGAGTTTAATAAGAAGAAAGGCACCGTTGGCTTTGGGCTTGAAAACTTCCTGGCCCCTTCTATGAAAATCCGTAATGCAACAGAAACGCCAACGATCAATCAGTACAGCACCACGGTCCTTAATAACTTTAGTTTCCGTGTTAATATTAGCTACCGTATAGGTAAGATGGGCTTTGATCAGCCTCGCAGAAGAAGCCGCTCCATTAATAATGACGACATGAAAGAAGGTGGCGATGGCGGTGGTATGGATAACGGTGGCAATGCCGGAGGTAATGCTGCAGGTGGAGCTCAACAAAGAAATGGAGCTGGAGCAGGTGCTGCCGTAGTTGCGCGTCCTGGCACAACACCAGCAAAGCAGCCTACTACAGAAACTCCAAAGGTTGATCCTTCAGTTCCTGTAGTAGCAGAAGGCAACTGGGCCTATTCGATTGAATCTCCACAAGGCAATAATGATGGAAATCTCAAGATCAATAAGGAAGGTGATACTTACTCAGGTGTGATTATCAGCAGTCGCAATAACCGCGAAACGCCTTTGAAGAATGTGAAAGTAACCGGCAACGAACTTAGCTTTAACTATGAAGTAAGCTTTGGTGGTAATACGAACGAGATATTGGTGAAAGGAATTATAGCCGGTGATCAGTTCGCAGGTACTATGACTATGGGACAGTTTGGCGCCTTCCCGATGACAGCGAAAAAAGGACAATAGATTTGGTTAGTGGGGTGTATAGGGTAAATGCCGGCTCGCAAGGGTCGGCATTTTTATTTTGATTTAAGACTAATAATCACTTAATAGACTCGGCCAGTTTACGCATGGTGCGAACACGCAACGGATCTACCGTGCGATATTTAAACTCCGAGCCTTCTTCTGAACCCATGCCCGCAATGGCCGGGTTGCGGTATTGCATGGCACTATCGCGAAAAGCCGTTGCAGAAAAGTGAATTTCTTTTGCTCCTGTCTTTCGCACAATGTCCTCTACCGTATTTTCATTCACGCCTGAACCGGGCATAATGGCAATTCGTCCATTCGCTTTTTTAATAAGCTCGCCAATCAGGTCGGCCCCGAGGGAAGCCGTAGTCCGATGTCCAGATGTAAGAATCCGGTCAAAGCCAACTTCAATGCAATCTTCCAAGGCTTCAAACGGATCGCGCGTCATGTCAAACGCACGGTGACAGGTAACTTTCAACGGCCGCGCTTTGTCAATCAATTCCTTGCAGCGTTTTTTATCGAGTGTGCCATCGGCATTCAAAATTCCAAGCACAATACCATCCACACTTATACGCTGACACTGATGGATGTCGCGCTTCATACTGTGAAACTCGTAGTTGGTATAATGAAAATCTCCACCCCGCGGACGGATCATCACATACACATCAAGGTTTACATTTTGCCTAACCGATTCACTGATTCCGAATGAAGGGGTGGTTCCGCCTTCGCCAGGGTTATCACAAAGCTCAATGCGATCGGCCCCACCTTCCTGGGCTTTAAGGGCAGACTCAATATTATAAACTACAATTTCTAGGATCATGCTTAATTTTTTCGAGATCAAATGTATACCAATACTAAAATGGTTGTCCGCCTTCTAGGGCCTCAGGCTGACAGATCATTTCATTAAATAGGTTTTTTAGAGACAACTGTACCGGCTTCATTCACACTTTCCCTCTCCTTCTTCAGAAAAGCAAAATTAAAATCTACCTCATCGTCCCACGAAAGGCGTTTCTGTCTGCTTCCAAATTCGGTCAATAAGGTAAAAGCTGAATCGAATTGCTTCTTAGTGCCGGGTGTAATGATTACCGAACTCATTAATAATAACTTTTAGCTTCAAATAATTTATTCCCTAACTCCTGTGCATACACCGCATAGGTAAACCCCTTTTGCAACGCATAGGCTCCGTAGTCGCCATTTTTATTCAGTGCCAAAAATCCAACCTGTATCTCTTTCGATTTAACCGGCTGATTTTTTACAATGCGTTGGACGGCCTTCTCACATGCCTCCTGCGGAGTATTCCCCTGCCGCATCAGTTCTACAACTAAGTGCGATCCAACAATGCGTATAACCTCCTCGCCCACTCCCGTTGAGGTGGCCGCTCCGATTTCGTTATCTACAAATAATGCAGCCCCGATAATCGGTGAATCTCCCACCCGGCCTCGCATTTTATAGGCCATTCCGCTGGTAGTACAAGCCCCAGAAAGATTTTGTTTCATATCCAAAGCCACAATGCCGATCGTATCATGATTTTCTATATTGGCAATCGGTTTGTATTGCGATGTCTTCAACCACTCCTTCCAGGCCTTTTCAGATTCTTTGGTAAGTAATTTTTCTTTTTTAAATCCTTGCGATAAAGCAAACTGCAAGGCGCCATCGCCTACCAAAAATACATGAGGAGTTTTCTCCATCACCTTACGTGCTACCGATACAGGGTGCACGATGTGTTCTAAACAAGCCACTGCTCCGCAATTTGCAAACTCGTCCATTATGCAGGAATCAAGTGTTACCCGTCCATCGCGATCGGGCAAACCACCTAAGCCGACCGAAGTTTCTTTCGGATCTCCTTCGGGTACTCGCGCTCCTGCTTCTACCGCATCCAACGCGCGGCCGTTGGCAGATAGAATTTTCCACGCCTCTTCATTTGCGCCCAATCCGAAATTCCACGTGGAGATAACCACCGGCTTGGTGGCCACAGGCGCTGATTTATCTGCACCAAATAATTTTGTTACAGAAGCAAAGGAAGCGAGGGTTCCGAGTTGAAGAAATTTTCTGCGCGAAGTCATGGTAGAATTGTTGAGGAGGTCAATCGAGAATTCGCCTTGCGGTGCGAAAGCGCTTTTTGTAATAATCTGAATATAGGTTGGTCTCTACTACACCCAACGAAGTAGAGGCATGAATAAATTTAACCTGATCGCGCGACTTCACATCAGTAACAATGCCTACATGCGTAATCTCTCTTTTCTTATCTCCCGTAGCAAAAAAAACAAGATCGCCCTCGGCAAGCTTTTTACGCTTTACTTTTTCACCCACCTGGGCTTGCCCCTCTGCGGTGCGTGGAAGGGTAAGACTAACCGCCTGGTAAGCATTGCCGGTAAGACCTGAGCAATCCATGCCAACTCTTGTTGTGCCGCCATACTTATAAGGTGTTCCCGTAAACGTTCGCGCTGCTTTAATAACCTTTTCTACCTGTGCCTCGCGGGCTTTGCGGGCCGAACTGCATGCACTAAACAAAATTAAAATGAGGACTAAAAGCCCCCACTGGTGAAGGGTTATTTCCTTAATTTTGTGCTTCGTTTTTGAAATCATATTCACTCAAAGTTACAGTATTGATGGCACACGTTAAAGAAAGTGAAACGATTACTCCCCCGATGCATGACGAGATCATTGGCCAATTTCGTGCCATCGTGGGTGCAGGGCATGTAATTGTCGATGAAGAGCAGCGAAACGAATACGGCCACGATAAAACCGAAGACTATCAATTTCTGCCAGACCTGGTCATCAAGCCGGCTACGCCCGAGGAGATCAGTAAGATTTTAAGGATTTGTAATGCGCACCTGATACCCGCTACCCCTCGCGGTGCCGGAACCGGACTTAGTGGAGGAGCGCTGCCTGTAAAGAAAGGAGTGGTTATCTCTATGGAAAGATTTAATAAAATCTTAAACATTGATGAATCAAATCTACAGGCTACTGTAGAACCTGGCGTTATAACCGAAGTATTTCAAAATGCAGTAAAAGAAAAAGGACTTTTCTATCCGCCCGATCCGGCCAGTCGTGGTTCCTGTTTTTTAGGTGGCAACCTTGCCAACAACTCGGGCGGACCTAAAGCTGTAAAATATGGTGTTACCCGTGACTATGTTATCAACATGGAAGTTGTGTTGCCTACAGGAGAAATTATCTGGACAGCTGCCAATGTATTGAAGAATTCGACCGGCTACAATCTTACCCAACTTATGTGCGGCAGCGAGGGTACTCTCGGCATCATCACAAAAATTGTGTTTAAGCTTAGGGGCCTTCCTCAAAAAAATGTGCTCTTACTTATTCCCTTTGTTACCAACGAGGAAGCATGCAGTGCTATTGCTGCCATTTTTGTTGAAGGCATTACTCCTTCCGGGATGGAGTTCTTTGAGCGTGAAGCAGCCGAAAAAACTTTTGAGTATTGCGAGAAAGTGTTGAACAGCCCGGTAACAACCAAGCTAACCGATAACATGGATGCTTACCTGTTATGCGAATTGGATGGCAATGATGAAGAAGTGCTGATGCGTGATGCCGAGCGGGTGATGAACGTAGTAGAAAAATTTCAATGTGGAGAAGTTCTGTTTGCCGAAAGCAGTGCGCAGAAAGAAGAACTGTGGAAAATAAGAAAGAATATTTCGCCTGCCGTTAACTGGTACACACTTACTAAATCAGATGATGTAGTGGTGCCGCGAAACAATCTACCCAAGCTGATTAAAGGCATAAAAGAAATAGGCAAGCAATACGGATTTAACACAGTTTGCTTTGGGCACCTAGGCGATGGCAATCTGCATGTGAACATCTTAAAGGAAAATATCAGCGAAGCCGATTGGGAAACCAAAATCCCGGAAGGCATTGGTGAAATCTTTAAGCTTACTGTGAGCCTGGGTGGAACACTTTCCGGTGAGCATGGCATTGGTATAGCCAAGCGGCCTTATATGCCTATTGCGATGAGCGAAATAAATCTCAACCTGATGCGGGGAATAAAGAAAGTATTTGACCCCAACGGAATTCTGAATCCTGGGAAAATATTCTAGAAATAAGAAGCCACAGATTCTCAGATTTATAAATTCTAAAAGAATCTAATCTGTGAATCTGTGGCTATAAGTACAGGAATAGAAAGCAGATTTATCCTACTTAAAAGATCTGAGGGTTCCGAAATAGTAATGCAATCCAACCTGCACCCCCACCAAGAAATTAGCCCGGCCTCCAAATACTTCCGAAAAGTCGCCAGCTTTAAGTGAATTGATAATATCCTCATTTCTCATATCCGTAAAACTGTAATTGGCTCTTACTTGAGTGGATAAGTAAAGATGTTTCGATAAATCGATGTCTAAGCCAAATGCTACTGCCAATTGAAATTCAGTATTCTTAAAATCATCCAGTTGTTTCTGGAGTAAGGCAGTTGTAGGAACATCATTGGGTAGATTATATGTACCGTTTCCATTGTCGATGGCTGAAGGATAATCTTCTTTTATTGTAGCAAAATCAATTCCTTCAGGAATTTCATAATCACCTTTATTGGTTTGTAGGGTTTCAATTCCTTTAGTGAGAATCCCTAATTGAGGTCCAAAATTGAAATTACCCCGTGCTTTACCTGATCCACTACCCATAAACTTCATCATCAGCGGTATGTTGATATATTCAACATCTATTTTTCTGGAGCCCGCAATCTGCTTTGCCGTATTAATGACATCATAGATTTGTCCTTGCGTTGACTTAATCGCCTCCAATTGAAGTCCGAACTTATGGCCAAAGTCCATTCCGAAATTAAAACCAACCGGTGCCCAATTGTAGGTATAGGTTGAGCTATATCGGGGGTCTTCACTTAACCCTTTATCCAACACAAAGGTGGCGTTATAGGCCGTGGTGGCGCCAAGATGTATCTGGGCCTGGGCACTGAATCCCGCCAGTGTTAAAATTGAGAGTGTAATCCAGTAGATTTTAAGTTTCATATGTTTAACTTTTGCGTTAATTTCTAATAAAATCTAATAAGTAACCAGTCATTAATGTTAAAAAACCATGAAAAAGGTACTCATATCACTATTTGTAGCTGCATTTATCGCCTCGTGGATGGGCTGTAGCCCAAAGAAATCAGAAGAAAAACCCGAAGTAGTTGTCCCTGAAACCAGCGGAGACAATCAACTTACTGAAGCACAGAAAGCAGAAGGCTGGCAACTTTTGTTTGACGGACAAACAACCAATGGCTGGCAGATCTTTAAAGCCAGAAAAAATAACACATGGGAAGTTGTGGATGGAGTACTCCATTGTAAAGCACTTAATGAAAGTACCGGAGACGGAAATGAGCGCTCCGATATAATGACAACGGCAGAGTTTGAAAACTTTGAATTGGCGTTCGATTGGAAAATAGGTGTTCAAGGTAATTCAGGCCTTATGTTCCGGGTAATAGAAGAGTTTGAACAACCCTATTACTCCGGTCCGGAATTTCAACTAATGGACGATCCTGGATTTCCGAATGAGACACCCGATCACCTTACGGGATCAAATTATGGCATGCACGCAGCTGGGAAAACAAAAATAAAACCTGCCGGAGAGTGGAACTCTTCCAAATTGGTAGTTAATAAAAATCATGTGGAACATTGGGTAAATGGGGATAAAGTAGTGGAGTATGAATTGAATTCTGCAGAATGGTTAGCACAAAAAAAAGCAAGTAAATGGAACGAGGCCAAAGGCTATGGAGCTGCACCTAAAGGACATATTGTATTACAAGACCATGGCAGCGAAGCCTGGTTTCGGAAAATAAAAATCAAGACACTTTAAAATTAAAAAGTAGGCAGTGGGCAGTCACCAGTAGGCAGTCGTATAAAACTTGCCAACTGCATTCTGTTTACTGCCAACTAGCAAAGAATGTGTGGCATCACCGGAGTATTTGCTTTTAACCTGGTAGGTAAGTTTAACATGATTCATGTGACAGCCGCTACCATGGCACTGCACAAACGAGGTCCCGACTTTCAGGATGTTTATATAGACGAGTTTGTCGGCCTCGGGCATCGCAGACTTTCTATTATCGATACGAGCGCAATTGCCAATCAACCCATGTGGGATGCCAGCAAACGGTATTGCATTGTTTTCAATGGCGAAATATTTAATTATAGGGAGCTTAGAAAAGAACTGGAGGCTGATGGCGTTTCCTTTTTCTCTGCTTCCGACACGGAAGTCTTATTAAACTTATATATCCGCCAAAAGGAAAAGTGCCTGGACAAGCTAAATGGTTTTTTCGCTTTCTGCATTTATGATCGCCAGGAACAGATCTTCTTTTTAGCCCGTGATCGCTACGGTATTAAACCGTTACTCTATCTTTTTGATGAGGATAAGTTTCTCTTTGGCTCAGAGATGAAGGCCATGATCGAATATGGCATTGATAAAGAAATCGACTTTCAATCACTATTCACCTACCTGCAACTTAATTATACCCCTGCGCCAGCCACCATTTTTGCACATGTAAAAAAGCTCTTACCGGGGCATTACCTGAAAGTTAGTCGCAAAAAAATTGAGACCCATTGCTACTATACCATTCCCGATAATGAGGAGAATACACCCACGCTTTCATACGATAAGGCTAAAGATAAACTCAAAAAGTTGTTGGAAGACTCCATACAGCGCAGGTTGATTTCAGATGTGCCGTTGGGTGCTTTTCTGAGCGGAGGCATTGATTCATCCGTTGTTACAGCGCTCGCTGCGAAACATAAGCCCGATCTTCATACGTTTTCAATTGGTTTTAAAGACGAAAAGTTTTTTGACGAAACCCATTATGCAAACCAGGTGTCCAAACATTTTAATACGGAGCACACAGTTTTCTCCCTAACAAATGATGACCTATTGGCTCATGTGAACTCTGTTTTAGAGTATATCGATGAGCCATTTGCAGATTCCTCGGCCATCAATGTCTTCATTTTAAGTAAGGAAACCCGAAAACATTCCACGGTTGCTCTTTCCGGAGACGGTGCTGATGAATTGCTGGGTGGTTATAATAAACATGCAGCCTTTCACCGGGTTATAAATAAGGGCTGGCAGGAAAACCTGATCAGTTCGTTAGCACCGGTTTGGAAGTCACTTCCACAATCCAGAAACAGTTTCTTAAGTAACAGATTCCGGCAACTCAATCGGTTTGCTGAAGGAATGAAGCTTACTAGCAGAGAACGATATTGGCAATGGGCGGCTTTTGCAAAAGAAGATCAGGTACTCAACCTGCTTTCAGAAGGATCAAAACAAAAATTTCAACAGCAGGAATATGAAAGCCGAAAACAAGAATTGATACGCTCCATCCCGACCAATGAATCCATTCGTGATATTCTAATGACAGACATGAGACTGGTGCTGCCTAATGACATGCTTACGAAAGTTGATCTGATGAGCATGGCCCATGGACTGGAAGTGCGGGTGCCCTTCTTAGATTACCGGGTTGTCAATTTTATTTTCAGCCTGCCCGATGATTATAAAATAAATCACTCCATCCGCAAGAGAATTTTACAAGATGCCTTTCGGGATGTATTACCTCCTGAACTTTATAACCGACCTAAAAAAGGTTTTGAAGTTCCTCTGTTGAAATGGTTGCGCAAAGAATTGAAGTCGCTTATTATGGATGACCTGCTCGCAGAAAAATACATTCGCGAACAAGGTATTTTCGAATACTCAGAAATAGAAAAACTGAAACTTCAATTGATGTCATCCAACCCACAAGACGTACATGCCCGCATCTGGGCATTGATTGTCTTTCAGTGGTGGTGGAGAAAATACATTCGTTGAGTTAACCGTAGATCTGATTCAATAAACCTGCAATGCGGATACCGGCCTGTAAAACTCTTTCCCGCACAGAAGGCATGTTTACAAAAGAGTAACGGTACCCCAAGCTACCCCTTCCAATATTGTACACGTAAGGGCGAAGTGTCATCGATTCATTAGCCCACTCACGTACAGAAGTCTGCTGCCATTTTTTAATAGTGGCTGCGTCTGGCTTTTTAAGCGATTGCGCTAACTCGGTGTAACTAAGTTTGGTGTCGTCAATCATATCACTATCCCACACACGATGAAGGTTTGAGTCTCCGCCCGCCCATTTCACTTTCACTTCATTGCCTCCGCGGTCTCCCGGTTTGCCTACATGTAAAGGCTGATGAATGTCACCAACCATGTGAATAAGCATCTTCAAATACTCTTGCTCCTGTTTGGCAGAAAGCTTACCAGCCTTTAGGTCGTTGGTCATTTTTTCAATCATCATAATCACCTTTCCATCCGGATTGGCTTCAACATCCTTATAGCGGCCACCATCGGGTATGGTAGTCCAATGCCAATCGGTGGTATAGTTATACGTTGAGTCAGAGCGGATTTCATCCATCCAGGTGCTTACCATGGCAACGGATTCTCCACCAAGGATTTTCTGGATGCGCTTTTTGGCTTTATTGGTCAAATACCGTTCCGCTATAAGGCCTGTAGCCCTGTGGCCAGTAGCCCCCCATCCAAAACCCTCTGTCAAAACCAGGAATCCAATCAGGACCAAAACAAGCTTTCTCATATTTCTTATTAATAACAATGCAATATTAGGATTTTCAGTCATTCCAAAATTTCCTGAGGATGATAATAAGTTTAAATTTGGTATAAATGGTATGAGTAAACGGGTTAAACTTTCGGCCCTGCTGGTAGCCAATCAATTAGATCTTAAAGGCCTTAAAACCTTTCTGGATCTAAAGCCGCTTGCCGATACTTCTTCTGAACTATTCTACAGTTTTGGCGGAGATAAGTATCAATACTATTTTAATTATGGGGTAGTTGTTTTTTCTGGTCATAGCGATGAAGAAATTAAATTGACCGTAAAAACAATAAACTCCTTCATGAAAAGCCCAGTTCCGGCCTGGTTGCGCGATGATCATGAAATCAGTGTTGAGGATGGGGAGATGAAGTTTGAATTCAATCAGGTGGTTGTGGACCGGTTCGATGAAAAAGTTGTCCGCATTGCTATGTTTAATATTGCCCAGTCGGTTGCGTTAGACCGATACCATCAGGTAACAGAAAATCTACTTTCAGAAATCCGGGGCTTCACAAATGATCTTGAGAACACCGGCAAGCTTAGCATCAATCGAAGAAACATGCTTAAGTTTATTGGCAAAGCGCTTAATACCCAAAATGATATCGCTGACAACATCTATATTTTTGATGCTCCGGAGCAAGTGTGGGATGATGAATACCTGGACCGCCTGCACAAAGGCCTGATGAAACATTTTGACCTACGGGTGCGATTCAGTGAAATTGAATATACCCTGCGAATCATCGAAGACAATCTCAGTGTTTTTAGGGAAATCACCCATCAGCGCGAAAGCAATACACTGGAGTGGATTATTATCATCCTGATTCTCGTTGAAGTTTTTGATTTATTTATTTCCAAGCTACTATAAATGTCTCACCGCCAGGCACTCTTTCTCAACTTCGATATAAAGGCTCAGCCCGATGAAGTAACGTGTGGCCCAACGTGCCTGCATGCTATGTATCAATACTATCAGGACGACATCGGCCTTAAGGATGTTATACAACAGGTAAAAAGTCTGAAAAGCGGTGGCACGCTGGCCGTCATGCTGGGAAATCATGCCTTGCAAAGGGGTTACCAGGCTCATCTTTACACGTATAACCTAAATGTATTTGATCCTTCGTGGTTTAAATTATCAACCCGCAAGATGGTCACGTTTTTAAAAAGACAAATGCGGTATAAATTCAAGAAGAAAAAATTGTTGGTTGCCTCACGTGCTTATATAAAATTTTTGGAGGCTGGCGGAAAAGTATATTTAAGAGAACTGAATGCAGAACTCATCAAAAGTTATCTGAAGAAATCGAAGCCCATCCTTACCGGATTGAGCGCAACCTACTTGTATGGTACTCCGCGTGAGATTTCATCGAACAGTAAGTTTGACAGTATTAAAGGTGAGCCTGTTGGACACTTTGTAATCATCAATGGATATGATGAAGCTACCCAAACTGTTTACCTGGCCGACCCAATGAATCCAAATCCACTGAAGAGCCAATACTACAGTGTAAACTTCGATCGCCTGATCAACAGCATCATGCTGGGGATTGTAACCTACGATGCCAATCTGCTAATTATTGAACCCAAGGAGTAAGCTATGCCAAAACTGATTGTTGTTGAAAAACCAGAGCACTGGAAATTCAGTCTGCAGGATGTTGAAGTAATTTCACCGGATCGGTACATAACAGATCCTACTTTTCAGGAAACAAAAAATCTGAAGGTTCTTAATCTCTGTAAATCATATCAGTATCAAAGCGAAGGGTATTATGTGTCGCTGCTGGCCGAAGCGCGCGGTCACAAAGTACTCCCTGAAGTTTCTACTATTCAGGATTTGCGATTTCCCTCCATTC
>JBEBJH010000320.1:0-4230 GCA_040079965.1 Cyclobacteriaceae bacterium
AATTTGGGCCGGTAAACCTTATCCTGAGGACCATGGTGCGATCGGTATCTTCAATGATATTTATTGGAAGATAAAGGACCTTCCAAACTGTGCTATCCTTACGGGATACGAAATGCAGTTGTCGGGCTTGTTGAAACGCGGATCTGATTTGTGGCTCAATACACCAAAAATGTTCCGCGAAGCTTCAGGTACTTCGGGCATGACCGCTGCGATGAATGGAAGCATCAACCTTTCAATTCCCGATGGTTGGATTCCAGAGTTTTCAAAGCATGGTAAAAATTGCTTTATCATTTCTCCTGCTGAAACTGAGAATTCGGAGGAGCAGGATACAATTGAGAACGATACCTTGCTTACGATGTTAGAAAACGAGATCGCTCCTCTTTATTATAATAACCCGAGAGGCTGGACGGCCATCGTAAAGCAAAGTATGGAAGACATTCTACCTGAGTTTGATTCCAATCGAATGGCGCGAGAGTACTATGAGAAGATGTATTCAAATGAATCAACACCTTCGCGGAAATCAAGTAACTCAAAGCAGTTTGAAGTGATTTAGATTGCTGGTGTAGACACAATTTATTCTTCGCTGCTTTGTCACTTTACTGACACGTAATTTGCTGCGAAAATTGCACCTTTACAGGACGCATGAAGCACATCGTGATTATCGGCAATGGAATTTCGGGCACTACTGCAGCCCGCCATATTCGCAAGCATAGCAATCATAGGATTACGATTCTCTCATCTGAGACCGATTACTTTTTTTCACGTACAGCCCTGATGTATATCTACATGGGGCATATGAAATATGAACACACGAAACCTTATGAAGATGGGTTTTGGAGAAAGAATAAAATTGATTTGTTGCGCGATCATGTTGAAAGTGTTCATGCTCAAACAAAATCACTCATTCTTCAATCTGGCAAAACAATCACCTACGATATTCTGATTATCGCTTCCGGATCAACCTCCAACAAGTTTGGATGGCCAGGTCAGGGGGCACAAGGCGTGCAGGGGCTCTATAGCTATCAGGATCTTGAGGAGATGGAGAAGCACACCAAGGGAATTACTCAGGCTGTGATTGTTGGAGGTGGTTTGATTGGTATCGAAATGGCCGAGATGTTGCTCTCGAGAAAAATTCCAGTAACCATGCTGGTGCGCGAAAAAGAATTCTGGAGCAATGTGCTGCCGCTTCAGGAAGCGAATTTAATTAGTCGACATATCCGATCGCATCATGTCGATTTAAAATTAGAGACAGAGTTGAAAGAAGTCCAAGCGGATGAAAGAGGAAGGGTGAAGGCGGTTGTTACTGGCAGCGGTGAGGTTATTCCATGTCAGTTTGTTGGCCTTACCGTTGGCGTTTCGCCAAATATTCATTTTTTAAAAGGCTCAGGTATTGAAACCAACCGCGGTGTGTTGGTCAATGAATTTCTGGAGACTAACGTTCCTGATGTGTATGCGCTTGGGGATTGTGTTGAACGCACCTATGAATTGCCAGGGAGAAGAAAAATCGAACAGGTTTGGTACACCGGTCGCATGATGGGCGAGGTGTTGGCACAAACTATTTGTGGTGATAAAACTAACTATGAACCCGGACCGTGGTTTAACTCAGCCAAGTTTTTTGATATCGAATATCAAACGTATGGAAATGTGCCTAATGAGTTGAGCAAAAGCGAATCAGACTTTTACTGGGAGCATCAATCTGGCACGAAATGCATGCACTTGGTTTGGGATAGAATTTCTAGTCGGTTTTTGGGGATTAATTCCTTTGGAATCCGATTGCGGCATGAATGCTTTGATCGTTGGCTCCGCGATAGGCGCAGCATTCAATATATTCTTAGTCATTTGGCAGAAGCCAATTTTGATCCGGAATTTTTTCCTAGTCATGAATCCGAGATCGCTGAGAGTTTTGGTTTAAAATTTCCACACCTTGAACTTAGCCCGAGGCTTGTATGAAAGGAGTAAAACTTTTTGGGTTAATAATATTCCTTGTTGGCTTCATTCTTTTCAATGCTACTTTTTTCTGGGCGAGTTATAGAATTACACCAGAAGTAATTGAAAGTAAAATCTCCAATGTTACAAAGCGCAATCTTTTCTTAAGCACTTCGTCAGAAATTCAGGATCGAAATTTTACTTCTTCATTTTCTTTCGTTTCAGAACTCAAGAGGATATTTGAAGAGATTAATCAGGAGCAATTGAGTACATATGGTATTACTCAGGAGGAAGTTCTTGATTTAGTGGCACGAAGTGGAAGCCGATTTTCTCTTTCGGCAGTAGATTCCCTCTATCTGGGCGGTGACGAGGTAAGTGAATTTAAAATTAAAGCATGGAAGGATTATGGAAGTTGGCTGGATGGACGGGAGTTTGGATCAAGGGAGGAATTGCAAACCCAATTGCAAGGTGTGGTTATTAACATCAATCAATATGAAATCATCAATAAGGTTGGGTTTGACCGTTACCAGGTGAAGGATTTAATTTATTCCTTAACGAAAGCATCAGCTATCGGTCCGGTAACTAATAATCCCATACTCTTTCTTTTTCTCACTATTGGCTTATGCGTTATCGGGGCCTTGTTTTATATTCTGCCCAAACTGAATCTTGCACCAGGCATTAAGAATAATGGAATCTTTTTCAACGTAATGAAAAACACCGGCTGGCTTGGCATTCTTACCGGCACGTGGCTAATTGCATTTTATATCATTTTGTATTTCTACCCGGAGTATATGACCAACTGGGTTACTGTGGTTGACCCTGTTAGCCGAATGCTTAATGGCAACGAGGCCGGACGATTTTTTCTTTACGGATTTATTTACACGCTTTGTATCCTGGTAATGGGTGTTCGAATGATTATCCACTATCGCCATAGTAAATACCAGATTATACGCACTTGTTCGGTAATGTTTTTTCAGACTGCTTTTGCATTTTTGATTCCAGAGATTCTTATTCGTTTGAACAAGCCATATTTCGATTTTAAAAATATCTGGCCTCTTGATTACAGTTTCTTTTTTGATTCCAGGCTAAATGAATTGATATCAAGTGGCACGTTGGGAATTTTTATGTTGGGCTGGGGGATAGCACTCATTCTTGTTGGGGTTCCGGTGCTAGTTTATTTTTTTGGAAAACGATGGTATTGTTCCTGGGTATGTGGGTGTGGAGGGTTGGCCGAAACTCTGGGAGATCCATATCGACAACTTTCTAATAAAACTATCAAAGCCTGGAAAGTTGAGCGCTGGATGATTCATAGTGTGTTGGTATTTGCCGTGCTGATGACAGCCGGAGTCATTTATACGTATTGGACCGGAGCTTCCTGGTTTTTATTTTTTGACTCCTATAAGTTGCGTGAAGTATATGGAGCCTTTATTGGTGCCGGTTTTGCCGGAGTAGTTGGTACCGGATTTTATCCTCTCATGGGCAATCGGGTTTGGTGTCGGTTTGGATGTCCCTTGGCAGCCTATCTCGGATTAGTTCAACGATTCAAGTCCCGATTTAGAATTACTACAAATGGTGGGCAATGCATTTCATGTGGCAATTGTTCCACGTATTGCGAAATGGGTATTGACGTGCGATGGTATGCACAACGTGGTCAAAACATAGTGCGATCTTCCTGTGTAGGTTGTGGAATTTGTTCTTCAGTTTGTCCTCGAGGTGTATTGAATCTTGAAGTCAAGGATGAAGTAGGACGATTTGGTAAGCCGATTTTAATTGGGAATAATCATATTAAAGTTTCGGAGTAAGAATTTAATCTTAACCGAATAAAGAAATTACTTTGAGCGTAGTTGTAAAAGTTATCATCCCAGCCTTCAACGAAGAGAACGGCATAGGCGAAGTGATTCGCGAGATTCCCAAAAAGCTTGTTTCAGAAATTGTTGTCATCAATAATGCTTCAACAGATAATACGGAACGGATTGCGAAAGAGGCAGGAGCGACCGTACTTCGCGAAGCGGTTCCTGGCTATGGACGTGCTTGCCTTAAGGGAATAGGATACCTGCGGCAAATGCAACCAGCACCGGATATTGTCGTTTTTCTTGATGCTGATCATTCAGATTATCCGGAAGAAATCTACGAAGTGCTGAGACCTATTATTGAAGGAAGTGCTGATCTTGTTATTGGTTCGCGTGCATTGGGTAAAAAGGAAAACGGCTCAATGACCCCACAGCAAATTTTTGGCAACTGGCTAGCCACCCGACTATTGAAATTATTTTATGGTGTCAAATTTACTGACCTCGGTCCCTTTCG